>NZ_JADPJR010000136.1:0-296705 GCF_023073535.1 Bradyrhizobium sp. 179 | reverse complement strand
GCTCCGCATCCGACCCCCTCCATGCTCTGGGAGTCGTCTTCAGAATCTCTCTTGCTCTCCAATGCAATAGGCCAGAGAAATCCATATGCGATTCCCCTGCGCTTGCGGGGGAGGATTGGGGAGGGTGTCTCCACAGAGGGACTTCCCCAGAGGAGAGAACCCTCACCCGCGGCTTCGGCGCGACCTCTCCCGCACGCGGGAGAGGTGGTGTCCGTGGCTCCGTCCATTCCGCCAAAACAGATCTCGCTGGACGCTATTTCAGATCGCGTCCGCCCGCAGCAGTGTATCCACGGTGATCGTGCCCCTCGCGCGGGAGACGCAGGCACAGATCTTCTGGTTGCTTTGCTTCTGCTGGTCGCTGAAGAAAACGTCGCGATGGTCGATGTCGCCGTCGACCGCGACCACGTCGATGGCGCACAGGCCGCATTCGCCGCGCTTGCAATCATACATCACGTCGTGGCCGCTGGCGTTGAGCACGTCCAGCATCGAGCGTTCGCGCGGAATTTCGAGCTCGACATTTGAGTCCTTCAGACGCACCCGGAACGTCTCGGTCGGCAGCGTGCCGCTGGAGCCAAAGGTCTCGTAGCGGAGATCCGGAAGCGGATGGCCGGCGCCGATCCAGGCATGGCGCGCGGCATCGAGCATGCGCATCGGGCCGCAGAACAGCGCGAGCGCGCCCTTGGGCGCCGACGCGAACAGGGCGTCGAGATCGAGCCGGTGGCCTTCGTCGCTGGCATGAACGACCAGGCGATCGCCGAGCAGCGCGGCGAGATCATCGAGATAGGCGGCTTCGGCGCGCGAGCGCACCGCATAATGCAGCGTGACGTCAGCCCCGCGCCGCGCCAGCGCCTGTGCGGCGCCGAGGATCGGGGTGATGCCGATGCCACCGGCGATCAGGCAATAGTTTTCCCGCGTCCAGTCCACCGCAAGCAGCGAGGCGGGCTGGGTGATGTCGAGCCGTGCGCCTGGCTGCAATGACCACATATAGCGCGAGCCGCCTCGGGAATCATCAGCGCGGCGCACCGCGATCTTGAAACCAGCCGAGGTGGCTTCGCCGACCAGCGAATAGGACCGCGTCTCCGGCAGGCCGTCGATGGTGACGCTGACATTGATGTGGCTGCCGACCGGATAGGCGGCGCCATCGAACTGATCCGGCCGGATCAGGAATTCGCGGATGCTCGGTGCGAGATCGCGGGTCGAGACGAGCGTTGCCGGTATCCAGGTTTCGATGAAGCGCATGGCTGTGCCCTCAATCGGTTGCGGTCTTGATCAGCGCGAGCGCCGGCAAGAGGTCGAGATGGGTCCGGTTGCGCAGCGCGAGCCGCAGGTTGCGCACCGCGAGCCGCGCATGCTCGCGCATGACGGCCTCGGCGCGCGCGCCTTCGCGATTCTCGATCGCGTCAATCACGACGCGATGATGCTCCTGCCCGATGATGAGGATCTGCTGCGCCTCGGGCAGCGCCGATTGCGCCATCACGAAGCCGCTGGGCGAGGCGAACGGCAGCGCGGAGGCGCGGTCGATCTGGCGAATCAACGGCGGGCTGCGCGACAATTCCGTGAGCAGCGCATGAAAGCGCGCGTTCAGCGTGACATAGGACGAGAAGGAATCGACCGAGATCGGCACCTGGCGCAGCAATTCGTCGATGGCGGCGAGGCACTCCTTCAGCGGCTCGAGCTCGCGCGCGGAGACGCCGCGCTCGGCGGCGAAACGTGCGGCGAGGCCTTCCAGCGTGCCGCGCAGCTCGATGGAGTCGGAGATGTCGCGCTCCGAGAACGCCTTCACCATGAAGCCGCCGGACGGGATCGCCTCCAAGAGGCCCTCCTCCTCCAGTCGCACCAGCGCCATGCGCACCGGCGTGCGCGAGGCGCCGGTGGTCTCCACCGCCTGGAGTTCGGAGATGCGCTCGCCCGGACGCAACGACCCTGACAGGATCTGGTCGCGCAGCGCGAGCTGCGCCTTCACGGTCTGCGAGACGGAGCGGTCGACCTCACGTTCGGCCATGTCGGCTATTCCGCGGCCTGGAGATGCTGCGGCGCGTTTTCCTTCGCCACCATGCGATCGATCAGCTTGCGCGTCCACATCGCGCCCGCATCGATGTTGAGGTTGTAGAAGATACGATCCGGGTTCTCGTCCATCGCGCGCTGCTGCGCTTCGAGGATCAGCTCGTCCTCGTGAAAGATGCCGGAGACGCCCTCGCGGATTTCGCTGGTGATGCGCTGCTCACTGATGCGATAGTTGCGCACGAACGCCCAGAAATAATGGCAGGTCTTCTCGGTCTCCGGCGTGATGGTGTTGAGCACGAAACCGTTGACGCCCTGCGAGCGGTCGCCTTCCGGCGCGCCGGTGCCGGTCGGCGCCACGCCGACGTCGATGGCGATGGTGCACGGGGCTTCGAAGCGGATGATCTGCCAGCGGTCGACGAGACCGGGCTTGCCGAGTTGCTTGGCCCAGAACGGCGGCGGCTCGATGCCGCGCATCCAGCGCGTCACGGTCACCGTCTTCTCGCCATGGGTGACGTCGAACGGCGCCTCAGCCACCGCATCGTTACCGATGGAGGAGCCGTGCACAAAAGTTTCGTGGGTGAGATCCATGAGATTGTCGAGCACGAGGCGGTAGTCGCATTTGACATGGATGGTCTTGCCGTCGCCGGCCCAGGCCGGATCGTGATTCCAGTGCATGTCCGGAACCAGCGCGGGATCGGCCAGCGAGGGATCGCCCATCCAGAGCCAGATGTAGCGGTGACGCTCGACCACGGGATAAGCGCGGACACAGGCGGACGGATTGATGGTCTCCTGCGAGGGCATGAAGGTGCAGCGCCCTTGCGCGTTGTACTTCAGGCCGTGATAGCCGCAGATGACGGTGTCGCCTTCGAGCCGTCCCTTGGACAGCGGCACCAGGCGATGCCAGCAGGCATCCTCCAGCGCGGCCACCGAGCCGTCGGCCTTGCGGTACATCACGACATGCTTGCCGCAGATCGTCCGCGGCAACAGCGCCGGCTTCACCTCGGCATCCCATGCCGCAGCGTACCAGGCGTTCATCGGGAACGGCTTTGTCATCGGTCTCACTCCCACGGCTCATGAATACGTTATGTATACACTAGCAGGAGCTTAGATGGATTCAAGGCGAATTAAGGCACTACTACCATACCTATATCTCGACGATTGTATACATCGCGCATGTTTTTTTTGGGTTTGCAGGAATGTCTGGGCGCGATCCTCTTACTTCCCCTGGAGGGCCCTCCAAGGGACGTAAGAGAGGCTTGCGCCCGGCGGCTACGTCTCGAACACCCTCGCCAGGCCGGCCCTAGCCTCCTCCTGAATCCGCGTCAGGTGCTCGGTGCTGCGGAAGCTCTCGGCGTAGATCTTGTAGACGTCCTCCGTCCCCGACGGCCTTGCTGCGAACCAGCCGAAATCGGTCTCGACCTTGATGCCACCGAACGGCTGGCTGTTGCCGGGCGCCTTGCTCAGGGTGGCCCGGACGGGGTCGCCGGCGAGATCTTTCAGGCCAAGTTGCTCGGGGGTGACCGATTTCAGGATGGTCTTCTGCGGCCCCGTGGCCGCGACGTCGGTACGCGCGTAATGGGGCACGCCGAACTCGGCGGTGAGGTCGCCAAAGAGCTGGCTGGGGTCACGGCCGGTCCTGGCCATGATCTCGGCAGCAAGCAGACCAAGAATGACGCCGTCCTTGTCGGTGGTCCAGACCGTGCCGTCCCGGCGCAGGAACGAGGCCCCCGCGCTCTCCTCGCCGCCGAAGCCGAAGCCGCCGGTGAGGAGGCCGTCGACGAACCATTTGAAGCCGACCGGCGTCTCGATCAGCTTGCGGCCGAGCTTTTTCGCAACGCGATCGATAATCGAGCTCGACACCACGGTCTTGCCGATCGCGGCATCCTTGCCCCAGTCCGGACGGTGCGTGAACAGATAGGAGATCGCGGTCGCAAGATAATGGTTTGGATTCATCAGGCCGCCGGTGCGCGTCACGATGCCGTGGCGATCGGCGTCGGTGTCGTTGGCAAAGGCGACGTCGAAGCGGTCGCGCATCCCGATCAGGCTCGCCATCGCATAAGGCGAGGAGCAGTCCATACGAATCTTGCCGTCCCAGTCCACCGTCATGAAGCGGAAGGTCGGATCGATCGCCTCGTTCACGACGGTGGCCTTGAGGCCGTAGCGCTCGATGATCGGATGCCAGTAATGCACGGCGGCACCGCCGAGCGGATCGATGCCGATCGTGACGCCGGCGGACTTGACCAGGTCGAGATCGACGACATTGCCGAGATCGGCAACATAAGGTGTGATGAAGTCGTAGGCGTGGACTTTCGAAGACTTGCGCGCCTTGGCGTAGTCGACGCGCTTCACGCTCCTGAGGGCCTCGGCGAGATAAGCATTGGCGCGCTTCTCGACCACGCCGGTGACGTCGGTGTCGGCGGGGCCGCCATGCGGCGGGTTGTATTTGTAGCCGCCGTCTTCCGGGGGATTGTGCGAGGGCGTGATCACGACGCCATCGGCGAGGCCGCCCGTACGCCCCTTGTTGTAGGTCAGGATCGCGTGCGAGATCACCGGCGTCGGCGTGTAGCCGCCATCCTTGTCGATCATGACATCGACATCGTTGGCCGCGAACACCTCGACGGCGCTCGTGAGGGCGGGCTCTGCCAGCGCATGGGTATCGATGCCGATGAAGAGCGGGCCCGTCAGCCCCTTTTCTCGCCGGTAATCACAAATCGCCTGCGTGGTCGCGACGATGTGGCCCTCGTTGAAGGTGTTCTTGAACGAGGTGCCGCGATGACCCGAGGTGCCGAACGCGACCCGTTGCGCGGGGTCGGCCGCGTCGGGCTTGCCGGCGAAATAGGCGGTCACCAGCCGCGGAATGTTGGTGAGCGCGTCCGGCGAGGCCTGCTTGCCCGCCGCGGGATCAACATTAGCCACTGAAATACCTCGTCCTGTCGCACGCGATCGCGGGATACAATAGCACCGACCGGCACCCCGCCAAGGGCACAACACGCGCGAGGGAGGGGGCGTTCCTTCCGCCGGCTGCGCCTCACATTCGAGTGTCGTTCTGGTGAAACCGGCCCGTAGCACGAGGCTTGCGAAATTCACGATTGCCTGCGGCGATACGGTCGGAAAGGTCGCGGCCAAGGCCGGCGTCAAGAAGCTCGCGCTGACCCATCACCGGCCGCGCACCGACGATACCATGCTGAACGCGCTGCTCGACGATGTCCGGCGGGATTACTCGGGTCCTGTCGTACTCGGTGAGGACCTCACGCGCATCGAGCTCTGAGGCGTTCTCAGGACGATCCGACCTCGATCCGGAACGACAAGCACTCTTGCGCACCCGGCGCGATATGCATCAGGCCGGGCTTCTCGGTGAACTCGCCGTCGAAGCCGGTGGGGCTGGCATGGCCGCGCCAGGGCTCGATGCAGAGGAACGGCGCGCCCGACGGTTTCGACCAGATGCCGAGTTCGCGAAAGCCGCGCCAGGACATTTTCAGCCAGGGCCCGGTTGCTGCGCCCTGCCCCGCGGCATAGTGGACCGAATTGCTCTCAATGCGGTCGAAGATGATGGCGTCATCCACGAACAGGGATTCGGACAGGGGCAGCGCTCTATTCTTGACCGGGCTCGGCTCGGTTGCTGCGCGCAGCAAGCCGCCGTCGAGACGGCGGACGGGAGCCGATTCCGCGTTCGCAAAGGTCAGCGCATAGCTCTCCTTCGCGTGCCCGGCTTGGAGCGGCCAGTTGAAGGCGGGATGGCCGCCGAGCGAAGCCGGCAATGTCTCCTTGCCGGTGTTGGCGATCGTGAACGTCAGATCAAGGCCGGAATCGTCGATCGCATAGGCAGCGGTGAGCCGGAATGCGAACGGATAGAGCGCGCGCGTCGCCTCGCTGTCTTCGAGCACCAGCGTGCAGCGGCCCTCGCCGCGTTCTGTCCACACGAAACGGCTGTCGCGCGCAAAGCCGTGCTGGGTCATGCGATAGGTCTTGCCCCGGTGCCGCAATTCATCGTTGGCGAGGCGCCCGACGATCGGAAACAGCAGCGGCGCATGGCGCGGCCATTGCGGCCCCGCCTGCCAGACGAATTCGATGCCGCCGGCGTCCATGAGCGAGCACAGTTCGGCGCCATGCGCCTTGACGGTCGCGCTGAGCCGGCCGCTTCGAAGGGTATGGGCATCATCGCTCATGTGCGACATCTACACCGCGACCTCATATGCAGCAAGGCGGCGCCGGCAGAGGTGTGACGGTCATCGATGGCGCTTGCTTGCGCAGAGCGTTGAAATGTAAAAGAAAATTTGGGTTCGTTCTGTGGACCATCGCTCGACAGCGCGGCGACGCGCAGCAACTCGCATGATCAGCGCCTGGGTTGTCACGCCGTCGGACCTTCAGAGCCGTCGCGCTAGGCGGGATACAAAAGTAAGCCGCCAAGGTCCGCAACGCCCTCGACTTTGCCACAGGACTGAGGCGCAGCCGCGAACTCGAGCACCGAACATACCTTTGACCCGCAGTCCCAGATGTCCCAGCAGGGAGTCCTCTTAGGACGATGCGACCGGTTTAGACTCAGCACGACGGGATACCCCAGCGCCGGTGAGCTCGTCGGAATTGGAGTTGCGCAACAGGAACAACGACCTCCAGTCCCCCTGATGCCCAAATTCGATATAGCGATAGCTCAGCGCACTTAGCAGGATCGTTATTGCAAGATACGGAAATGAAAGTCGAAGCGTGTCTTGGAGCGGAGACGTATCGGGCGGGATCATTTCAACCATGATGATCGAATGCCACGCATAGATGCTGTAGCACATGCATCCGACGATTTGAATGGGCCATGCCTCGAACAAGCGATTTGCGGACCATGCCCCGCACAACACCGCCAGCAGCACCATGGAAAACCCGGCGCAAAAGATCGTGGCGTAGAGAATGCTCACAGCCCAGGGGCCGTTATCCTTGAGATATATGGCGGCGATCATCAGCAGCAGTCCGGGCAGCAGCCCCCGCGACTGAAATCTCCTGAGTGAAACGCTGTCCCTGGACTTGACGTAGAGATCGCAAACCAACATTCCGAAAATGAACTGGTAACACGACCCAAATATTCCGCCCACAAACGGGCGAAACATCCCAACCCGATCCACCGCGATAAGATGCCCAGCCATCACAAAAGCTGAGCAGATGACGACGCTCAACAGCAACAGCCTTCGAAGGCCGAAGCGCGCGATCAGAAGAATCAGCAGCGGAAATAAAAGGCTGAACCAGATTTCAACGCCTACGGACCACAATACGGGATTGGAGGGAGGCATAAACCCGTGCGGCACAAAAATGAAGAGCGTAGATAGCAGTCCGCCGAGCTCCAGATACCACGCGTGCGACCCTGCGGGCGACTTGGCATGGAGTGCAACCGTCACGAGGACAACCGTATAGTAAAGTGGAAGCAACCGGGCTGCGCGATGCCAATAGAAATGCGCGAAGTCGGCGAGCCGATCGATGGCCCGCTTCTTGGTGCGATAGGGCAGGTACAGAACGAATCCAGAGAGCACAAAAAAGATATTTACGCCCAAGAAGCCGTGCTTTGCGACAATGGCCAAGAGACCATTCGGATCAAGTTCGCCGGGAAACGCCGGCGCGCTGGATGTAAACGGAACAAGCAAGTGAAAGAGGATCACCATCAGGATGGCGAGTCCGCGAAAACCGTTGACCGCCCCGATCTTCTGCGCGCGACTACCGGCTATGATGGTGGAACCTGGGGATTGTAACGACAAGACGGCGATCTCGGTATTCTGGTTGCCTGTTGCGATGCTCGCTACGTTGAGCGACCTCTCAATCGATGGCTGTCGCATCACTCTCGACGCGTGCGATGCCAAACCGGGGGCGCGTTAACCAGCAACTTGGCGCCTCGGCGGATCACAGCGAATATCTCGTATCGCGAACACCTCACCCCTCGTTGGAAGCGATCCTCAGGCGAGCGCAGCCCCACCCGGACACGCCGAACGACGTGCCTTCAAATCGTCAATTACGGCATCTATCAACTACGGGATATGGACGGTAGCAGGTTAACTCTGAGGCAGAATTATGAGTGGGCGCGTATAGTTTGATGGTTGGGCTCCTCATCATATTTGTTCTGCTCGCGATTGGCTTCGCGGCCGGCTACGGCACGCGTGAGCTGATCTCTCGTAAGCGGCACGCCGAGTACCTGAACTTGCAGCCCTACGTTTCGCCCGAGCTCAGAACCAGGCGACCATCTTCGGATGAAAGCACCAGGACGCGATACGCCACACCTCAACCCACAATGACTGAGCAGACGAACTATGACATGCCTCAGTCGCTTAAACCCGTATCCATTCGGGAGCCGAAGCCAGCGAAATCCGCGCCTGCCGGCGCAAGCTTGCGTCTGATCGAGCCGCATTCCTCTGAGCCCGATACCGGATCTTTGCAGTCCGTGGACATTGAGCAGAGCCTCGAAGAACTCGTCGGGCTCCTGCTGCGTAAAAAGCAGGGGGGCTAGGACCGGTCGCCTCCGGAGGCGCCTTGGTCACAAGCCTCTTGCCGCATTCGCGAATCCGCCTGTTGCCGAGGTCGAGCACACCGGGGGGAAAGTAAACCCCTGGAACCGAAAAGCACCAAGTTGTCAGCAGGAGAACTCCGGAATCCAGGGGATCGCGCCGACGACCGAGCACGTTCCAGAACAGAGCCGCCCGCCCGCGGCGCGGCGGCAGCCGCACCAATGACTGGCGACGGCCGTGCAAAAGTGGTATGTTTTTAGCGGCTCTGTGGCTACAATACGGCCCGTCATGCGTCCGGAACATCTCTGGTGCAAGAGCAGGAGGGCAGATTTTGGTCGTGCTGATGATCGCAAGCGCCGTGGCGGGTGTTCTTCTGGGGCGTTTTCTTCGCGCATACGCTCTTATTCCCGCAACGATGCTGATCCTGGTTGCAGCGTGGTATTTGGGCCTTGAGCAGGGTTTCGCCACGGGCGCGATAGCCTTCGTCGCCAGCGCGGTAATTTTGCAAGTCGTCTATTGCGCGAGCCTGCTGATCTATCTGCTCATCGCGAACCTCTCGGTGCTCGACCAGGTGCAGTCGGAGGCATCACCGCAGATGCCTGAATCGCAAATCGCAGTCTAGTCAGCCCCCTATCATGAGCGGCCAGCGAGAATGTTGTCGCATGGTCGTACATTGTTACATCCTTCTGTAGAAGCTCCGCACCTGCTTAATTGCCATGCAGTTCATCCCGCGGGGCCGCATTCCCGCCGGTGTGCTTGTGAGCGCTTCATTTACGCGGCATGATCCCGTGCACGCGTTCTGCTCCGCAGAAACCGTTGGCCGCAGCTCTAATCTGCTCAATGGCTCGAAAGATCTCCTGCACCAAATTGAATACGCGTGGCGGAGGCTTCTTCTTTGACTTTGATTTCGGCTCCTTGAAACTTCCGCGGAATAGCTGTGTTGCACAAAGCCGACCGGGCAAAATGCTTTTGCACGACACGACGCGCGACAAGCTGGAGCGACACATCAAGTATGCTCAAGACGTTTGGGAATGAATGGCAATGCAATCAATTTGGAACCGACGCGACGCCGGCCGATATTCCTCTTGCAAAGAAGAAGCGCCCATTTGTAGCTCGCCACGCACTTATGAGGCTAGATCAACCCGCTGAGACAATGTGACCGTCCATAGCACCTATATTCGCCGTCTTTATCGTAGATAATGCAGATGTGATCGGTTGGCTGGAAAATCTAAAATGGAATTGCCGGCGAGAGCAGCGGCGGGCGGCAATGGCGCGCAGAACGCGTTACAAGAGTCGATCGTAAGGGGTCAAGCGGCTGTCGCACTTTTGACGCCAACGCGATCACGGACCAAGCAGCGCCCCGATCCGGTCATTCACCGGGTTGATACCCGGCCCCTCGACTTCGGCGTCGATGAGATCGTAGCTGTCGGCAAGCTCCGCAACGAGATGCTGCGATTACCCGATTTCCTGCGCCATCATCGCCGGCTCGGAGTCGGACGTTTCCTCGCGATCGATGACCGTTCAGACGACGGCACGCGAGCATTCCTGCTCGATCAGCCGGATGTTCACGTGTTCGAGATTCGGGAGCCTTTTGCAGAATCAAGTGGTGGTGCGCGTTGGACCAGCGCCGTGCTCGACCAATTCGCGCCAGGACGGTGGGCGCTGACGCTCGACGCAGACGAACTCTTCGTCTACCCCGGCTGCGAACGTTTTGATCTTCGATGGTTGTGCCGTTATCTGGAGAGCACCGGCGCTGATTGCATGACCGCGGAAATGGTCGATATGTATCCACGCTGGCTCGGCGGTCCGGAGCGCTACCATGCCGGCGAGAGCCTCATCGCTTTCTCCCCCTACTTCGATTCCGACACCTATGTGAAGCGCCGTCGGCGCGGCTTTCCGACCAACTACCTGGTGGGTGGTGCGCGAGCGAGGCTGTTTTATGACGAACCGATGCCGCCAAAGATCGCTCTTTACGACGCACTTGTACAGTTGCTTGAGCCATACGGGCTGGCGCGGCTGCTGCCTGCAGTTAACATAACGCGCTGGCAGCCACCGCTGCTCACTAAAGTGCCGCTCGCGCGATGGTCGCCCGGCCGTCGCTATATCGCCGCCGGTCACCTGATGGCCCCAGCAGGCAAGGCAGGCGATGTCACAGGCGCCCTGCTCCATTTCAAATTTCTTCACGACTTCACCGATAAGGTCGCAATCGCGGTCCGTGAGGGGAACTACTATCTCGGCTCGGTCGAGTATCAACGCTACGCGGAGCGGCTCGATCAGAATCCGTCATTCGAGCTCATCTATCCCAATAGCCTGATCTACCAATCATCAGACGATCTTGTCCGTTGCGGTCTGATGCGTCTCTCCCCGGCCTACCAGGCCGCGACGCGACAACCCTGACACCGCTTCCTGAACACAGGAGGCGCGCTGGAGCCTTCCTCCAATCGTCACCGGACCCCGTCGTTGTGCTTGATGTGTTCGTCGGAAGGACCGACCGGTATCTGCTGTTCTGGAGCATTGATTTCATCGATCAGCTTGCGGCCGAGAAGCCGAAGGAGAAGCTTCCTTCCGCGCACCAGCACTGGATAAATTGCCCTTGCGAGGCGGGTCCGGGAGAACACGAGCCGATTGAGGCGATTGAAGACGGTCGCCTCCCCGGCAAGCGTTGCCAGCAGATGCATTGCAGCGGCCCCATAGTAGTGCCGCCCACGCCAGCGAACCACCATGCCTTCATTGAGATCGAGGTTGCGCGCGCGGATATCGCGCACGATTGGATGCTCCGAACGCGCGTCGATCAGGTGAATGCGCTGCCCACGCTCCCGCAACTGGTACAGCAGAACATAGCGGCTGCATAACGGGCATTCGCCGTCATAGACCACCCAGATATCGTCATCACTATGGGTCAATTCGATAGTCCGTTCGCTTCCGAACGTCGCGCACAAGCTTGCCCTCCGCCAGGCCGAGGCATACTGAGTCCACCACATAGTGATAGGCGACAATATCGTCCATGGTCAGCTTGTTGAATTCGCCGTACAGCCATGGATTGGACAGCATGTGGTGCGGATAGGCATAAAAACTGTTGTTATCCTTCACCCAGGGATAGACACGGAAAAAGCGATCCGTCTCGCGGACCATTTTTTCCACGGCCTCCATGGCTACGCCTGTGTCCTGACGCGGAAGGATCTCCGGGCCGCAGGTGGTCGCGTCGTGCCAAGTCGCAAGATCGTGGTTGTTGCCGCCAACGCGAGCCCGGAAATGATTCTCAGGGATGTACATGGTTCCGGTCCCGATCATGTACGAGTAGATGCCGAAATACGTGGAAGGCGCGAGAACCTGGCGACCATCGCGGGTCTCGACGAAAAGCCGCGGGCTTGCCAGCTTCGGCCCGTCCAGCCATCCAAGGTAATTGGTGTAGAAGAAGAACCGGCCACAAATGACGGTCACGACCATCACAACCTTCATCGCCGGGGTGAACCCATCACGCGGCAGGGTGCGTGCCGCGGCTACGATGAACAGGTTGAGCGCAATCCAGAAGAAGAACAGAGCCCCCAGTGTGAAGTACACGCCGATGTGGAAGATGTCGAACAGCAGGCAGAAAAACGACAGCGCGCGCGTCGAGATCGCAGCCAAGGGCGATAGGAGCTGGGCAGCCAGCACGAACACGTTGAAGATCAGCTGGTTGCTCACGATCGCGTCCCAGATCGTCTGCAACGCGCCAGGCCATAGGCCGAGCGGGGCGTCGCCGCGTTCGAGACCCATCAGGATTGAGGTTTGCGTGGGATTTGCGAGCAGCCAGGTCCATGGCTTCTCGCCACCGGCCTGCAGCTTTGCGATTCCCGACCAGAAATAGCTGCCGAGATGCGCCCCGACGGCGCACGCCCAAATCAAGCCATAGGCGCGATCGCGAAGCTGCTTCACGTTGTCTGCAGAAGCGAACAGAGTTCGCAGCCACGGCACGCGATCCATCACCCAGGCGCTGGTGAGGACGATCGTGCCGAGCACGCCAAGGACGGCGAAGTTACCGACGTCGAGCATCCCGAGATAATCGGTCTCGGTCACGAAGATGCCGGACACGACGCTCACCATTTCGCGCCATGCATGATAAAAATAGAACAGCGGCACCAGAAATGAAGGACGCCAGATCGCGGCTATTCCTGCCACAACCGCAAGCACTGCACCGTAGCGGAAGAACAGAATTTTGTCGCTCGAACCGAACAGGATGTTGGGGGGCCCTGCGAAAGGGCCCAATGAATCGAACAGCAACTGCACGAAAATCGTCATTCCGATCGCGAGCGCGGTGATACGCAATGGCGGCGAGAAATCACGGTAGCGAATGGAGCTGAAGGCGAGCGCGCCGGCAAATGCCAAGCAAACCAGCACCAAAGCGTAAATGTCAGACCAGCGCGCGAGGTGCGTGACGGCCCGCCGCGAAATCGCAGAAAGAATGACGGCTACTGCAAGAAGGAAGAGAGGTCCCGCGAGCGACGAGACGCTAGACCGCGCTCCTTGCTGTGATGCAACGGTATACAACGCCATCCCGTCTGGGACCTCCGGAGCTTCGCCCAACCGAACATTATAGAATCACTAGCCATCTGCAAGCATCGCAAGCGCAGCTCGTCCTTCTCCCGGTGCGAGTGCCAACGAAATCATCCCGCGGGAACCTCAACACTGCGAATTGAATATGACAAACTGCGGGCATTGATGTGACCACAAGTGTCCACGTCGACATTCGTGACGGTCAGACCATCGTTTGAAAACAGTTTCGACCCAGCCCGCTGATCCCACATCGCTCGATCACGTCTTCCGTTCATGTCAGGGCCAAGCTAAAAGCCGGAGACGATCGGAACCGCCATCGTTCAGCGCACTGGATTTCCCGAGGCACTTGCTGGCAGGCGCAAGACCGCGCAAGAAACTGTTTGAGATCGCAGGGTGAGCTCGTTGGACAAAGACAGCAAGTCACGGGCCGTAACCAACATCCTCATAACGGGCGGATCCCAGGCCTGGAAACTCTCGGCCGGTTTTGTCTTGACGATATTCTCGACGCGAAATCTTGCCCCGTCCGACTTCGGCGTGCTGGCCATGTCTGCGACCGCTGCAACGTTCCTCGGACTCCTCAAGGACGTCGGCGTTGGACAGGCCATCATTCAACGCACGGAGATCGCCAAGGGTCAGATCGATGCGCTGTTCTGGCTGTCGGTGCTCGCTTCCGCGGCATCTGCTCTCGTTCTGGCGTTGAGCGCGCATCCAGTTGCGCTGTTTTACGACGATACGAGGCTTCAACAGCTCATGATCGCAATTGCCGGCCTAAGCTTCATTGCCGGCCTTGCGACCGTTCCGGCGGCGCTACTTGCCAGAGAGTCCCGGTTCAAGGCTCTGGCAATCCTGGATGTCGCCGCGACAACCGCTTCCGTTGTCGCGGGGATCGTCGCCGTAATCATCTTGAGAGACTTTTGGGCACTTTATCTGTCCACGCTCGTTCTCACGCTCATTTCGACAGTCGGGATCTGGGCCTATTCTGGCTATCGCCCTGGATATCCCCATCTGGACAGCGAGACGCGACACATGGCGCGATTTGGCCTGCACGTGTCAGGGTTCAATCTGGTCAACTATCTCTCGAGAAATGCGGACAACATTCTCATCGGCAAATTTCGAGGCGGCGACGAACTCGGACTGTACGATCGGGCCTATAAGCTGTTGCTGCTGCCGATCGTCCAATTACATAACCCTATCGGCCAGGTGATTGTCCCGCTGCTTTCGCGACATCGTTTCGATAAGGAGAGATATCTGAGCACCTACAACGATGCCCTGTCCATGGTTATGCTCATATGTCAGCCGGGCATCGTCTTCGCCATCCTGCTCTCGGAGCCGCTCTTCAGAGTTCTCCTCGGCGAGCATTGGGTGGGTGCAGCCCCGATTTTTTCCTGGCTTGGCGTTGCGGGCTTGATCCAGGTCGCGACCGCGACGGCAGCTTGGTTGTTCCTCAGTGAAGGCCGTGGCCAGGAGTATTTCAGGCTCGGCGTTTGGACCGCCCTGATCAACGTGACCTCATTCGTCGCCGGTCTTCCCTGGGGCGCGCTTGGAATCGCCGCAGCGTATACGCTGGTGAACTGCACCGTCGTGCTGCCGCTTTATGCGATATCGATCGGTCGTCATGGCCCTGTGACGGCAAGGAACCTGATCAAGACGACTGTCCCGCATTGGATCGGTTGTGCCGTTGCGGCGACCGTCACAAGGATTTCGATCATCTCATTGCTGGATGGAAACTCATTCGCTGGGCTGGTTACGCTGCTGGCGCTTGCCTATGCATCATATCTCCTCGCCATGTCCTTCTTCGCGCAGAAACGGGCACTTGCGAAACGCGTATTGCGCAACGTCTTTCGAAAGGCAAAGACCTTCAGCGAACGATGAAGCCATGCAATTCCGCCAGATGAATATCGACCGGGGCGACCGCGTGAACGGCGTCGACCTGATGAAAGCCTGAATCAACATCTGGGGAAGTGATCGCCGCGAGGAGCACTGCCTTGGCAGATTCGCGAGACGCCTCGTTGACCAAGTCATATGCATTGGAGGTAGCGGACTGCTCGAACACGAACCCGCCATCTTCCAGGCCCGCGAGGCCGACGGCCGGTGCGGTCGCAGGAGGCTGTAACGAGGCAACCGCCGACAAATCAACGCTGGTTTTCGGAGGATCGATCACCAGCGTGCCGCCCATTCCGTCGCTCGAGAGGTTGAAGGTCGATCTGGTGTAGTCACCAACAAGCGAAATATTTGCCGTGTGATTCTGGGCATCGACCACGGTCAACGTACCGCCGGCTGTGTTGCCGGAAAAGGACGCCGACGTCCCCGCTCCGTACGCGATGTCCTTCAGATCGATATGGTTGGAATTGAACGCGGTGCCGTCACCCGTCAGACCGATGAGCGTTCCCGTAAATTGCGACGCGTGGTCCAACACCAGATTGCCGGTCGACGTCTTGAAGGTGATCGACCCCGAAGCGGCGCCGGACAGTTCGAGCGTGGCGCCGGGGTCGACCGTCGCGGCCTGTGACATATTGCCCAGATTCAATACGACATTTCCGGAGATCTTGAGGATGGTCGATGACGTATTGATTACACCATCGCCATTGAGATCCTGATAAAAAGTCGTCTCGACCGCTTTAAGAGCAGGGTCGATTGGGGACACCTTGTTCAGGAGGTTCGATACATAGTTGCCATTGCTGTCCGTGGTCCACACACAGAGTTCGCCGGTGGCCGGAATCTTCCAGGCCACATCATAGCCGCTGGTCGTTTGCTCCACACCCACCGGCGTCCAAGCGCCGAACTGTCCCGACACAACCGCTACGCCACCGTACTTCAAGGTCGGCCCCACGCCGCTGGTCATCGCGTCGAGCAAGTAATTCGAGCCGACCAGAACCAGGCTGGTTGAGCCGGACGCCTCGATTGTCGTGCCTGAAACCTTCTGGGGCGTTGGTGGAAGACCAATCAGGCCATCACCGTTGAGATCCTGGTGAAAGAGGGTCTCGCTCGACTCAAGAGCCGGGTCGGTGCCGGACACCTTGTTCAGATAGTTGGATACGAAATTGCCGTTGCTGTCGGTGCTCCAGACCGCGAACTGACCGGTCGAGGGGATCTTCCACGCGACGAGATAGCCGTTCGACGACGCTTCCGCAGCTACTGGCACCCACGAGCCAAGCTGCCCCGCGACAACCGCCGTTCCGCCATTCTTCAAGATCACCGATGAGCTGGCCGTCGAAAGGTAGAAGTTACTTCCCGACTTGATAAGCGATGTCGTTCCGGCCGCTTCGATCACCGTACCGACGGCGGAGCTGAAAGCATTCGAAACCTGGCTCAAATTTCCGGCGATGTCGGTGGCGGTGGCGGTGAAGCTGTGTTGCCCTGCCGTGAGCGATCCGGTGGTGACGCTCCAGGCCCCACTCGTCGCCGCGACGCCCGTGCCGAGCAAGGTCGCGCCCTCGTACAGCCGGACAGTGCTTCCGGCTTCTGCCGTGCCGGACACGATTATTGCGCTAGAAGCTCCAGGTGCGCCCGAGGTCAGGATAGGTGCAACCGGGGCACGCGTGTCGACCGTGACATTCAACGCACCGGAGGAAGCGCTGACGTTGCCGGCGGCGTCGGCAGTCTTGCCGGTAAACGTGTGATTACCGTCCGCCAACGTTGCGGTGGCAATGGACCATGCTCCGCTGGTATCGGCGATCGCGGTTCCGATCATCGTCGCGCCGTCGAAGACCTGCACCGTGCTCCCGGCGTCCGCGGTTCCAGTCAAATTCACGTGGTTGACATTGGTGACGCCATCGCCGGCAACGTTGCTGTCTGGCGAGAACGACGCGAGCTTGGGCACGTTCGGGGCGACCGTATCGATGGTGACATTCACCCCGGCTGAGAGCGCGGTGAGATTGCCGACGCCGTCCATCGCTGCGGCGGCAAAGGTGTGGCCGCCTTCGGCCAGCAATGCGGTCGCCATGCTCCAGCTACCATTGCCATCGGCTATCGCCGTGCCGATCTGAGTTGTCCCGTCGAAAACCTTGACGGTCACACCTGCCTGCGCGCGACCCGTGAGGACCAGATGATTTGTATTGATCAGGCCCGATACGATCGAGCCGCTGTCGTTGACCGCCGAGATCGTCGGCACGGCGATAGATGTCATCGCCATCGGCGAATTCGTCGCGGAAACGAATGAATAGTCGGCCGACGTCAAGCTGGTGACGCCCGCAATGCGCAGCGTATCTGCTCCACCCGCGTAGCGAACGGTCCACACGTCGTTCACATGGGTCAAATAGGCGCCGCTGTCGTAACCTTTCAGAATCAGCTTGTCGTGTTCGGCGGTCGCGCTCGTGAAGACGTGGAAATCCGCGATCGTATCGTTGCCGCTGCCTGCAGAGTGAATGAACGTATCGTTCCCGGATCCTCCAGAGAGCCAGTCATTCCCGCCGGCGCCATCCAGGACGTCGTCACCGCTCGAGCCGACCATACGGTTTGCCAATTGGTTACCGACGCCCGCGAGCCCGCCCATCATCAACGTCAGGTTTTCGACGTTCGCCGTCAGCGTGTACGACGTCCACGCCTCCACGCTGTCAATGCCGCCGCCGGGATTCTCGACGATTTTCTGGTTCGCGCTTCCGATGACGTAGGTATCGTCGCCGTTCCCCCCGACGAGCGTGTCATCGCTATTGACCGCCGAGAGCTTGTCGTTCGCCGCGGTGCCGTACACCATGCGGCTGCTCGCCTTCCCGCTAATCCATGACGTGATCGTCCCGCCGACCGGGAGCGTTGCTGGCAATTGGAAATCGTCGCTGGTGAATGCCGAGACCGTCGTGTTGCGGAAAACCAAGGTGTCCTGGCTGGTCAACTTCAGATAGACGTCGCTTCCGACCTGGGTCATCGCCGCCTGCACGTCGGCGAACGAGGCGAAGGCAAAGCCGTTGAGCTGGACGACGTCGTGAGCGGCGCCCGATCCCGGAGAAAAGTCGGTGATGATGTCCGAACCATCGCCGGAGTTGAATACGAAAGTATCCATACCGCCGCCGCCGGTCAGGATATCATTGCCGAGCCCGCCGGTGATCACGTTAGACGCGGAATTTCCGATGATGATGTTGGATTGAATATTTCCGGTGGCGTTGATGGCCGCCGAACCGGTGAGCGTCAGATTCTCGACGTAGCTTGAAAGCGTATACGTCACCGAGGAGCTTACCGTGTCGATGCCTCCGCCATAGGCCTCGACAATCTTCGCACCGGAATCGGTCACGACATAAGTGTCATCGCCGGCGCCGCCAGTCATGACATCCGCGCCTCCTGCACCACCGATCAGGTCATTGCCGGACGTGCCGGTCAGCGTATCTACAGCTGCGCTTCCCACGATCGTGTTGGTCGACCCGCCACTCGTGAGCAGGGTGTAGTTCGCAAGCGTGTACTCCGGCAATTGATAGGCTTTGATTGAATCGATGGTCATCGTCGCCGTCGATCCTGGAGCGGCGTTGCCCGGCCAGCTCCCGCCCATCGCTAGGTTGGCGATCATGTACATCGCCGTATTCATGTCGGCGGGCGTGGCCTGCTGCGCGACCTCCTTCCCGTCCACGAAAAACGTCAGGTCGTAGGGCGTCCATTTGAGCGCAAACGTGTGTTCTCCGGTGGTCAGGTTGGCCGTATTGGCCCAACCCCCATTGGTCGCGGGCGCGTAGGGTGAGTGAATGGCCCAATGCGCCTGGTCAGGATCCTGACCAAATGCTTCGAGCACATCGATTTCCGTGTTGAGGTTATTGGCAGTGCTGGGCAGCATCCAGAACGCCGGCCACGCGCCGCTTGTGCTGGGCAGCGTGGCCGTCATCTCGAAATAGCCGTAGGTCTGGGTAAAGCTGTTCTGGGTCGAGATCATGCCCGACGAGAAAATGGCGCTGCCTGTATAAGGCGTGGCGCTCGCAGGCAAGGGCTGTGCCGTGATGACAAGGTGGCCGTCGTGAATCGAGAACGGATTAAGCCCAAGCGACGTTGACGCCTGAGTTGCCGGCAGCCCGGAAAAGCTGGGATCGACATACACTTCCTGTTCGCCGGCCAGCCCGTAGCTTGCCGCTCCGCTCCAGGCATAACTCGTGCGCCAGGTCAGGCTGGGATCCTGCCCCGCGGACAGCGTGTTGAAGTCGTCGTTGAAGGTCTGGACCAATCCGGTCAGGGGACTGACGATGTTTATATTGCCGGCCGTGAGATTCTGGAGGCTGGTGTTTTCAAGCGTTATCGTTTCGCCGCCAGCGATTGTCAGGACAAGGTCTGTGCCCACCTGCTTCATGGCCGCCGTGACATCGGCGAACGTCTTGAAGCCGGTGTTGTTGAGCTGCAGGATGTCCCCGCCCGCACCCGCCTGAAAGTCGGTGACGATGTCGTTGCCGTTGCCCGCTCTCACGACAAAGGTGTCGCGACCGGCCCCACCGGTCAGCACATCGTTCCCCCGTCCGCCGTCGATCATGTTGTCGCCGGCATTGCCGATAATGATGTTGTTGAGATCATTGCCGGTGGCGGGAGATGGAACGCTATCTGTCAGGACAAGGTTTTCGACGTTCGGCGCATTGACAAGGCTGTATCCGTTGATGTTCCAGACGCGGATCGTATCGATACCCTCTCCGGCCTGCTCGACCACCTTAGTGTTGTGGTCATAGACATAGTAGGTGTCGTCCCCTGCTCCGCCGATCAGCGTGACGCCCGTGCCGCCGGCCTCCATGCCATCATTTGTCGCTCCGGTCACCAGCGTGCCGCCCGCAGGGACGGTACCCGCCCAATTCCATGCCGTTCCGCTCGCTGGCAGCGGATTGTCCAGCGCGACATTGCTTGCAACCAAGGTCGAAAGCGCGACATTCTGCAGCGTCAGAGTTTCGCTCGACGACAGCGTTACAACCGTATCGGAGCCCACTTGGGTGGCCGCTGCCAGGAAACTGGCGAACGTCGCAAAGCCGTAGTTCTGCAATCGCAACACATCGCCGCCGAAGCCCGCCTGAAAATCAGTGACGGTATCGGAGCCATAGCCCTTCGAGACCACGAAAGTGTCGCTGCCTGCTCCTCCGGTCAGAACATCATTTCCGGTACCGCCAAACAGAACGTCAGCACCGGCGCTTCCAGTGATAATGGTCATGATGGATTGCGTGCTCCTTTTAGGTGGCACACAACTATGCACGCGTTCAAAAGAGCCTTATGGATTCGACGCAATTTGACGCATGCCGAGAGAATCAGCTGACGGCTGGAGATTTCTGCGGAGACACCGTAATGCTACGGGCTCATGTGAAGTCCGCGCTGCTTGCATCAAGCAGGCTCAGTGCAGGGCCCGTCATTCATCGGGTGAGCGCCGAACACGCCAGGTTCCGATTAAGGAACCGTATTCCGCATTCGATAAGTGAGCACATCATCTTGCGAAGTTCCTGCTACCCACGCTCCTCGACTCGCCAGGACCTTGGGGGGAGGGCCCTCAGCGCGAACGCGGCCGTTTTCAATGCACACCACGTGGTCCGCATCACGCACTGAATCCAGGCGATGTGTTATCAGCAACAAGGTTCGGTTCTTGAATTGTAGCTGGATCGCGCGTCGAATGCTGTCCTCGAGTGTCAAATCGAGCGCGCTCATCGCTTCGTCGAGGATGAGGAACTTCGGATTGCGCACAATCGCTCGTGCAAGACCAAGACGCTGCCGCTGACCGCCCGAGAAGCGCAGGCCATGCTGTCCTATCCAGGTGTCGTATTTGTCCGGTAAGGCCTCGACGACCTCTGAAATGCCTGCGACCCGCAGCGCCTGCCGAACCTCTTCCTCGGAGGCGTCATTCTTGGCCATCCGAACGTTCTCGATCACCGTGCCTTCGACCAGGTCGACATCCTGGCCCGCAATCGCGAGCATGCCGAGCCAATCGGTTCGACGAACGTCTTCGATGGATCGCCCATCAACCCGTATGACACCCTCGTTGGCCGAATAGAGTCGCAACAACAGATTTACGATCGTGGTCTTGCCCGCTCCACTGGCTCCGATGAGCGCAGTGGTCTTCCCCGCAGGAATGTCAAACGAAGCATCCAAAAGAGCGGGCTCGGTGCCGGCATCATAGCGGAATGTCACGTTGCGAAATGAGATGCCGTTCTCCAGTTTAGCCACGGCAACGTGCCCGGCGTTCGGGTACTCCTTGTCATCTATCGACAGCATATGTCTGATGGACCGAAGCTGCGGCTCGATCTGCGCCATATACAGCAAGTTCCCTTCCAGATCTCGCATATGCGGCTGCAATCGATAGAGCAACGCGACCGCGGTCAGGCTCGTCGCGAAGCCGATTCCCCATAAATCAGCGAACGCGACGACGAGAAACAGCACGACAAGATACCCCACCTCCGTCAGAGGCGAGACCAGGGCGGATAGGCGCGCAAGGCGCAGCGCGACTTGTCGGGCCTGCGTCGAAGCCTGCTCGAAGCGTTTCTGGTGAATCTCCTCCTGGCCATACGCGCGGATCGTGCGCATACCCTGGAGTGTCATCAGCATATGCTCACCCAGCTTTTGATGAACCAGCTTTACGCCGGCACCCAACTGCTGCATGGGCAACGAAAGATGGCGCAATCCGGCCGATACAATCATCAAGGCGACCAGGGCGAGGACCGTGACCTTGATCGAGAGCGCCAACAGAAAGGACGCGAAGAGAAAAACCGAACACGAACTCACGATAATGCGGGTAAGACTGGCGTATGCTCCGGAGATCACCCAAGTCTCGGTTCCCAACACCTCCATGAGATATGCTTCATCATGGCGTTGGAAAAACGAATACGAAGTTGACAGATACTGCAGATGGACACGGTTGCGCGCGATTTCATTGATCTTCTCTCCAACACGCGCACTGATTAGTGTGTTGATAAAGGAAAGGGCACCGCGAGCAATGATGAGAAGGAGCAGCACGACAGCAGTTTCGGTCGAGCTGTGAAACCAGTTCGCCGCATATCGGAGCGCTTCGCCTAGGAGGCCACTGGTCGACGTTGCAAGTTCCACCTGACCCATGGCGAAATAGAAGAACAGGAGCACGAGAGTAATCCCGACCGTCTCCGCCAACGATGTCGCGAGGCCAAGCACAATCAGCGCGGGGGTCACCCAACCGGGCAGTGGAGCAAGCTTGAGCAGCTTGAACAATTCGACCAATGCAGCGTGGCGAGCAGCTCTCGGTCTTCGTATGTTGTTCGCGTGCTTTGTCATAGCGATTGAGTTGGATCGCCGATGGCAAACAACGACGCCGAAGGTCGAACCGCCCTGCGACGCTGATGACGCCATTTCCACCGGATTTCCGAGACGGTATCACGCGGCACATCGTGCGCGGCGACCCTGAGCGCGAGCAAGGGATTCCGTTTGAAAAGCAGTCCAAAGATTGAAGCGAAGTACCACAACTGACCGCCCGTCAGAGCTCTCCGAAGCAGCCAACGCGCATAGTTTCTGAGGCCAAGGTCTAGGAGCGCCGTGCGCTCAGGGTGTCTTGTCACGATCTCATCCGCGACCAGCATCCACGACCGGAACATTCGGGTCTTGTTGCTTGACATGTTGTTCGGGAGGTACCGATAGCCAATCTGATACTTGGGCACGACCGCGAAGTGGTACGCCTCCGCGACACGGCAATAGAACAGCAGATCTTCGCAGCCTTCTGCCCCCGATGCCCTGAGTCCGCTCTCGAAACCTTTTGCAGCTATGAGGGCTTCCCGGCGGACCAGCGCCGAGCTGCCGTTGCCGATGAAATTTCCCTGACAGAGATAGTCTAGCACCTCGCCCGCATGAAAGACGGGATCGGACCTGGCACTTACGCGGCTATCGGCATCGATCCAATCATACCAGCTGTAGACAAGACCAGTCCGCTCTCCTGCATCAAGCAAGGCTTGAAGCTGTTGCTCAATCTTGCGGGGCGTCCAGAGATCATCGGCATCAATGAACGCGACGAAGTCCGCGCCCGCCGCCTGCCAGCCCGCATTCCGGGCGGCCGCGACCCCCGCATTACGCTGTTCTATGATTGTTATTCGCGAATCCTGAGCCGTATGCAGCTGGACAACTGCGACCGTGTTGTCTGTGGAGCCGTCGTCCACGACAATGATTTCCAGCTCCCGGTGCGACTGGGACCTGACGCTGCGAAGCGTCTCGTCGATCGTTGCACTGGCGTTGAAGGCGGGAATAACCACGCTGACCAGGAGCGCCCCCGTATTCATTGGTACTGCTCCAGGCAACGAGCGAATGTGTCCAACGTAAAATCGCCTCTGACCTCAATTCGCGGCAGATTCAACAGATTGTCCTTCAGTGTTACGGCCCGTCCGACCGTGTTGAACAGAGTTTTGTAACCACATTCGGCGGCGAGAATTTCAAGCCGCTGATCGGTAGAGCCAAAAGGCGCGGCAAGCGACGTTATCGATCGCCCAAGCCACTGTTCCAACTGGGCGCGAGATCGCGTCAATTCCTCGGCGAGAGTCCGGGTCGCAAGTTGCTCGCTGCGCGGGTGACTCGCCAAATGGCTGCCAAAGGATATGCCCTCGGCGGCAAGCGCAGCGATCCTCGTCGGCCCAAGCAGCGAAGCGGGCTCTCCAAACGGAGCATCCCACTCCGCCCGCTTTCCCACGAAATCGGTCGCAACGAAGACTTCTGCCGAGAAGTCGTTTGCTTGCAAGATCGGCCATGCATGCTCGGCAAAATCGTCGTACCCATCGTCGAAGGTGATCAGCACCGGCCTGCCGACGAACGGATGATTATTTGCCACGAACCAGGCGAGCTGATCCGAGTTGATCGTGTGATAGCCATTGCGGCGAAGCCACAGCATCTGTTGCCGGAATGCATCGGGAGACAGGCGGTAGCGCGCCAGTTCACCTGGTCCTTCGACCGCAACACGGTGGTACATCAGGACCGGAGCGTGCGTGCGTCTTTCGGATTGGGTGACGTCAAACCTGCGCGCCACAGCCCCACCCCACACGATGGACCGCGCAACCTCGACCTCGATCGGCGCCTCGATAGCCGCGTATTTCACCTGTATGTCAGGGGCGGCTTCGCCCGGGAGTAACCGCCTGAACCGATCGATACGGTACAGTTCCGTCTCGATCGATGTCTCCAGGGCGAGTCCGGGTACGCCCTGGATAATCCGCGTGATGGTCTCCGCCCCATACGGGCTCTCCCAGTCGACCCCCGTTCGCGACATGTTGTCCTTCAGCACAAAGGTATGGGCCGCCACAAGGTAACCGCCAGGACGCAGCGCCTGCACCAGTCGCCTCGCGACCGATTCTAGTTCGGCCTCGTCATTAAGGTAGTAAAGGACCTCGGAGCAGACGATCAGATCGACGTCCTGTGGGAGCCGATCGGCGGATAAATCCAATTGAGAGAATTCGACGTTCTGACGCCCATTGCATCGGACACGAGCGCGACCGAGCGCCTTGGTTGAAATATCGGCGGCACACAGGCGTCTGACCCTGCGGGCCAATTGGCGCGTGAAGTGTCCTTCCGCGCACGCGAGCTCGAGCGCACGATCTATGGGCTGGTCTGGCAGAAGCTCGAGCTGCCGAGTGTACTTTTCCTGTTCATACGACGAACCGTAGTTCCAGGGATCCTCTTGCTCGAAGAACTCCTCCCAAAATTGCTTGCGTGCGGTGTCTCGAGATCGCCTGGCACATCGCATAGGACTGCTGGAAGCAGAGATGCCTGAGATGGCTCGCGACCGCGCCTCACATGAAGCCCGCGAGGCCAACTCGCGTAGCCGCCCCCGGTGAGTATCTCGGCCGTCTCGCATGAAAGTTTGAAGTCGTGCGGTCCGCTTGTGAAGTGCGATTTTTGCCCGAACCAGCCTTCCGATCTGGTCTTTGACCTGCAAGTGAACGAGGCCATCGGCGGCCAGCGCGATCCAGAAGCGGCTGTCGACAGCGCCGAGGGCACCAATATCGAGCAGCGTCAGGATGCGAGGCCCGTCACAGAGATAGACGTACAATCGATCAATAGTCCCGATCGGCCTGATGGTGCCGATACGGCGAAGGTCAACGCGCGTGCCGAACGTCAACGTGAGGACCCTGGGCGCCGAAAGATCGTCATAGTCGAGCACTTTCCGCTCGAAGCGGTATTGGCACTTTCGCCCTGCCGCCGGATCGTTCCACGCGCGACCGATCGCTGAAATGAAGTTGGTTACGCCCTCCCCGTATTGCGGCCACCGTTCCGCCAGCTTGGCGGGTACCGTTCTTGCCCCGACCATCACGGCATCGAGCAGAACAGCGGCAATGAAGTCCGCCGCTGTCTCGGTCTTTGGAATGTTGCTCAGCGTTTCCAGCGTTGGATCGCTGGCATTCCTGCGGCCGCAATCAAATCCGGCACACCAGAGCATGAAATACGCATACGCTGCCTCGGCGCTGCCATATGCAGTTGACGCTCCCGCCCTATGTTCGGGTGCCGGCTCGCTGACGCGGTCATCACTCGAAAATCCGCGGGCAATGACCACCCGCGCGTCGGCCAGCATCCGTTTGACATCTTGCGTCAGTGAACGGTCGCTTGTCCGGTAATAGCTCAATTTCTCGTCGACATGGATCCACCTGCCGCCGCAGCGTGCGATCCGTTGCCACAGGTCCCAATCTTCGCACGTGCGGAGGCTGGTCTCAAAGCCACCGACCTTTGCAACAGCGCTCTTTAGGACAAGCACGCCATGGATGAACGTGGCACACGTCCGAGCGAAACGCTCGAACGCGTTGTCCTGGATAGCCGGATCGCAGCGGGCGGGAGTTTCGCTGCCGTCAGGCATAACCCGGCAACAATTGCAATAGGCGGCTACCGCCGAAGGATCCAGATCCAGCGCAGCATTCATCCGGGCAAGGAAGGACCGATCAATCCAATCGTCACTATCAAGGAACAGTATTCGTTTGCCGCGCGCGCCTGCAATTCCCTTGTTGCGGGCACCTGAAGCGCCTCCTCCGCCAGACTGCAGAACACGAAAGCGGGAATCCCGCGCCGCATATTCAGCAACGATCGCGGCCGTGGCATCGATCGAACCGTCATCCACGACAAGTGCCTCCCAGTCAGGGGCGCTCTGCGCGAGCAGGCTGTCAAGCGTTTCAGCAATGGTCTCTGCAGCATCACGTGCGGCGATCACGACGGACGTACGCGGATGGGCCGTCATCTGCGAAGCCTTCGGCGATGATAGAACAGCAATCCGGCGAGATATCCGGTCACCTCCTCCTTCAGGAAGCGGTCGCGAATGCTGTCTCCTTCCATTACTTTCCGGAGCAGCCGAGAGAGGTACCAACGCGGCTTGTGATAGTAGGCCAGACGCCGGTTCGCCGAGATCCCCGTTCGCTCATACTGCACCAGAAGCGCTGCCGCATGACCACGCATGTAGTGATAGATCTGGCTGGCCAGGCCGTCCATCGTCCTGCGGTGAAAATGGAATGCGACCGACGCCGGAGTATAACGACAGGTGTAGCCGCCCGCGAGCAATCGATACCAGTATTCCGAGTCTCCCGAGCAGCCGGCCTGACCGACGTCCAGTCGCTCATCGAAAAGTCCGACGGCCTGAAACACCTCGCGCCGGAATGCCATGCTTGCTCCGGCGCCGATGTCCCACGCGGGAAGGACCCGACCGCGATGCGATCGGAAGGCTGCGCTGTCGTAATCCTGTTCGCGATAGCCTTTGTTAAATCCCCAATACGTCTCGAAGTGCCGTTGCGCTTCGGTCGCGAGCTCGGCCGGAAGCACCAGTCCCGTCACCGCACCGATCTGGGGAGAGTCAAACGCACATGTCAGTTGCTCCAGCCAACCCGGGTGAAGCAGCACATCGTCGTCCGTATAGGCGACAATATCTCCGGTCGCCTGGAGCGCGCCGGCATTGCGAGCAATATCCAGACCGGGTCGATCCTCGCGAATATAAGTTGCTGCCGCGGCCAACGCGACATCCCGCGTCCGCCGATCGCGCGATGCATTGTCCACCACAATGATTTCTCTTGGGGGATGGGTCTGCCTCGGCAGCGACGACAAGCATTTGCTCAGCTCGTCCGGACGGTCGCGCGTGCAGATCACCACGCTCGCCGAGAGTCTCACTTCTGTCGGAGTTCGCACCTTGGAGTCGACGGCTGACAGAAACCCGTCGTCGATGTGATCGATCCTGGCGTCCGCAATTTGGCCTTCATGCATCAGCACATGGCCGATCGGCCGGTTGGCGCGCCAGAACACCGTCATGCCATCGCTCAACGTCGTTTCCGCAACATCGGACGCCGACGTCACGGAGACATGCGTCACGCCCCTTCCCAATCCAATTCCTGCGAATGGGGTATCGATCATCTTCGTGCGAAATATGCCGACGGATTGCTATCGCTCCACCTCAGTGCAGTCTCGATAATGAAATCGATCTCGGATTGCCGCGGGCTCCAACCGAGCTCCCGCTTGGCTTTGGCAAAGGAGGCAACGAGCATGGGCGGGTCCCCCGCGCGGCGTGGGCCGCGGCTGACGACCGGCTCTTTTCCGGAGACACGCTTCACGGCCTCTACTAGTTCGAGCACACTCGTGCCGACCCCCGTACCGAGATTGAAGACATGAGTACCGCCTCGAGCAACCAGCATGTCACCTGCGAGAAGGTGCGCCTGCGCTAGGTCATTGACGTGGATATAGTCCCTGATCGCACTTCCATCCGGCGTCGGAAAGTCCGTTCCCAGAATGGTGAAAGGCCGATGGGGTCGGCGCACCGCTTCGATCGCCAGCGGAATGGCATGCGTCTCCGGTTCGTGGCGCTCACCGATCTCGCCGTCAGGATCACAGCCCGCCGCGTTGAAATAGCGCAGCGAAACCGACGACATCTCGTACGCACGACCAAAGTCCTCCAGCATACGCTCGATGATCATCTTGGACCAACCATAGGGATTAATCGGCGCCTGCGGATGTGTTTCGTCTATCGGGGTGTGCTTGGGTACTCCGTAACTGGCACACGTGCTGGAAAAGAGCACGCGCAAACAGCCGGCCGCTCGCATTGCCTCCAGGAGGGCAAGCGTTCCTCTCGTGTTATTGTCGTAATAGATGGCGGGATCGGCCACGGATTCGCCGACATAAGCCAGCGCCGCAAAGTGCGCGACGAGGTCCGGCTTGTAGGTTTCCAGCACTGCGCGCACGCCTGCTGAATTGCGAATATCGCACTCGACCAAGGGTCCCCAGCGCACCGCATCGCGCCAGCCCCGGGAAAGATTGTCGAGCGTCACGACGTTCCAGCCCGCCATCGCAAACGCCTTGCAGCAATGCGAGCCGACGTAGCCCGCACCGCCGGTGACCAGAACGGTCTTTTTCATCTCGCCGCGTCCGCGCGCCCCACATCGATCGGAGGTGGGGGACTACCGAGATTTGTCGGACCGGCGACATCGTTACGCGTCTTCATCAACCTTCGCGCCAACAACACTCAACTCCTTGTCACGAAGCACGATCTCGTTCTTGATCTCCAATATTCCAAATTCCAGTCAATTCTTATCTAGATGGATTGTGGCTTCATTCGTACGATCAATCGGCTGCGCGCAGACGCGTGGAGCTGCCACGCGCAGTTGCAAAGACCCGAAACGGTGCAACACGAGGATTGACGTTGCGAAATTATTGCTTCGCTGCGGTCTCGTCCGCGGGATAGAATCGCGCCTGATGCGCTTCCGATAGAACCTGTCCCGTCGATGACTTCACGAGGGCGGTCCATTCATACAGACCCGGCTTGCAAGGACCAAATGTCCGTATCGTCCCCGACGGCACAACGCCATTTCCGGGGACCGGAACGTCCTGGCCTCCCATTTCGCGAGTTCCTTGCGCAAGTGTGAGCGTCATCGAAGTGGCACCAGCGGGAATGTTACGCAGACGCATCTCCGGATTTGGGAACAGCGTGATACAGCCGCGCGCCCCGCGCCATGAAAAATCCAACGTCATCGGATCGGCCGATGCAGGATGACACAGCGCCAGCAACAAAGCGGGGACAGCAACAACAACTCTCACATATCACTCCGGTCAGGTTCGCTTCCGATCTTCGAGCGATCGGGCACGCACTATTCACGATTCACGCAGAATAGATCGCCCATTTTAAGGCACCATCGGTATGCCCCTTTCTGACGACGCATCAACGAAGCAGTCACGAGTTGGCCATTCTTTTAGCGGACCGTCCACGCCTCCTTTGGCGTGCATCAAGGAACATTCTCGCGCCTGCCAATGGATTGAGCAAACAATGGCAAGTGGCAGCTAAACCGTGTCCAGAAACGTCCTGATCGTCATACCTGTTTTGAACGAGGCTTCCCATATCGAGACCGTTGTCCGCAACCTGGCCCAGGACAATCTCCACGAAGATCGCACAATAGTGGTTGCAGATGGCGGCAGCACCGATGGGACGCCTGACATTGTCCGCCAGCTCGCCAACGAGATTGGCGGCCTCCATCTGTTGCGCAATCCCCAGCGGCTGCAGAGTGCCGGGGTCAATTTAGCCGTACAGGTCTATGGTGCTGCGGCGCAGGTCCTGGTGCGGTGTGACGCCCATTGCGAATATCCGGCCGACTATGTTTCGCGCCTCCTCAAGACCTTGGACGAGCGCCAAGCCGACTCGGTCGTGGTCCCCATGGACTCGCGTGGTGACGGCTGCCTACAAAAGGCCGTCGCATGGGTCTCGGACACTAAGGTCGGTTCGGGCGGATCGGCACATCGCGGGGGAAAGCAAAGCGGCTTTGTCGATCACGGGCATCATGCGGCGATGACCATCGACGCGTTCCGCAGGGCTGGTGGTTACGACGAGACCTTCGCTCATAATGAAGACGCAGAGTTTGACTGCAGGCTGCGTGCACTCGGCGGCCGGATATTTCTGGATTCGGACATCCGCCTTTCATATCGACCGCGATCGAGATTTCTGAGCCTGGCGAAGCAGTACTTCAACTACGGTCGTGGTCGATCGAGAACGGTGAGACGGCATCCAGGATCGTTGCGACTGCGTCAATTCCTGGTGCCCACTCATGTTGCATTGATGCTGGGCGCCATCGTGCTGGCGCCGGCTGCACCGCTGCTGTTGACATTGCCGGCGGTCTATCTGGCGATACTGGCGCTGACCGCAATGATGATTGCAGTAAAACATCGCTCAATTTGCGGGCTGCTTGCACTGCCGGCCGCCGTCGTGATGCACTTCGCGTGGGCCCTTGGCTTTTTCTGGGGTATCCTGTGGATCCGCCAGACCACCTGGCAGATGACCCCTTCAGTTTCCTGAACGCTGCAGAACCTGGGCACTGGCCGGCGAGCCCACACGCCGGCCAGCCTTCGCATAGGCGGCCTCGGTCAGGCGTGCAATCGAGGTCCACGTCGGCACGGAGTCTCGCAGCTCCAACATTCCTTGACTCTTGCGGTTTCGATAATCAGGGTCGCTGATCAAGCGCTCGAGCGTCCGGGACAATGCGGCGGGATCACCTGGAGGAACGAGCGTCCCCTCTGCCCGATCGCTCAGCCATTCTGAAAACGTTCCAAGGTTCGACGCGACAATCGGACGTCCCGCCGCGATCGCCAGCATCAGCACGCCGGATGCGTCGATATCCCGGTACGGAAAAGCCAGGATGTCGGCGCGCGCAACCAGAGAGGTCACATCATCTTCCGGAACGAAACGCAGGTCGAATTCGACATTATCTTCGAGCTGCAAATCCTTCACCATCGCAAACAGCGGCTCCATCGCCATTTCCGGCCAGCCCACGACCTTCACCACGCAATTCGCCCTGACCTCTCGGGGAAGCAGCGCAAGCGCGCGAAGCATGACGTCGACTCCCTTGTAGGGCTTTATCTTGCCGAACAGGAGTATTTGAACGCGCCCATCTCCGGCCGAGGGCTCGTCGGCCGGTCGGGTGATATGATCCGTCAGCAATCCGTGCGCGATAACGGATATCTTCTCGTCCGGGATACCAACGCGCAGCAGGCGATCGCGTGCAACGGTCGTATGAACGATGAGATGGTCGAAGCAGTGCAGAATGCTGAACGCGCCAATCCGCTGGATCCGCGAGCTCGGATTGTTATTGAACGGATTCGAATCATGAACCGTCAGAACCGTTGGCGCGACCCTTCTGAACATGGGAATGAACTGGCTGTCGACGATCGCCAGCGGTGCCCATTGGAAATGGATCACATCAGGCGGCGTCCTCCTGAAGCGCCTGATCAGCCGTGTCATTGATTCAGCGTGACTGAGGCCCTTCAGCCCCAGCTGCACATTACGTGGAAGTTTCTTGAAAAAGCGCGACTGCAATCCCGGATAAAAATGCCGGTCAAGAAACAGGTCCTCATCAACGGAAGGCTTCTGCCCAATCTGGCGCCCGACGATGCTGGCCGCATGCCCAATATCGGTCAATCCTTTGGCTAATTTAAGATCATATGGCCAAGTAAACAGTGACGGATCGATCAGAGCGATTTTCATGCGATTGCCTCACCAACGATGATTTGCGGACCGTGAAATTACTTCTGGCTCATCAAGGCATGGATTGATAGCTTCTTCTGCCACTTGCACATTTGTGAGCGACACGCGTTGAAGATCAGCATCGTCATAACAGTCTACAATTACGAACGGTATGTCGGATTGGCAATCGACAGCGCGTTGAATCAGACCCGTCCGGCGGACGAGATCGTCGTCGTCGACGACGGATCGATCGACGGTTCCCGCCAGATCATCGCCGGCTATGGTGACAGGATTCGAGCCATATTTCAGGCAAATCAGGGCAACATCGCAGCATTCGAGGTTGGGTATCGCGCAGCGACAGGCGATGTATTGCTGTTCCTTGATGCGGATGACATCCTGATGCCGACGGCGCTCGAAAACGTCGCTGCGCACTGGCGTGAAGGTGTTTCGAAAGTTCAGTTCAATCTGGACATCATCGACGGCGCCGGCAGGCGACTTGGGCGCTCGTTTTGTGCGTTTCCTAAATCCTACGCGCCAGACGATGTGCACGCAGAATTTACACGATCGGGAACGTACATCTGGCCAGTCATGTCAGGAAATGCGTACTCCCGAGCGTTTCTTCGACAGGTCGTCCCGCTCAATCCGCCCGTGGGATATGACGGCGCCCTCAATACGATAGCGCCTCTTTACGGAGACGTGGTCACGGTGCAGGAAATCCTGGGGCAATATCGGCTCCATGGCAGAAATATCAGCCGAAATGACGCGAAGGGGCGGGCGCAGCGCTTTCCGGATTTTCCTAGACAGATCGGATTCCGCGTCGCAGAGTTCGATATCCTGAAAGCACATTGCGACAAGAAGTCCATGCACGTGCAAGCGGCAAGGCCGATCGATAACGAGATCGTCTTTGTCAACTATCGCCTCGCGTCGCGTAAATTGGGACTGCGCTATGTTGGGCAGGACGCGGACACGTCGAGTTCACTTCTGCGCCGTGGGATATGGCTTGCGCTGACCACGACAACAGATTGGCGCGCAGCCGCCTCTCATATCGTCTGGTTCACAGGGCTGTTCTTGAGCCCTTCCTGGCTTGCGTACCGGCTGATCATGCTCCGCTTCAACAGGGCAGAACTCCTGCGGCCGCTCGTCAGGTTCGGAAGTGTCATCCGACGCAAGCCCGCCTGAGTGGGCAACGGCGCAAAGGCAACCCGCCTCGTCAGATCTCGTCCCATGCCCTCGTCGATCACACGCTTTCGATCGTACGAATTGTCTCCGGCATTGGCCCGGAAAGACTGGATGCGCCGGCGAGGCGGGCGCGAATCCGCCTGTCGGACTGGCGAAGACGGAGATTTTCCGTCAGGCGCAGAACATATTCCTTTGATTTCCACGCAAACCGAGCCGCTCTATCGAGCGCAGTAGGCCCGTGAACCGACTCCGCCGCCTTTACGATCGAAGATGTCAGCGTCAGCTCAAGACACGGAAAAGGAAACAAGGCATAATTGTGGAGGCCATTTGCCCAGAAGCGGTCCATCTCCCAGTCGATTGGCCGATGGATCGTTGTCACGCTGTCGATAAATCGACGCGCGGCACGGCCGGAAATCAGATAAGCCTGCGTTCCCATTGGCGCACGCTCAAACCGCACCAATTCCCGCTGATCCAGCCAGGCCACGTGCTTGCACGGCGCCATGTGTCGCCCATACAGCCGGAGATAGCCGATCTCGGCAGCCTTGCAGATGTCAGGAAGCGATCGAAAGCTGAACCCGGCATCGAGGATGACGTCGTCTTCGATCACAAGTGTCCATGAATTGTCGGTGTCTGACGCTGCGACTTGCGCCATGATGCTCATATGACTCGCTGCGCAGCCGATCTCGGCACCTGAAAGGCCCCTGCCCCAAAAGCGAATGGCCAGCGCCTCATCATATTGCGGGAGCCCCTTGGCGGGCACACGCAGGGCATCAAAGAAGGTCCATGGAATCTCAAGCGACTCCAGATTTGCACGCGCGCGCTCGCGGCGCACGGAACCGGCCAAACTAATCGCCACAATTCTGAGATTGCTGCCCATTGATCGATCAGTCCGACATCTTGATTGGGAACCGTTTTGCACGTGATCTCCAAACGATTACCGCGAACCTGTCTGTGCTGACAAGGAGCCGGCCGGATTTGTAAGCCTGGGGCTGAATCGGCCACGTATCTCGACGATGACGGCGTTGGCGGTCGGGTAGTATGCAAACGCCCCGGCGGTATGGATCATCGCAGAGAGGTGCGGCCGCACGCCTCCATTGATGGACCGGTCGGTCGGCGTAAGGAATTCCTGCTCGCGCGCTGTTGCCTTGCGCGCTCCGAGGCGCAGCACCGAGCCGGAGATCGACATGTTGTCGAAGCCAACGGCGACGCCGCGGTTTCGGTCCTTGTAGCCTGTGGTCAGCGGGTCGGCATCAAAAGCTGTCCCGAGCGACGTGGTATTGCCGCGGATGCCTGGATGATAGGCGCCAGTCGGAAGGGGGCGCGTCGTCACGCGCGGGCCGCGATTGATCGAGAATCGCAGGGGCTCCATCGTTGAACCGTCAGGTTTGTAGCCATAAACGACGACATGAGACCGCCCGGCATTGCCTTCGGCCGTGAAGTCCGCCTTGATCGTGCGCGACGCGGGATCGTAGGAAATTCCTTCTGGGAATTGCGTAAACGCCGACCGTCAACCTTGATCCGTCGGGGCCGAACTGCCCTGGCCGATATTCAGGAATTTTGCGAGGGCGTCGTCCACACTCGTGCTCAGTGGCTGACTCAACTTTTCGAAGGGCTTGCTCCACGCATCGACGAACGTGCTGATTTTCCCATAATTGTTGTCAAGGAGCGAGTGCGGCACATTCAGCAACACGCAAAAGATGTGCGTGTGAAGCCGGTCCGTGATCACGTAGGCCGACGATCCAACCTGCCTCATTCCACGGGCTACACGGTTCGACGCGAGTAGGTGAAACCACCGAATGCGCACGTCAAGCTCCGACGGCGTCCTGCCCTTGAGCAAGAGGAGCGCCGTCTCGAGCAGCGCCTTGACAAACAACCACTTTCCCAAGCCTCGTTGTTCGATGAGCCAGTCCTCGACAACCGCAAAATTCGGGAGCGGCGGAAAACGCTTTTGCTCCACCTTCTCGTGATCTGTTCGGAGCAGCAGCAACAATTTCCTGGTTACTGCCGCTGGCGAACTCTGCGCCCCCAGACAGAACGCCATGTCCGGACAGAGATCGGCGGGCGCAGTAAATTCCGTTGTCGCGATATTCAAACTTTGCACGTCGCGGACCAGAATCCGGAATTTTTTATGCGAGTTGATGATCTCCGCGGCGCGCTTGAGACTTGCCTTCGAGGAGAAGTGTATGGTTTGCGGCAACTGAATGATCTGGCGATCCGGAAACTCCGACAGAAGCCTGAGCCGAAACTCCTGATGGCTGGGCCACAGGTCGCCGAAATTGCCTCCACCATGGATAAGGATCGGTCCGACAGGAACGGCTCTTTCAAACTCTTCCTTTGACCAGGTGTCATAGGTGCAGACGTAGGACGGGGCTCGGCCTAGCTTCCTCTGCAGATAGGTCTCTTCACCCAACCATATGGCGCTGTCGCCCACATTCGAGTGGTTGGGGAAATCCACCAGCGCAAAATCCTCGACACCCTCCAGATGAGGCCCGATGACCTTTTCGATCTCGTCCTGCATTTCTGCAATCAGTGTACGGGAGTCCTTCATGGGAATTTCGGCCATCGTCCTGAGTTCGGTCCCGTTGGTCGCATCACAGCATCGAACGGCTTTCGATGCATCGGCAAAACTTCCCATTCGACTAATCCACTTCTGCCATTGCGCCAGGTACCCGCTATGGTTGTGCGAACGACGCATCTGCGTGCCGCCAGCGAGAACGCCGGACGGTTGCGCTGCGAGCTTCCCCGGTCAGTCATTCGATCTTTCGCGCTCAGCCGGCTTCTGCTTCTATCACGCTCTCGTGCCTCTCTCGGTGTCCCCTCGCCGATGCGGAAGCTGACCGGGTTCCAGAGCACGGAATAGATCGGCTTAGCAGCCAAAAGGCAAGTCTCGGCACCGCTGCCGATTAGCGACAACACCGCACATATTCATGACAAGAATCGAATCTATTGAAGTCTTAAGGCAGGCAAATGTGTTGATCGCAACGAACATAGGCAGCGAGCCTGCGGGAATGCCGCTTGTTGCAGCAAGCCTGCACCCAGATGCGTTAGCGAGCTCGGAGTCAACCGCATGATCGGTTTGTTGAAAGACTACGTAAAAGCCCGCCTGCTTGATAACGACTTTATGATATCCGGCACCTCAAAGGAGGAGGAGCTCAAGGAATTCTTCCGGGACCTTTTCCCTGTCGTGACGGACAAGAAATTGATTCGACTGGGCGGATCGGCTGATGGCGGCTATTTGGTTCCGGATGACCTCGATGGCTGCGTCGGTTGCTTTTCGCCGGGCGTCTACAACGTCTCTGACTTCGAGCTCGGCCTTGCCGAACGCGGCATCCCATGTTTCCTCGCTGACTTCTCGGTGGATGCACCCGCGATCCGCAATGACCTACTCGATTTCGAAAAGAAATTCCTCGGAAACGAAAACAACGCCAAGTTCATGACTTTAGAGAACTGGATGTCGAGAAAGGGCCCTCGGACCGGCGATCTCATCCTCCAGATGGACATTGAAGGCGGCGAATACGAGGTTCTCATCGAAACGAGCTGCGACGACCTGAAGCGCTTCAGGATCATGATCATCGAATTCCATTCCATGGACAGAATTCTCAATCCCATCGGTCTCAAGCTGATCGGCGCTGTCTTCAAGAAGATCACCAAGCACTTCGACGTCGTACACATTCATCCGAATAATTACTTCAAACCCATCGAATACAGGGAGTTCAAGGTCCCGCCGATCATGGAATTCTCGTTCTTGCGCAAGGATCGCGTTTCTCGCCGAACGCCTGCGAGACGGTTTCCTCACGACCTCGACAGGAGAAACGTCGCCAACAGGGATGATGTCGTGCTGCCGAAGTGCTGGTTCGCTCCGGAGTGATCGCCTCCGTGGCCGCGCCGATGAATCGCGCCAGCCGCGGACAACGGGCGCGCGGAGGCTCGACCGTTAGCTCGCAATGGCAGAAGTGCGCTCCCTACTCTCCCGCCTGCCGGTTCTCGCCGAGATATGCCTGATAGGCCAGCTTGAGCCCATCCTCGAGCGGGGTCTTGGCTCGCCAACCCAGTTTCGCCAACCGGTTGACGTCGAGCAATTTGCGCGGGGTGCCGTCGGGGCGCGAGGTGTCAAAGCTGATCTCGCCGGAATAGCCGACGGTCTCCGCGACCAGGCGGGCGAATTCGGCGATCTCAATGTCCACGCCGGTGCCGATGTTGACGAGCTCGCCGCTCGAATAGGTCTTCATCAGGTGGATGCAGGCGTCTGCCAGATCGTCGACAAAGAGGAATTCGCGCCGCGGCGTGCCGGTGCCCCACACCACGACGTTCTTCGCTCCCGACGTCTTGGCCTCATGGAAGCGGCGGATCAACGCCGCGACGACGTGGCTGTATTCTGGATGATAATTGTCGCCGCGCCCATAGAGGTTGGTCGGCATCACACTGATGAAATTTGAACCGTACTGGCTACGATAGGCCTCGACCATCTTGATGCCGGCGATCTTGGCGATCGCGTAAGGTTCGTTGGTCGGCTCCAGCGGACCAGTCAGCATCGACTCTTCGCGCAGCGGCTGGACTGCGAGTTTGGGGTAGATGCATGAGGAGCCAAAGAACATCAGCTTCTCGCATCGATTAACATGAGCGGCGTGAATGACGTTGGTCGCGATCGCGAGATTGTCGTAGAGGAACTCGGCGCGTAGCGTATTGTTGGCGACGATGCCACCGACCTTGGCGGCAGCAAGGAACACTGCTTGCGGACGCCTTGCAGCGAACCATCTATCGACGGCGGCCTGGTCACGCAGGTCTACCTCGCTCCGCGACACCGTCAGCAACTCGACATTTTCCTCTGCGAGCCGTCGCACCAACGCGGAGCCAACCATGCCGCGATGGCCGGCGACGAAGACGGTCTTGCCTGCCAGCTCAAATAGAGTGCTTGCCATTGGCAACCTCTCGCTTGGCCTCGAGCAAATCGGACGCCACCATTTCCTTGACCAGTTGCGCGAAAGGGGTCCTGGATTTCCAGCCGAGCTTCTCGCGCACCTTGCTGGGATCGCCAATCAGGAGATCGACCTCGGTGGGACGGAAATAGGTCGGGTCGACCCGCACGACGATCCTGCCTGACTTCATGTCAATACCGGATTCCTCGACGCCCTTGCCCCGCCATTCGATTTTGCGGCCGACTTCGGCAAAGGCGAGTTCCACGAATTCGCGCACCGAGCGAGTCTCCCCGGTTGCCAGCACGAAATCGTCAGGCCGCTCGGCCTGCAGGATCATGTGCATGCCTTCGACATAATCCCTGGCGTGGCCCCAGTCGCGCTTGGCCTCGAGATTTCCGAGATACAGCGTCTCTTCGAGACCCGTCTCGATGCGGGCAACGGCACGCGTGATCTTGCGGGTGACGAAGGTTTCGCCGCGGATCGGGCTCTCGTGGTTGAAGAGAATGCCGTTCGAGGCAAACATGCCGTAGGCCTCGCGGTAGTTCACCGTGATCCAATAGGCATAGAGCTTCGCCACCGCGTAAGGGGAGCGTGGGTAAAAGGGGGTCGTTTCCTTCTGCGGCACTTCCTGCACGAGGCCGTAGAGCTCGGAGGTGGACGCCTGATAGAACCGCGTCTCCCTCTCCATGCCGAGAATGCGGATCGCTTCCAATAGCCGCAGCGTTCCAATCGCATCCGCGTTCGCGGTATATTCCGGGCTCTCGAAACTGACCGCCACATGGCTCTGTGCAGCCAGATTATAGATCTCTGTTGGCCGGATCTGCTGCATTAGACGGATCAGGTTTGTCGAATCCGTCATATCGCCGTAATGCATCAGGAACGGCACATTGCCGGCATGCGGATCCTGATAAAGATGATCGACACGGGCGGTGTTGAATGAGGACGATCGCCGCTTGATGCCGTGAACGGCGTAGCCCAGGCCGACCAGGTACTCGGCGAGATAGGCACCGTCCTGACCCGTGACGCCCGTAATCAGCGCGACGCGGCGCTTCGATCTTTCATTCATATTGCTCACCCGATCGCTCGATTCTCATCGATGACTTTCCCAGTTTTTCCAAACCTGTCGGCGATTGCGCCCAGGATTCGCAGGATCTCACGCTCGGGCCCGGCCGGCGAGCCTGTCGCTCGCCAGACTCCAATAAGTGACCCGACATAGGCAAGAGCGCTCACGAGAACAACGGCAATCAACCGAGCATAGACGTGAGACTCATGGCCAAAAAATGTAATGAAAGCCCAATTGGTCAGAAGACCGACAATGATCATCGTGCAGGTGGACAAAGCGGTCCTCAGATTCACGAGAAATTGCCGGGAGACAGAAGCGTCAATCAGTTCGCGGACCAGGACCATGTTGTAGACGACACCGCCGAGCGTAACCGCCACGCGAGCGACCAGCAGGCCAAGTAACCCCCCTACCCACAAGCCGGCAACAATGACAGGCAGCCTCACGATCAGGATCGCAACGTCGCGATGAAATAACCTGCGCGTCTGCCCAAGCGCCAGACCAAGGGGTTGGACGGTCGCGCTGAGCGTATGCAACGCAATTGCACCACCGAGGAGCTGGATCACGATTGTCGCGCCTGCCCAGGCCTCACCCAGCGCGAGCGGAACGAATTGATCGGCGATCAACGCGAAGCCGAACCCGGCCGGAAAGGCGATCACACACAGCATTGATTGCGCCGACAGATAAGCTCGTTGAAGGGCCGCTTTGTCGTCCCTCAGCCTCACGAACGCGGGAAACAGCGTCCCGGCGAGCGGATTTGTTGCTTCTCTTGTCGGCGTGGCGGCCAGGTCGCTGCCCAGCACATATCCGCCCAGGGTGGATTTCCCAAGAAAATATCCGATGATGATCTGGTCGAAACGCCAGTTCAGCGTGCTGACGGCCTGTCCGAGCGATAGCCACACAGAGAACGAGAATAGGGAGCGGCTACCCTTTATCCGGAATTTCGGCCGAAACGGCTGGATCAGATAAGAGGCAACGACATCGATGAAGTTGGCGACGACGGTCCCGGCGATCAGTGCCCAGTAGCTCCTGAAGCAAATGGCGATCCCGGAGGAGACGAGGATGGTTGCGAGCGCCCGGCTGCTGCTCGTCACAAATTCCTGCCAGAAGACGAGTTGACGCTGCATCATCGCTAGCATCGGGTTTCGAAGGCCGGATATTACAATCGAACAGCTCAGGACCAACAAGATTGGAATCAAGCGGCCATCGCCGTAGGACAGCGCCACCGGATAAGCAAGCAACGACAGCAAGAGTGCGAGCAAGCAGGCACGAGCCAGGCCCAACGTCCACGCGGCGTGGAATTGATCTTCACTTGGATCCTTGTGGTGAATGAGGGCCGATGCCAGGGACAGTTCAGTCATAGATGTCAGAACAGCAATGATGGCCGTCGCGACAGCAACCAGGCCGAAATCTTCCGGCGTGAGCATTCTCGCCAATATGAGCGTGTTCAGGAAGCCGAGACTGGCAACCACCAGCCGGCTCACGCCGATCCAGGCAGCTCCGATGGCGATTGAATTTTTCGACAAAGGGAGCGGCGTACGCGCACCAAGAGCGACCATTTTCAATGCTCGTTCATTGGCATATGGTTTCCAGTGCGCGCTCGAAGATGTCAGGCGCAACCTCGAAATCGAATGGACTGGGTCCAAACGCGCCCTGCGGGCGCGTTCCCTTGCTGTCTCCCACGATATAGGAATAGTCCGCGCCGGCGGACGTTGCGATCGTGTAGTAGTAGGGATGCACGTGGTCTGAGGGAATCAGCTCCAGGACCTGCGTTCCAGGCGAGCAGAATACGAGATTGGTCAGCCCTGCACCATGTGGGCCAACGACAATCGAGCATTCCGCGAAAAACGCCGCTTCATCCTCGACGTGGTCAAATTCGTAGATCTGGAAGCCGAACTTTTTCAGTGCAGGCATCAGCTCTTCTTCGTTAGCAACCTTCCTTTGTCCTTTGCGCGGAACGTATACGCGCCTGTCGTGACGAAGCGGCGACTTGGCTAGCTGCAAGCGGAAGAACTCCGTAAGCCATGGCGCATAATTCCGTCGCAAGCCTGGAAACGAAGTGCCAATCACGAGATCGGCCTGGATATCCTCCTCGCCTGCCCACACGCACTTGCGCATTGGAATTCCAAGCCGGCGAACGAGTTTGGCTGCCGTTTCGGACGCAGGCTTGGGCAAATAGACATAATCGACATCATCGAGCGACAGGCCACTTTTCTGAAATAGCGCCAAGCGTCCCAGGCAATCGAGCAGGAAGTGCCCATAGTTTCCTCCGGCGAAATCACTCGCCAGCGAGAGACAGGTGCCACTTAGCGGCAGCGGCGTCCCGTAGGCAACTGATCGCGGATGGCGCGAGAACGACGATCCGTACCAGGTGCTCTCGTAGAGCAGCGATCCATCCTCCGTCACGAGCCAGCCGTCGGGACCGAGGATTCGGGCCTTGTCCAGGCGGAGAATGCCCAGCTCGGGCATTCTGTTGTCAACGCTTTCACCGAAACCTGCGTCGCGGCTGCCGAATCGAACCGGCGCCTTCCGCGCCAGTACCTCTTCATCGACGGCAGTCAGCCAGGTATGCGGATGTTCACTTCGCCACGTGCGATGATCACAAAGCCGGCTCGGGCTGCCGCGCAATGCACCACGAAGAATTTGCCTGACGGCGCGAACCGTTGAGTTCATGGACGACTACCCATGCAAGAGACACTGACCGTGACAGGCAAGCCCGCATGAGGCCTCACCTGCCACAGCCAAAGCAAAATTCAGACCGACCCTCGGACAGCGTGCCGATCGCAATCAGCGGTGCTCGGCTTGATCCAGATCCACGGAGTTGTGCTCACGCTGGATGCACCCCTCCGATCAGCGGCGCACATGCAGCGACAATAGACGGCAAGATCTGGCCTTTTTTGGTTGGATCACCGTGGTGTCGCAAGCAACTGGGACTTCTTTGGGGCCGACCTCGCCCGCGACTTCAGCCGTCAGTTTGCTGCCCAGCAGATAGTTCCCTTCACGCGGTACGGCCGGCAGCGCAAATTCGATCACACTGACGCCATCTTCCGCGTCCTTGCGAGAGACCTGTTGTAGCGGCTTCTTTGCCGATGCGACCATCGCGCCGGTTGTTGCATCGAAGACGTACGCATGAATCGTTCGATTTGTAGGATAGTCGTCCGGAATCTTGACCGGAATTTCGATCTTGAGCGGGTCGGTTGTGCTCAGTGACAACACCCCCGCATTCGGCTTCTTATCCGCCACCACATTCGTAACGTTGAGAAATGTCGGCTTGGGCATGTCGTTGAGCGCTGCCTTATATCCAAAATCATTCGGATCCGGTGTCACGTCGCTCGGACCGCATTTTCGGCTTCCGCGCTCAGAGGACGTGAACTGGCAGACGCGAACGTAGTCGATCTTGAACGTTTGCGGGAAAGCCGCATCATCGATCCCGTGCCGACCGGCCCACGCTGCTCCGCCGACAGCGAAATTGAGATCGATGTGCGCCGGCGGCCCCAGTTGGCCGTCCTTCCTGAGCCACTGGTACATGCGCGTGTAGACGAGACGACCGTCCCAGAAGAACGAAATGCGGTCAGGAGCCCAAACGAAGCCGGCAATATGCCAGTCCTTGTTCAGATCCTCCTTGCTGACCATGTCCTGAAACCTGAGCACGAACGAGCTGTCCACATACGTGTAGGACTGCGGCGTCCACTTATCTTTACTCATGGCATTCGAGTGCAGCATGTTCGGCTTGTCTTCCACGCCATTGATGACGTACTCGAAAATGTCGATCTCCGGCGGATGCCAGAACTTTCCATCGATGTCGTAGTCGGCTTCGAGCCAGAATGCCGGCCACGATCCCCGCGCATTCGGAAGAAAGACCCGCGCTTCATAGTAGCCGTAGTAGAATGTCTGATGGCTCCGGATCATCGCGGAATCGAACGTGTCCGCCCCTTCATTCTTTTTTGCAATCAGATTCAGCGCACCCTCGGACATCACGTGGTTGTCGCGGTAACGCTGCTTTTCATCGTTGAAGCGATCCATCGTTTCGTTGTTGTAGATGTATCGGGTGGCCCATTTGGTCCGATCAAGCTTGTCGCCGTTGAACTCATCCGAAAAAACTAGCTCCCAGCCAGCGCACCAGGCCGGCGTCGCGGATCCGAGTGCAACGACTATCGAGGCGACACAAAGGATTTGCGTGCGCACGGCTGCGATCATCAACGAGATCCTTTCGGTTCGGCTCTTAGCCCGGCTGGGAAACGCTGTGCTGGCCCAATGCGCAAAGACGATGGCAGCGGTGACGCTGCCACGTCGCAAACCGGCACAATCGAGCGCACGGCTCTGCGGCTTTTTCCCAAATAGACAGTTAACTTGCGATCGTTTTGGGGCGGTGACTTGTCGAACAATCAAGAACATTTGACTGTTCCCCGATCAGGTTCCCTCCTTGAGTGCCGTCGAGTGCTTGATTGATCGGCCGGACTGCCGGTTTCGCTTCCGAGCCCCTGTCGAGCCGTTTTCGAATCTGTCCCGTCACCTTCACTTCAAGGAAGCGATGGCTGACCGTCGCAACGATAAGCGACGGCGGAAGCGAGACCAGGAGGAAACAAAGTTGCGATCCGCTCCCCAATGCATCGACCATGCCCGTTCGATACATGATCAGCTTGACCCCAGCCATGACGATCGGCGGCCAGAGATAAAAACTGAAGCTGATCGTTCCCAGCCATTGCATCACCTGCCAACGCAGCATTCTTCCGAACAGACCGTTTCCTCCGGACACGCCAAGCAGGAAAATAGTCCCGAAGACGCCACCAAGAACAAGAAATGGAAAAGCAGAGATCCAGTCATGGAATGACAAATGTGCCGGCGTCACAAAGCCAACGTAGTCTGTTGCGCTGGCAAGCTCGAGGCCTCTCCAGACAGTCAGGAATAGCACAAAGAAGATCGCCGGGTACTTCGCCAAGGATTGCAACAAGGTCGACGATAGGTACTTCTCCGCAATGAGCACGCCACCAATCATCAGGAGCGCGCGGGGATAGTACACGAGCAAGATCAGCGAACTGACGGCTAATGCCAGGGCCAGCGGCCGACTGACGCCGCTGATCAGGAAGACGGCGGCACATACTCCATAGAACAGGAATTCGTATCCGAGCGACCACGCGGCGGGATTGATCTGGATGATGTCAATGAATGGAGGCGGCGCCAACAGATTTGCACCAACCAGCAGCAGACTTGGACCCCTTCCTGAAAGCCAGCCAAAACTCGCGATCGCGATCACGGTCGCCCAGAGCACAGGAAGAATCCTCGCATAGCGATCAAGAATAAAGGTCACGACCGAGGATGCCCGATACAGGCTTGGCAGAATCACGATTCCACTGATGCCGAAGAAGAACTCGACACCGAATTTCCCGGTCTGCAGCGCTTCTCCCAACGGCCCCTTGGCAAACAGATCGAACGTGGGCAGTCCGGAATGAACGACGTGATAGACGAATACCATGAGGCAAAACAAACCTCTGGCACCATGAACGTAAGGGTTAAATCTTGCGCTCGCGTTGTGTTCCATGTGGGAAGTCGCTACAGGCTCGAGTATAGAGGGTGAACAGCCTCACGAGAGAGACCAAGGTCGATCGCGATCGTTACCCTGTGCCCAGACGCAACCAAGGCGCCAAGAGACAGTAATCGACGAGTCCCAACATGGTGAGCCTCGACACATTCCCAGCCAGAACCTCGTCTAACAAGCGCGCTGCAGCAGCGTCAAGCGACGAGACCAACAGCGTCATTTTCGCGCATATCGCCTTCATTCTGTGCATTTGCATGCAGCGCTTCGGGCTCCTCATCGGGACCGGACAGATCTTCTTTTCGCTGTTCGGATTCTTCGCGCTCGTGGCGTGGGGATGGTGGGTTGGTCTGGTGAGCATTCGCGGGCCGCAGACTCTCGCATTCGGACTCGTCGTCGTCTGGTTTCTCTTCAGCGCGGTCGCCGCAGCCGAATCTCCCGATCGCGGTGTCGAGACCAGCCCGGCATCACTTGCGATGGTTCTTGTCACGAATTCGATCTTCCTGTTCGGACCCTCGACGAAATTCTCGAACGAGGCGGTCCTTCCCGTCTTCCTGTTCTATGTTCGGCTGTGCGCCGTTCTGGCAATCGTCCAGATCGTTCTTCAATTCGGCGGAATACGCATCTTCTCGTTCAAGGATGCAATCCCGGCGCTCGATCCGGTCCTCGTCGAGTCCGCCTACAATCAAAATGCGGTGGAATTTTATGGGTCGTTGAATCGGCGCGCGAACGGTTTTTTCCCAATGGAGCCGGGAGCGCTGTCCCAATTGCTCGCTATAGGTGTGGTCGTCGACGTGTTCATTTTGCGGCGACTTGCCTATCTTCCGTTGTACGCCATCTCGTACGTGCTCACTCGGTCCGGATCGGGCCTCCTGGTGCTCGTCGTGTCCCTTGGTGCCTATCCCCTGATTGCTCCGCTCAAATCACTGCGGGTAATCGCCATCGGGGCGGCCGTTGCCTTGACGATCGGCACAACGTACCTCGTTGCACCGGAACCTTTTGATCCCATCGTTAGTAGGCTTGATGAATTCAGTTCAACCAAGTCGAGCGGCTATGCTCGCTACGTCGCACAACTACAGACTTGGGACTATCTCTTTCGGACCGACAGAGTGCTCATCGGCTCGGGGCCCGGCGGATTGGAACGGTCGCCTGCCTACTTTGGCGGCAGCGGAAATCCCGTTCTCAAGCTCGTCGCGGATTACGGAATTATCGGGCTACTGATTTTCCTGTTCTATCTCATCCTCTCGATATTCAGGAAAGACAACTCGATGCTCGCATTGACAATGCTGGCCTGCTATCAGCTCGGCGGCGGCAACTTGGCCATGGCTCCATTTCTGATCATGATGGCAATGCTGTGCGTATGGTCGCAGCCGCCAGGCGCCGGCCTGAGGTCGATCCGTCCCAAAGCTGCCGTCTGACCGAAGTGTCCCAGCCCTGCGCCCGATCATCGAATGATGCGGAATCGACCGAGCAAAGCGCGCAACCATTTCGGCCGCTGGGCGGGCACGTAGCGCAAACTCACCAGGGCACGACGGAAGTATTGCGGACTGATCAGAGTGCAGAAGATCCAAGCCAGCAGCGATATGCGCTGCGATCTTGAGAAACCTTGCGGCGACGCAGCCGCTCCAAGCGCATCGACAGCGATGCTCAATGAACTATCCGCCGCGATTGGATGAAGGTCCGGCCGCAGCTTGAACGACGCTATCCGCAAACAAAGAAATATCAAATTGCTCTTGAGCGCATCGGGCGCAACCGGCAGCTTCTCCGCGCGCGCGATCTCGGAAAAGAATTTGTATCGCCTCCGCGTGAGGTCGATTTCTCTCGCAAAGCGGGTATCATCGAGTTGAAGGAAAGCCCCGTGATTGAGGCCGTGCACGCGGTAGTCTGCCAACGGCTTAGTGATCGTTACGATCTCGCCACATGCAGGAGCGGCCGCCAAAAGATAACTGTCCGGAGCCCGATCAACGAAGTCGGATTCAAAGCCGAAGACACGCTCGACAAACCATTTCGGGTAGGCGTTTCCCGACCCGGGCGGCGTCGGATAGGCGCCGGTGGTTGCCATCCACTTGCGGACGTCCTCCGAGGACGGACAGGAGAAGTACTGCGGCAGGACGTTTCCGGTCGGCTGCCCCTCGGCATCGATCACGCGCATCTGAAACTGATATTTGCTCGCGGCTTTGGACCAGACGGATACGATCTCCGTCATGACATCAGGATGCAAGGCATCGTCCGAGTCGAGAAATATGATGATATCACCGGAAGACCTGCGAAAGCCGTTCACACATGACATCATCTGCCCGGCGTTCGCCTGGCTGATGATTGTGACTTCGTCTGCAAATTCGTTGATGACGTCGAGTGAATGGTCCGTCGACCCGTCATCGACGACGATCACTTCGACGTTTGGCCATCGTATGTCCAGCGCGCTGCGGATCGCGGATCCCACATAAGCTGCGTAATTGTGGTTCGGAATGACGACCGAGAGGCGCGGCAGGGTCGCCGGTTCGACTTCCGGCAACACAGCGGGTCCTGGTATCTCCTTCAACATTCGCCGCCTAGAATACTCGCGTTGCAAGTACGTCGCATGACGGCCGACAGAACATCACAGTCGACGGGCGTCAGACACTTACTCCAGGAAGGTGCAGCCTCTAGCACGTGTTTTCAAGCGCAAGGAAGAGGCAAGATTCCCGCCTGCAATCCCGGGAACTATTTTACCTGTCATTCTGTTGCCGCAACTGCAACTCTATCCTGCCGCGACAATCGCGGCTTCTTTCGAGAGCTGGCCCCAACCATCATGGATGTGCAGAGCAGTGAAGATGCATGATAACCGATCTAGGCGCTCAGACGGTTATGTGGCGATATGTGTAGCTATCGCTTCATCGCTCCTCCCAACGACGGCCGATGCTCAAATTTCCGGCTTCGGTCGCACATCTCCTCCGATGTATGGCGGCTCCGGCATTTCCACTCGGCCTTCGAGTTCGATTCGACCGATGGAAGGTACCTTCGCTCCAAATCACACGACAGTGGACGGAAAGCTTTGCATATCAGTCAATCCGGTGACACACCCTCAAGCCAACAACCCCAAGATCATCGAGCAGATTGTGCTGGTTCAAAACATCTGCGGTCAATCGATCCGGGTTCGGGTTTGCTACGCGGGAAGTTCCGATTGCATCGTCGTTCCGCTCGCAGGTTACCAGAAGCTGCAAAGATTATTGGGGATCGCGGCGGGATCAACGAACTTCCAATTTGAGTATCGCGAGCTCTATTGAGTCCTTGATCAGACGAGCAGTCCGTCCTCCCATCTATTCGCGTTGCCGCTTGAATCAGCGCCATCGCATTTGGGATCGCCCAATGGAACCGATGATTCCGAGCATGTCACACGCGCTGTCGGTAACGATCCTGTTATCGCTACATGAGAAACGCATGACTGACCAATTGCTGCCCCAAATTGTCCGCTTCACTGATGTCGAGCAGCATAAGCGCTCGCGGCCGCGAGCGGGCGCACTGCACATCAAGCAATCTTGTTCTTTCTGGGCACAACCCTTGCAACGGCAGGGCGTGCCGCTTTCCAATGCGTGCGCTCGATTGTCAGGGAGCCTTGACCGAAATTTGTCGCCGTTGACTCAGCACCTTCACTCAAGTTGACCCTCGCGCTCATGTCCAATCCCACCCAGGCTATTGTATTCGGAGGCGCAGGCTTCATCGGTACACATCTAATGACGCGGATGCTCGCTTCCGGCCGCTACGATCGAATCGTCTCAGTGGATATCGGGAAGCCTAGGGCGCACGTCGAAGGCGTCGAGTATGTCCATCATGATGTCCGTGAGCCAATCGACCCGAAGCTCGCAGGCGGGCTGCCTGCCGACATCTTCAACCTGGCTGCAGTCCATGTCACCCCAGGTCATCCGGACGGCGACTATTATTATACAAACGTGCTGGGTGCGGTGCACGTCTGCCGATTTGCGAGAGACACTGGCAGCCGGAACGTCATCTTTACCAGCTCGATATCGGTCTACGGTCCGACCGAGACCCCACTTACCGAAGATGCGACGCCGGTCCCAGTCAGTGCCTATGGACGCTCCAAACTCTCGGCCGAAGCGATCCATCGTCTATGGCAATCGGAGGACCCGGACAGGCGGCTGACCATCGTGCGCCCCGCCGTCATCTATGGGCGCTACGAGCGAGGCAATTTCACGCGGTTGTCGAGGCTTCTCGAAAGGCGGGCCTTCATCTATCCGGGCCGAACCGACACCATCAAGTCGTGCGGCTATGTGAAGGACCTGGTCTCGTCGATGTTCTTCATGGCGTCTCGCAACGACGGTCTGTCGATCTACAATTTCTGCTATGAGGACCGTTATACCATCAGCGAGATTTGCTCCGCCTTCTCTCGAACTGCCGCTTACCCCAAGCCGACGATAACGATTCCGGTATGGCTAATGAATCTCGCCGTGCTTCCATTCGAGGTGCTGCAGGCTGTCGGCATCAAGACCGGCATCAATCGTGACCGGATCAAGAAGTTGTGGTTTTCTACGAACATTCTGCCGAAGCATCTGATCGCAAGCGGGTTCAAATTCGAGTACGATCTGGCAAGCTCGCTTGTGGATTGGAATCGGGAATCCTCCATCAAGGATTTTGATTGAGGTTTTGTTGGCTGGATCCTTCAAGTGTCCGGAGATCGGAGATTCACCGGTGGAATTTCAAAGCCGATTCTCGCCACCATAGCGGATATTCCGAAACCAGACCCGTTCGGATTCCGGCGTCGCGTGCTCGGTCGTAACCGCGAGACCGGATTCGCCTTGCCTGTGGCAGTTGCAAGATCTCATGCTTGTCCGTCACACTCAGGTCGATATTGCATCGCAGAATTTGAGACCGGTCGGACGCTGTCCACCGGGTCGGCACGTAGCATTCGTGGAATCCTGCCCAATTCGTGGGCGAACCATGATCTTCTCAGGCGGCATGAATTGTCTCGATCTTGAAAGTCGCTTTTTTGGCAAAGTTGACGGAGATGGGCATTATGACGATTTTGCGGCAAGCGGTACCTACGGTGGCCCTGCAGCGTTGCCGAAACTTCTCTGACCAATAACGTGTCGCACGAACCAACTAGGTGCTTTGACAAGAGAGCCTCGGTGGCACTGGCCAATTCTCGAGCGCCGCGCGTCGATCACCGCATCCGTCGTGTCGAATTCGACCAACAGGGAACTTCTAGGCGGCACTTTTGCACGAATTCAGCGCGGCAAGGCCAGCCTGATGCCGCATTCACAGAGATTTAGGTAGGGCGGGCCGGATGCTTCAAACAAAGATCACATCTCGCGAGATCGAAAACACGGCGCCGGAGGCCCCATCGCTGGAGCAGACCATCTCCTCTGCGCTTGCGCTGATGAGCCGCCAGTATCCAGTGATGATTTTCACGCTGCTCCTGTGCATCTGTCTTGCCGGCGTCTACGTGTTCACGGCACCGAAGCGATATACCGGAACGGCGATCCTGATGATCGACAGCCGCAAGATGCAGGGCCTGCAGACGCAAGCGCCCGCGAGCGGCGCAGACAACCCGATCGACTCGGCGATGGTCGACAGTCAAGTCGAACTTCTCAAGTCCGAAGCGATCGCCTCCAAAGTCATCAAGGATCTGAAACTTGCGGAGTCGGCAGACTTCATGAGCGACGGCGGCGGATTGCTCAGCAGCATCAGTAGCGCGATTACCGGAATATTCTCCGAGTCGACCCCGCCCACGGAAGAGCAAATACTGCGCGCAGCACTCGCTCGCTTTGCGAGCGGCCTCAGCATCAAGCGCGTCGGCGTGAGCTATGTTATCGAGATCTCCTTTCAGGCATTGTCGCAGGAGTTGGCAGCGCGGATCGCCAACGCAGTCGCCGACGGCTATATCGTGGATTCGTTGGAATCGAAATATCAGGCCTCCAGACGGGCGGCGGTCTGGCTGCAGGACCGATTGAAGGAATTGCGGTCGCAGGCGTCTTCCGCCGAACGCACCGTTGCGGATTTCAAAGCCAAGAACAACATCGTCGACGCCGGCGGGCGACTGCTCACTGAGCAGCAACTCGCTGAAATCAATACTTCGCTGACGGCTGCGCGTAGCCAGCGTGCGGAGGCACAGGCTAAGCTCGAACGCATCACCGCGATATTGAATGCGGACAGCGACGATTCCAAGGTCATTCTGAATGACCTGGCGACGGTGAGCGAGACGATGGCGAACCCGGTCATCACCAAATTGCGCCAGACCTATCTCGAGTACGCGGCCAAGCAGGCGGATTGGTCGAATCGGTATGGATCGACACATCTGGCGGTTGTCAATTTACGCAATCAGATGCGTGAAATCCGACGCTCGATCATTGACGAACTGCGACGCACGGCCGAGGTCTACAAGAGTGACCTTGAAATTGCCAAGGCGCGCGAAGAGTCCAGCCAGAAGAGCTTGAACGATACGATCGCGGTCTCGAATAATACCAGCCAGGCCCAGATCATCCTGAGAGATCTGGAAAGCAACGCTCAGAGCGCTCGCGCATTGTCTGACAACTTCCTGCAACTGTACATGGTCTCGGTTCAGCAGCAGTCGTTTCCCATTACCGAAGCTAGGGTGATCAGCCAGGCCGCGTCGACTCTTCCCAACAAGACGTCGCCAAGAACGACACTCATCCTGCTTGCGGCGATCGTGGGTGGGTCGATTCTCGCAGCTCTCGTGGCAATCCTGCTTGATATGATGGATCGCGTCTTCCGTACCGTTTCGCAGGTCGAGAAGTTCGTGGATACCCGATGTCTCGCTTCGATTCCGGTCATAGAGCAGGGTGCCATCAAAGCGAATTCCGCTCAATCGGGCAAAGCGGCCTGGCGATTCGGCAAACGCGACAAGCCCAAACCGCAGCAGGCATCACCGAGTCACGGGGGCTCCGGCACGACCTTGCCACTCCACGGGCCCGCGCCCGCGTTCAGCCACCAACAGTCGCATCGCGACCGTCTGCTTTCAACTGAGGAGAGCGTCGGGCGGCACGTGATCAATGCCCCGTTTTCACGCTTCGCGGAGGGATTTCGGTCGATCAAGCTCGCCAGCGATTTCGCAAATTTCGGTGCAGGGTCCAACAAGGTCCTGGGGATTACCTCCGCTCTTCCGAACGAGGGAAAGTCAACCATCAGCGAAGCGCTGGCGCAGACCTTGGCGCAAAGCGGCTGCCGTACGCTGCTGATCGATGGCGACATCCGCAACCCAAGCCTCACCGCAAGGCTTACTCCGGCTGCGCAGGACGGCTTGATCCATGTCGTCATCGGCCAAGCCGACTGGAGGGACGTGGTCTGGATAGACCCGCAGACGACTCTACATTTTCTTCCTTGTGCCATCACATCGCGCTTCTCGAATTCGAGCGACCTGCTGGCCTCGCAACAGATGGACGACCTGTTCCAGCAACTACGGCAGCACTTTGATCGCATCGTTCTCGATCTTAGCCCGCTGGCGCCGGTCGTTGACGTTCGGGCGACCGGGGGGTTGGCTGATTCCTATATCCTTGTCATCGAATGGGCGAAGTCGAAAATCGATATTGTCGAGCGCGTGCTAGGCGAAACGCCGGTTGTGCGCGAGCGGATGCTCGGTGCGGTTCTTAACAAGGTGAACGTGTCGGTGATGAGCCGATACGATACGTACGGCGCAGCCTACTATCGCAATCGATACTACAAGAGGTATGGTTATGTCGATTGACGTCAAATGCTTGATCCGGAGCGGCGGGCAGCGCTTGCCCGATTTTTGACAGGGCCCTTGGATACAACATGAATGATTTGGCGCTAGCGCATGTTAGGTCGGCGCTTCTGATGGTGCGCTCAGTCCTGCTCGGTGCTGGTCTCTTGATGACGACGGCTCCCGGTCGAGCCGAGGCGGTGCGTCCAGGCATTCTGAACTGCGGGTCTGGGATCAGCGCCGAGCAGCGTCGACGTTGTGACGAAGAGGCGTTCAAGCAGATCGAGTCCGGCAGCCAATCGACACAGCTTGAGGGCGGATGGCGACTGGTGAAGAGCAAAAATCCAGACGGCGGCGCCGATGCCATTTCAGTGATGCATGTCGTCGATAGTGCCAAGTCGGATACGCGCCTTGCTGGCCTGAGCCTGCAATGCGGGAAAGGTGGCATCGAAATTGTACTCATTGTACTCGAGCCACTGTCCCGCTCGGCGCGACCGAACGTAGCCCTCATAGCGGGAGAGAAGCGCGCAGAGTTCCAGGCATCTGTGATCCAGGGCGGCGTCGCGCTCCTACTACCCGCCGACGCCTCGAAGCTTGCTGCTAGCGACTGGCAAACCGCAAACGAGCTTGAGGTTGAAATTGGGACCACACCGACCGCGATCCGCGGTGCGGTGCCGATGGCTGGACTGGCGACGGCTCTCCGTTACTTGTCGCAGTACTGCCATGCTCGATAATTTAGCCGGTCACGGAACTGTCATGCAGAGCGAATTCCGCAAACCGAATGCATGTGACCAGTTGGCAGGCCGCGTTGTGATGATGCGTCATGGTGGCTTCTATCCGGCCATCCATCACCGAGACGACGGTGGCGTCCCAAGCTCGGCTATGCGACGCGTATCAATGTCCCACTTGTGCAATGCTGCATTCCATTCCCGCTTCCACGTCTCACGGTTCTCCGAGTGCTCATCGCTTCCTGGCTTTTAATCACATTGCTGGCCGCGACTCCGATCTTGGCGCTCACAAGCGGCTCCTTCGCACAGCATGTGATTTCACTTGCTACTGCGTTGATGATGGCAATGGCAACAAGAGGTCCGGAGGCGCAAATCGCGTCTGCCGCGCAGTTGCTGAAGCAATTTCTCCTCATATTCTTGCTTCCGGTCGTCTGGATGACGTTGCAAATCTTTCCGATGTCTTCGCTTGCGAACCCGATCTGGTCGGCGACTTCGATCGCATTGAATCAGCCATCGCTGCCGGGCCGCATCAGCGTTGATACGAGCGCAACGTTGCACAGCCTGTTCCTCTATCTGGTCGACGTGTCGCTCCTGGTGTCGACCGTCATCATCACCAAGGATCGCCGTATGGCCGAAATGATCCTGTTCGTATTGAGCGCAGTGACGACCCTCATGTCAGTCGAGTTCCTACTCGGCCGGCTCGATTTATTCGCCGGAATCATTCCCCAGTCCGGCGTATCTACGAATCTGTTTCCGGCAGCAGCCGCTCTTGCGATATTGACAAATGGCGCGCTCGTCGCCCGGGCACTCGAACGCCACCTGCACCAGCAGAACATCCACAATCTGGCTTCGCCCCTACTGTGGGTCGGCGTTTCCTGCGGTCTGTTAGGAATTGCCGTAGCATTCGCCGCACTTGCCGCCCTCCAACAACGCGCATTGGTGGCGGTTACTGGCTGCGGATTGATGGTCCTCGTGTTCATAGCCGCTGTCCGGCGCTTGGGATTTCGGTCTTGGCCTTCGGCGCTATTGTTCTTGGTCCTTGCAGCGATCGCCAGCGCGATGGCTGCGTCGCACTCTCGATCCGGAGGCTTGGGCCTCCTTGGATTCGTCAGCCTCCCCCCGGAAGCAGTTGCGCCGGCAAAGCACCTGCTCTCTGATGCACCGACGTGGGGGCATGGTCTCGGAAGCTTTAGGCTGATTTCGAGAGCCTATCAGGAGTTCGGCGCTGCGCTGGCAGCCCCTCCCTCCACCGCAGTCTTGATGGCTGTCGAGGCGGGACGATTGGCGAGCGCCATCCTAGCAGCCTTCGCCGTCCAGTTTTTCCTCGTTAGCTTTCGCGGCGCCGTTCGGCGAGGACGTGATTCCTTTTTCGCGGCCGCCGCGGCCGCCGCCGTTGTCGTTGTACTCTGCGAGAGCTTTCTTGACTCAAGCCTCTCAAACCCCGCGATTCAAGCAATCGTGGCGGTGATGGTCGGAGTTGGACTTGCACAATCAGTGGGACGGACCAGTGGCGCCAACCACTCGGCGGCTTCCGCGCGCCGTATGTTGAACTAATGCATCGACAATGAGTTCATCGAGCAGATTTCGCGTTCTTCTGGTGGCGTTGGCCTTGGCGGTCGGATCCTATGCGATTGTGTCGGCCATAGCGGAGGTGCCGGCGCTGAGCCGGACAACATTTTCCGCAGATGCGGCCGAGATTGGGGCGCGGTGGACTGAAGACGCGCCCACATTGTTGGGAACGCGCTCGCCGTTTGGATCAGAGCTGGAAGGTAATCATGGATCGGTCGCCGCGCTGCAGACAATTGAGTCTGGCCAGCAAAGGCCCACGATCCTGCGATCAATAGCGCATACCGACGCTCTCGGCCGCCTCAGGCGGACGCTCTCGACCTCTCCTTACAATCCTGAACTATGGCTGGCGCTGGCGCTGCTTCAGGTCCAGCGCGACCCGCACGATCCGGTCGTGGTCGAGGCCCTGAAGATGGCATATTTCGTCGCACCAAACGACGCGCGACTGATGCCGGCGCGGATCGACATTGCGGCCCGCTTCGATGCGCTCGCCCTTCCCGATATCAAGGACCTCGTACGCAATGACGTTCGGCTCATCCTGATACGCCGACCTGGGTCGAGATCGGCACTCGTGTCCGCTTATCGCAGGGCATCAAAACTGGGCAAGGCCTTCCTGGAAGATGCAGTTGAATCGATCGACCCGTCCTTTCTGGCGACACTGCGCGGTTGACCTCGTAGCGTTTAGTGGGCGCGCTTCGCTGCCGTCGCCCGAGCCTAGTTGAGCCAGGCCTTCTCAACCTGACCAGATCGATACGTGGTGATGCCAGAGTTTACCGCTTCGTCGCAGGATTCGGGTCTTCGATCGTTCAGGCAAATCGTCGTGCTTGGCGCACCACTGCGCGTTTTCCTTTACAATCAATTCTCGTGCGCTAGACATGGCGATTGCCACCGCAGCCCGAGACGGCTTCTTGTCACATTTGATCCAGACGGGTTCACGGCTGTGCGGAAGCTGAGCGCGGTGCGTAGGGGCTCCGAGCAGCTCGAACATCGTTCCGGCTCATCCGCTGCGCCCCGAACGCCGAAGGATCCTACGCAAAGCGCTTCCTGCGGCTTAGCGCTCGCGCGATCCATGGTTCCAGCGCCGACCGTAATCGTACGGAGTCCACAAACGACGATCATTGTCGTAGCCGATTTGGACGGATTGATGAAGGCGGGCTGAGATGATCGAGATAGAGTATCTCTGGAACTCGTCGGCTGGAAGGAGTCAGCCGACGCCTCAACCGCGTTGTGCACCCTTTCCTTCTGAGGTTCCGACGGTTAATTTAACCCGATACTTGATCTTGCATTTCGGTGGGACTGGATGACGGTACTTGCCATATTAAGCATCTGGCTGTTGCTCAACGTTTTATTCGTGCTCATCGTGGTTCCTTCCCGCGGGTCGCGATCGCGGCTGAACAGGTCAGGAACAATCCTTGTGCCGGTCCCGATCGAAAAGCATCAAGACCGGCTCGATCACAACGAACAATTCTCCCTTCGCCACGCTCTCGGATCACTCGCAACGGGAGTCTTTTTCGTCTTGATGGCGCGGCTGGTCGCAACACGTGAGGCCATTGTGCGGTTGTGGAACAGGACGCGTAGGCATAAGACCTGAAGCTTGGTGATTGGCGCGACGCCTGATTCAAAGGCTCCAAAGGGAGCTCTCGCCTCAATCCGCATCTAGCTCAGCGCCTACGAGTCCGCGCCGCGCCGCCAAGGCCGCCTGCGCTGACCTAGTACGCCTCCTGGGAAATGACTGTAGCCGCCGTGCGCGCCATGATTTTCAGGTCGAGCCAAATGCTCCAATTCCTTACATACCAAACGTCATATTCTACCCGCTTTTCCATGAGGTCGATGGTCGGCGTTTCGCCCCGGAAACCGTTAACTTGAGCCCAGCCCGTGAGGCCCGGCTTCATGTGGTGGCGGTATACGTAGTTGCTGATGATCTCGTCATAATAGTTGTCATGGGCAAGCGCATGTGGGCGTGGTCCGACCAACGACATGTCGCCGCGCAGCACGTTCCAGAGCTGGGGCAGCTCGTCAATGCTTGTCATGCGGAGGAAGCGCCCGATCCTCGTGACGCGTGCGTCCCTCTTGGTTGCCTGAGTAATCGAGTGACCATTCTCGCACACGTACATGCTGCGAAATTTCCAGATGTCGAACGGCTTGCCGTTGAAGCCGCGGCGCGACTGTCGAAAGATCACGCTCCCAGGCGAATCCAGCTTGATCAGAATGGAGACGGTGATCAGCACTGGCGCTAGGGCCACTAGCGAAAACAACGCCAGACCGACGTCGAGGCAGCGCTTCTGGAGACGTTCAAACACGCTGAGCGGTGGTCGCTGAATCTCGATTGCCACCGTGCCGCTGACCGGCAAAAACGGGCGCGATACCAGATCAGCGATCGAATTATCCGGCAAGAGACGGATCGGCTGAGGTACAGCGCGCAAGTGCAGTTCGAGTTGCTGCAACAACGGCAGCTCGTTCCAATCAACCGCCAACAGGTACTCCTCGACATCTGCTGCACGGGATTGGCGAATAACATCCCGGATTTGCCTCTCCCAGCCGGTCCCATGGTTGTTAGCGGGAAGCACGAAATGGCGAACCACGTCGAAACCGTTCTTGCGCAGGTCCTTGAAACGGCTCGAGGTGAAATCAAGCGGCTTCAGGCTGAGTAGGGCAACCTTGCGATCGACCAATCGGCCCTTGGCAAAGCTCGTGCCGAGCGCCCACTGCCACGCAAAGCGCAGGCTGAGCAACCCAACGCCGCCAACTCCGGTGAAGATGAGGAACGTGCCGCGGGACAGATTGTCCGACGATTTCAATAGAAACGCCGCGACCGCAAGGATTGTCAGTGACACCAGCCAAATGATCATCGCTTTGCGCAATTGCCAGACCAGACTCAGCAAACGGTGCGTTGCATAGACACCCTGAAAATAGGCGATTGCAACGAACACTGCGCTGACGATCAGTCCGGCGCCGATGGGCGCTCCGTCTCCAGAGGACGGCGTGGCGACGCTATAAAGTTCAGACGCCATCGCGTAGCAGAGCAAGATCAGCAAGAGGTCGGCCGCGATCACGAGGAGCTGAAAAGGCTTCTGAAGAGCCGTGCCCCGTGCGGAGGATATCGCATAGGTGCTATCAGAGCTATAAGTGGCAACAGCCATTCGATCCTCTACGTGTGGAGAGTGCCTGGCGGTCATTGTGATGCTGAAGATTTACCGCTTCCCAAACGGAGGGTGTTAAGTGATCGCAGCGACATTGTGGCGCTGCATGCAAAACTTTTGCACGCATGATGTGTCGCGTCGAAATGCGCATCGACAATTCGACGCGCTGACGCTCTCGTCATAGTGCTGACATATCAGCGACGGCGCTGCCGTATTTTGGATTCAAGTTCCATATCCTCCGCGATGCTTTAACGGTCACGCGAGCGCGTCTTCGCTCATCTTTCAGCGCCTATCCTGTCGCGAGAGCGCGAGGGGTCAGTTGCGGGAACATGGATGAATTTCTATCTGCGGATGCATCACGAAATTTGCAATGAGCCATGCATCTTTGCCGCGGTATCCAGCTCAGCATTGCAATTTCTCCGGACCGGTGGAACCCGTCGCAAGCAGGGGTAGGCAAGAAATTCCGCCCTTCTTTTGGCGTGATCAAGCCGGAGAACGAGGACCGCTACTCCATCCACCGCACGTTGTTCGCATCAGATGGGGAGTTCTCAGGTGCCGGCGACTTGGGGAAATTTCTCGACCACCTGATCGATTGTGCGCCATGATATCTTTCGCCCGACCACGTCGGCCAATCCATAAGCCGCACCTGCCGGAGGGAGTTCGCATCTATGCGATCTCGGATATTCATGGTTGTGCGCATCTGCTCCAGCCGATGTTGCGGGTGATCGACGCCGACGTGGCTCGCAGTCGCCCGCGCTACGCGATCGAGGTTTTCATGGGCGATTACATCGATCGCGGCCCGGATACGCGCGCCACCCTCGACATCCTGGTCGAGCGTAGTCGCCGGGGCAATGCGGTCTTCCTCAAGGGTAATCACGAGGCATTTCTGGTGAGCGTGTTCGAAGATCCTTCGCTGTTCGAGGATTGGATTGCCGTCGGGGGGACCCAGACATTGATGTCTTACGGGCTCGCCCCGCCGGATCTGAAGCGCGACGAGCCGACATCGATCTTGCGCGATTTGATTCGCGCAATGCCGACTGAGCATCTGGAATTCCTGGACAATTTGCGTCTTAGCTTTACGTGCGGGGATTTCTTCTTCGTGCATGCGGGCGTTCGACCGGGCGTGGCGTTATCCGAACAGCAGGAGAACGATCTTTTGTGGATTCGCGAGGAGTTCCTGGAGAGCAAAAAGAATTTCGGCAAATATATCGTGCACGGTCACACGCCCGTGCGGAACGCCGACGTGCGAAATAACCGTGCCAACATCGATACCGGCGCCTATGCGACCGGCAACCTCACCCTGATGAGCATCCAGGGAAGTCGCATGCTCGCGGTGTGACATGGTCCCAACCGCTTGCCATCTGCCTGTCAAAGCCCTTCCGCGGCGAGCGTCGAATGGGCTTCGGCGCTCAGAGGTGAAGCGCCTCGCCTAGTTGAGCAGGCAGGGCTTCTGCGGCTGGGCACGCGTCTCGGCCATCCAATCGTTCCAGGCTCGCTCATGCTTGACGTAGAGCTCCAGCCAACGCGCGCCGTGCTCGTTGTGCTGCAGATGAGGCTCCTGATCAGGCAAACCGGCGCGCAATCGCGCATCCGGATTGTCCAACGTTTCGAACTCTAGCGTCTCCGAAATCGTCAGGCCGACGAGAACACGCTGTCCCGCACCATCCACAATGTATCGCCGCGGAGCGTCCTTCTTGGGTTCACTCATCTCGTCATGCCCCCATTCGTTTCAGTGAGAACCCCGAGTGCCTGCCGGCGAGCCGGACGGTGCTTAAAAGGCTCGTCGGGCATGGCCGAATGTTGAGGTGGGAGTCGAGGTCTCAGCGGAGCTTGCAGCCCTTCGCTGGACGCGCCAAGCACGCAGCGCATATCCCAAGATGAGGCCAGCGCCAAAAATGGAAGCGGAGACAAATGCAGAAGCCATGGAGAGTCGTCCCGGATAGTCCGGAGACACATCAAGACCGAGCAGTGTGTCGACATCATGATTTTCGATGACTCCCGGCGCCGAAAGATTGCTCACGCCTTGACTTCTTGTGTGCATGCAAGGCGATGCCGTGTTCGATCATCCACCCCCACCTCTCGTTTCGGCCGGCAACGATTACACTCTATACAGAGATGCTCTTGCGAGCCTGCGGGCCCGAGGCTTTGATCGTCGAGCAGGAGCGCTTCGCGCAGACCCCGCTTCCCGCAACGGGAATTTCGGGCCGATCGGTCGGCCGATGCCCTTGCAACCGTCCGGGAGCCGTCGCATTATTTCGCATCGCATTTCGAAGGGATTCAATCCAATGAACTTCCGCGTGCTTATTCCATCCATTGCCCTGTCTGCTCTTGGCCTCACCTTGACGGCATCGGTGGCGCCAGCCGCCGAGCTCGCGCTTGGTCCGGCGCATCATCAGGCGGCTTTCGTCCAAGGCGGGCTTGTGCTGTGGGATAATGTCTACCCGCCCGCGATCTACGGTCCCCAGCTTCGCCCGGTCGAGGAAGTCGCGGCCATGAAGGCGCAGGCACGGCCCGTGTCCCAGCGCTGGTGGGGATACTGGTACGTCCGGTAAGTTCGAGAGCGCTTGGCTGAGGCGAGCCAGGCTGGATTAACGACTGGCGGCGGCCTTTGTTTGAGGCGCGCCATATTCGTTCGACCGCCGCGCGGCAATATGGCCACGGAGCCGATGCCTTCTCCAAGGCCTAGGTGATGAGGAGCTGCCATTGTGCAGCGTGCGAGTTGCGTTTCCAGGCTAGAGCTAGCTGCGACACCACCGTACTGATCCGGGGCGAATTCGCGCGACGCTCGCACCGCCATTGGTCCGATAGCGTCGCCTCCTCGAGATCTACGATCTTGATCTGGATCTGGTCGGCAGGGACACCAATTCGATCGAGAAGAAGCTCCAGCTCCCTACGATCATCAATTGACGGCATGGCGAGCTACTTCCGCCTCGCCCTGCCAAACAAAAATTCGCCCGTCGCAGCATGAGATTTCGCATCGCTGATGCGCTGCTTGAACTCGCTAAGTTCGGGCGAATTTGGCAGATCCTGGTCCCACCGCGACGTCTTTGCTGTCGCTACACTGTGACCTGTTTGGACAGCCCTGACGCGGATCTCGGCAGCGCCCCGATCAGCAAGGCGCGCTCTGGCTCTCGCAATGCAGGTGTAAAGCGATCTTTCGGTGAATGGAGCTCCCCTCCGGCCCTGTGCGCCTCCGGCATTGAGTGCGTCGGCCAGCTGCTTGTAGGTGTAGCTTTGCTGGAGCTTCTTTTCGAACAACTCAAGGAAGGGGCCGCGCTCCAGTCGTTTGGCACAGAACGACATGCCCAACTCATGTGCCCAAGGATCTTGATCAGCTTGCCGCTTTTGCCACGGAACACATCGAGGTCGCGGCCGTGCGGGTCTCGCGTGAACGCGTCCTGCACCAGCAAGGCCAGCGAGCCCATGCGACGGCGCATATCGGTGTGGCCGGTCGCAATCCACATACGAAGCTCCACTATCAACGGTGCAAGACTCTTAAGCGCTCTCAAACAGAAGTCAGTTATAAGCCCATCTGACTGCGCAATGCGTCACGCTGTTCGCGAAGCTCTCGGAGTCGTTCAGCGTTGCCGGATTGTATCTCCTGCCACTCGATGCGATCCTCGGCAGTCCACAAGTAAGACTCGCGATTGAACCGATCTTTCTCTGCCCTATCAAACTCCATGTACAGCTTGATGTCTCGCTCAAGTTGGTCAAGTTGCTCCTGGAGGGTTCTTGGCATCAGCCGTTCCTCGGCTCCGCATCAATCCCGCTTTTGATCTTCGAGGCTATCGGTGCGGCGATCAATAGGCCTTCCCTCCTCACGGATGATACCCTCAATCTTAATTAAAGTTGCTTCGGACTTTAGATGTCCCGGCGTCGGGCGCGATTCTCTGCGTCACATAGTTCAGATGATCCAATGCAGCGTTATGTGGAAAAGCTGAACTCCCCGAGGGAGCGGCAGAACGCGCCATGACCCCTGCAAGATCACCGCCCTTCTTTGGCTTTGATTTGCGACTTTTTGGGGAGAGTGGTGGCCGCCTCCACTTATCAATCTCACAGGCGAGAAAATTGGGGGCCAAACACGAGCAACAACATTGCTCAGAAAGAAAGAACTGGCATTCCTCTGCAATTGGAGCGCTACTGAGTCGGCCAGCCGCGACGGCAGCGCTGATATCTCACCTCGCGGGCGCGGGGGCTTAAGGCAGTGCGGCAGATGATGCTGCACGATGCGCCAAGCGTCAGCGTAAGGAGATACGGTTGCGTAGCATTGAGACCGAACCTGTGGGAGTGTCACAGATCTCCATGATCAAGTTCAAATCCTCATGGCCGGCGCCATTTCGGGTGTGTTTTCCGATGCTGGAGACGGATAGAGCGGCGCGACGGTCGAAATGAATTATGACTGTGATTTGATCGAAGATACTCCTTCTTGACCGGTACGGATTTATCTGCCATTTTAAATCAGACGCATTGATTAAAATATTTAAAAATGCCTCTTCAAGAGATATTTTCAATATCGTACTCGTTCCCCCGGGATGGACGATGATGGACGAGAAGATTGTCCGTTTGCACACATATCAGAAGAACATAGATCGATATGTGCGCCTGCTCGAAACGACGCTGACCGAAGTTGAACGGCAGTACATTGAGAGGCGCTTGGCCGAAGAACGATCGGCTATGGCACTGCTGTCTGCCTCGTCGCCTCGGATGGCTATCGAGCCTAACGTTGCCAATCAGGCATGCAACCGCCGGCCCAGCTTCCACGCCTCAGAATAGAGCATCGACATCTCCTTCGCTTACCGTCGCTAGGTCCCAGAGTGTCTGGAGCGATCTGTTTTCCGATATCGTAGGCCGTTAACACTTGCCGAAAATTCGTGCGCAACCTGACCTGGGCTCTTACTGACGGCTTGGATGATCACCTCCAAATTAGCGTTGGCGTGATGGTCAGTGATCGACCGTTGCTGGTAACCATCCCGATGCCTCTCCAGCACACCGCCGCTTTCATTCTTTCAATTCTGCATTCATATCCCGAGGACTGCCAGCGCCCACGATGATGCAGGATTCGAAATTTACGCTCCTCCGTTCAACGCCGGCGAGAGCTCGCCCGGATCAATTCAGCGGTGAATTTCGGCATAGCGCCAAAGGATCCGCCCGCAAGTCGAGATGACGTGGAAAGGCAGATTTTCCCTTACGAAGGCAATTGCGGCGACTATGCCGTCACCAAGCGCCATCGACTGCTGCGATCCGGCTGGCCGCGCTCGGCTCTCCTTCTCGCTGAGGTCATCATCCGAACTAACGGAGAGCATCATCTCGTGCTGCTCGTGCGTAAGAGAAGAGTGGTCCCTGCACTCGATAATCTGAGCCCGGTCGTGACGCCACTAGTCGAGGCGCTGGATGGGTACGTCATCGTGCGCGCGGAGTCTGGCACAGATCCACAACGGTGGACACGGGACGTCGCCGCCTTCTAGCTAGGCTACTGGCCGACTACCGGGCCAAGACTGAAAGCTGTCATCAATCCGATCCAGCTTTTCTCTGCAGGGGACTTTTGGCACACCGCTGCAGCCAAGCTGCCGTTAATCTAAGCTTGATTTTCGTTCTGTTTCACCCTCCCTAGCCAAGTCAATTCCGTGTAAGCACAGATTTCCATTTCTGGGACTGATATGACCAAGAAACGAGCACTTATTACCGGCGTCACCGGCCAGGACGGCGCTTATTTGGCCGAACTTCTTCTACAGAAGGGATACGAGGTCCACGGCATCAAGCGCCGGACCTCCCTCTTCAATACCGACCGAATCGATCACCTTTACCTTGACCCGCATGAGCCGGACCCGCCGTTCCGGTTGCACTATGGCGACCTCACGGACTCATCGAGCCTGATCCGGATCGTCGGGCAGGTACAGCCTAATGAGATCTATAATCTCGCTGCCCAAAGCCATGTTGCCGTTTCGTTTGAGGAACCGGAATATACGGCAAATTCAGACGCGCTGGGCGCGCTCCGGATTTTAGAGGCGATCCGGATCGTTGGCCTGGAGAAGAAGACGCGTTTCTACCAAGCCTCGACGTCCGAACTCTATGGCCTCGTGCAGGAGATCCCGCAAAAGGAGACGACGCCCTTCTACCCACGTTCCCCTTACGCGGTCGCCAAGCTCTACGCGTATTGGATCACCGTGAACTATCGTGAAGCCTACGGCATGTATGCCTGCAATGGCATCCTGTTCAATCACGAGTCTCCCGTCCGCGGCGAGACCTTTGTCACCCGAAAAATCACGCGCGCCATGGCGCGGATCCATTTGGGCCTGCAGGAACGTTTGTATCTCGGTAATCTCGACGCGCTGCGCGACTGGGGACATGCCCGCGATTATGTTGAGATGCAGTGGTTGATGTTGCAGCAGGAGAAGGCAGAGGATTTCGTCATCGCTACCGGCAAACAACACTCGGTGAGGGACTTCGTCAACGTCGCGGCCAGCGAGATTGGAATGCGAATTCGCTGGGAAGGCGCGGGGGTCGATGAAAAGGGATACGATGCCAAAACTGGAAAGTGCGTTGTATCGGTCGATCCCAGGTACTTCCGACCGACCGAAGTCGAGACGCTTCTCGGTGATCCTGCCAAGGCGAGACAGAAGCTCGGATGGGAGCCGAAAACGTCGTTCGAGAGCTTAGTTCGGGAGATGATGAAGGAGGATCTCGAATCCGCAAAGCGCGACGAGCTGATCAAGCAGCACGGCTTCCGCTACTTCGCGCGACACGAATAGCCTGTTGGTAGGTCGTCATCGCGATTGATGAGAAGCAAGTAAGCGCTTTCGCGGCGCTTGCTGTTGGCTGCTCTTGTCAAGCGACGTCATCGCGGTGCCATCTCTCTTTAGGCCAAGCGAACCGCATCTTCGGCCGGAAATGAGGCGTTAGAGACCGGACCGACGTCTCGCTGCTCTTGCCAAGACCCCAAGGTTTCCGAGGAGATGTCTTGCCGCTATCGCCGCACTCTTGCCTTCGGTGACTTCCTCGAGCTTATACTGAAAGTAGTCGGGCAAGACACGATCCAGATCGAAGGGGCTGGTTAGCGACGAATAACCCTCGGGACAATAATCGCCGCGACAAAAAACGAGAAGGTTCTGTCGATACCAGGGCCGAATTCGGCTGTCGTCATATATCTGCGGTCGGACGCAATCGAAGGCGCTGTAACCATGGCCGCTAAAACGTTCTGCCCAGTAGGATGGCCACTGCTCGTTCAGGTGGTTTCTACCGCCTTGCCCTTTGACTGCAGCAGAGAACACTACGATTGGTGCAGCGGCCACGAGCGCGGAAACGAACTCATTCGCGCTACTCTCGGGCAAATGCTCGGCCACCTCTAACGAACACGCCAAATCGAATTTGCGGCCGATATCGGTGATGGATCGAAGGTCCATGGATCTGAACCTTTCCGACGGAATTTTGAGCTGATCACGAGGCACATAGTCGCCGTCAATTCCGAGATAATCGCTCACACCGTTCGTAGCGAATTCGTGCAGCCAGGTGCCGACTCCGCAGCCGACGTCAACGACCGAATTTACTTTGAAAAGTCGAAGCACCAGTGGGACGATCACCGACGCAGATTCGAAAGACCCGCCGGACTGCTCCTTGAAGAACTGCGCACCGTAATGCTCAGCGACAGACTTCTCCATATCGACACCTCCGGACACCCAACCCTCCGGACAAGCAAGCCTGCGCCATGCCGGCGCATAACGTCAAGCCCGTCACTCATTGGAGTTTGCAGCAAAATGTGACCTATGCGACCGAGTTCCGCACTGCCACATTTGTGGTGCGCGACCTCGGCTCGCGGATCGCACTCCCAACTTCGAGCGCTGCAATAACGCGGGCTCTATCGCGGCAATACGTTCGGGTTTCTTCTTCAATTGATCTTTCACCGACTTTGAAGCACCTGGGCAACATCGCGTATTTCGAAGAATGCGTCGCCGCTTTGCCGCCATTGTTTCGAACGGAATACTGGCGTGCTTAGCATGGAGCGGGTTGACCTCCCTTTAAGTGGAGGTCAAATTGCCGGGTGGGCTGTTCAGGCGACAAGCACAGGCGAACTCATTATGCTCACAGCGCCGCTACGCTTTGCCGGCCGATTGCGCCGCTACATTTCCCGCCGCCTTTACGGCGATCCCGACTCCTATCTTGAACTATGTTCCGGCGTGGTTCATGTCGGAGCAAATGCTGGCCAAGAACGAGACCTCTATGCCCGACACAAACTCAAGGTGGCGTGGATAGAACCCGTCCCGGAGCAATTTGAAATGCTTCGACAAAACATCCGTTCGCTGCCTGACCAGCGGGCAATCAACGCGCTGATCGCCGATACTGATGGCAAGCCCTATACTTTCCATGTCTCGAACAATGATGGCCTGTCATCGTCCATTCTGGATTTGCATGACCACAAGGACATTTGGCCGGATGTGCGCTACGTCCGCGACATAACGGTTCGTTCTTTGACGTTGAAAACGGCTCTTGAAATGTGGCAGGTCGATCCCGGGCAATACGATGCCCTTGTGTTGGACACCCAGGGTTCGGAGTTGCTGGTTCTGCGGGGTGCGCAAGAAATCTTGCCGCAATTCAGATTCATCAAGGCCGAAGCGGCGGACTTCGAGTCATATCGGAATTGTGCGACCGTTGATCAAATATGCTCGTATCTGAAAGCTTTTGGCTTTCAGGTGAGACGCGAGGACCGGTTTGCGAAACGTGCATCTGGTGGCGCCTATTTCGACATCTTGTTCGAACGCGTCTAAGGCTGAGGTCAGCGAATGACGCCAACCTGGCGGCTTTGGTCTGAAGCGGATCTGATCCGCTGATTCCCTCTCGACTCCTGGCGGGCCGCGCCCGTTCTCCCCCCCGCGTATCCGGCGACAGGCGCCCTTGCCTCGCCGCCGCCCTACGAACAACCGAAAACGGCCAAACTCCCCGAACGAAATACGCGGTGCTAATGTTCCCGCGATTTGATTCAACGTAAGCGGCAATAGATATGCAACCCGTATCGCGAGCGGCGGCCCATTTCAGAGCTGATGTCGAGGGGCTTAGGGCGATCGCAGTTCTATCGGTCGTCGCCTTTCACTACGGAGTTCCAGGCTTAACCGGCGGATTTGTTGGCGTAGACGTTTTCTTCGTCATATCCGGTTTCCTGATCACGCAACTTCTGCTTCGAGAGATAGCCGCAACCGGGCAGCTCGATTTTCTTGGCTTCTACGGTCGGAGAGCTAAGAGGCTTTTGCCCGCCGCCCTCATCGTCACGCTGGCGACCTTGATCGTCGGATACTTCGTGCTGGCGCCCTTTGAACAGAAGGAGATGGCCAAGTCGGGCGCAGCTTCTGCGCTGTATGCCGCCAATGTTTGGCTCCTCCACCAGTCCATGAACTATTTCGCCCCCGAAAGTTCGCTCAATCCCTTCCTTCATACCTGGTCACTTTCAGTCGAGGAACAATTTTACTTAGTCTGGCCCGCGTTTCTCCTCATTGTCGGTCGCTTCAGCCAAAAGATCCTCCTGCTAGCCTTACTGATTGTAGTGTTCGGATCGTTCGCTAGCTGCATCCACCTGACCTACGGCAAGCAAGCTTGGGCGTTCTATCTCGCGCCCCCTCGAGCGTGGGAGTTTGGAGCAGGAGCTCTGATTGCAACAAGACCCTTGGAGCGTTGGGCAAAGCAGCCGGGCTCAAGTTCAATCATTGGATGGTTGTCATTTGCGATTCTCATCCTGTCATTCTTTGCTATCGACGGCTTCATGCCGTTCCCGGGAGTAGTTGCCGTTGTTCCAGTGGCAGCTACGGCACTGCTGCTGCTCACGGGGGACAATCCTGCTGGACCGTCCGCTTTGCTCAGGACGCAGCCGTTTCAGTTTTTCGGTGCCCGGTCCTACGCCATTTACCTCTGGCATTGGCCGATTGCAGTTCTCGGTACGGTGCTTGTCGGCAGCACGGCACTCGCTAACTGCCTCTTCTTTGTCATGACAGTCGTTCTCTCCTCGCTCAGCCTCGCCTGGCTCGAATACCCGATCAGAGCTAGTCACTGGCTGGCACAACGATCTGTCCGCTCAATTGTCATGGGCGGCGCCCTTACGCTAACCGCCACAGTTGCCGGCATCCTCTCGTTCACGATTGCACATTACGTTACGGATGCTGCGCAAGCGACCATTGTTGCCTCAACCTCCAAGTATTCACTTTCGAGTGAGAGTGGTTGTCTAGCCGGGTTCACGACACCGAGGCCAATTCGTTGCGTGTTCGGCCCATCGAGCTACACGAAGACAATTGTTCTGTTGGGAGATTCTCATGCCGATCAATGGACGACCGCGCTTGCGACTATTGCGGAACAGAGAGGATGGCGGCTTATCACTTACCTAAGAGCTTCCTGTCCTGTCGCCGATATCCCGGTTTCCAAAGTCTACAGTTTGCGGCTCCGTCGGCTTTCGCCCCAATGCGCAAGCTGGCGCGAGCAGGCAATCGCGATGATAAAAACTCAAGATAGCCCGGATGCGATACTGTTGGCGCAGTTTTCGAGCGGAAACGTCAAGGGACCATTCACCAATCTGGGACCTCACGCAGTGAGCATTGAGACCTGGGAGCGTGGATTATTTGGAGCGCTCAAGGAACTCGAACCCGTCAACGCCAAGCTCATTGTGATCCGCGACAATCCCACTCCTTACCACCCGGTCGGTAATTGTCTCGCTCGGGCGGAATGGCGCGGCCTACCATTTAGCACCTGCAGCCGCAGTCTTTCGCTCGCTACAAGCAACGAAGTGTTCGAAGCAGAGCAACGTGCCGTCTCGTCCATCAACAACGCGCGCATGATGGACCTAACATCGTCGATTTGCACGGGCTTGGTATGTCCGGCCATTCGCGACGGCGTCGTCGTCTATAGAGACGCCAACCATCTCACAGTCGATTTCACACTCGTGCTTATGGATCGTCTCGCCGCAGAACTAATCGCCGCGCTCTGAGGAAGATCGTGTCGGTCAAGCGTCGCAGTGAGCGAGATTCGGACGTGAGCGCTCATCGTGGCACTTACTTCCGGCTAGTCTCGGTCGAAAGGCGCTTTCCAAAAGAACTCTCAAAAGCTACCTCCAATTGCTTCAGGTACTTACGGAGATCGATTTGCGAAATTGCCCTTATCCCGCGAATCCCTTCTCGATACTCGCAAAGTGAAGCAGCGAACTTGCGCTCGGTGAGCACCTGCCATCGGGGCATGCCAGCTTCAGCCTTGAGCCTTGGGCTCGTTTGCGGAGTTGATTGATGCTTCAATCATCCGGACTGGCGACTTCCTCTTATGCATCATCAGCTCGTCGGCCGCTTGCAATTTAAAGAACCGGTGCACCTGCTGATCGATCAGTCGCTCGATGCGTTCTTCGGCGGCAAGGTCCGCGAACAGGCGCTTCTCGTTCAGCACCTTCGCAGCAGCTTCTGCGGAACGATTGCCTTCTGTGGTGGGGTGACGCGTGCGCACCATTGGAAGCAATACGCCGTCAACCTCCCTTTTAAGCGCAACGATCCATTGAGAATTGGTTTCGTAGTTTCCTTCCGGACAGGCCTTCTTGAGGTGTTCGGCGAATTCGGCGGGCAACATCTCAATTGCGCACCGTAAGGTCGACGCAGGGAGGTCGCGATAGAGGCTGGTACTGAAATTAAAGAGCTCATCGTAATCTTCGCGGACGCGCCGAGAGCGCGTATTCGCCTCATTGAGCCTTGCGGCCTCCTGTTTCATGTGTTCGAGCCAATCATCAGCGAGCGGCGGCGGGTGCTGCCACAGAATAGCATTTTCTGCACGATCAAGTTCGGCAGCCAGATCGAGTTCGCGCCTCTTCTGAATCCGACGCTTGCGCCACATCAAGAAAGCGATGCTCGCCATGCATTCTTCCTGGAGAGGGCCGTCGGGGCAGTATTTCTCAATTAGCCCACGACGCAACCGGTCGAACTCGTCCCCGCTTTCCCAAGGCATCAAGTCGATCGAAGAGAAGGCGCCGTGCTTCAGGGCGCTCGGCTTCCTGGAGATGACAGCTTTCCGCGCGCTACCGGCGGCTCTTGTGCGAGGGCTGAGAGGCTCATCTTGAGACATGAGGTAACTTCTCCGTCTTGCTAAAAGCCGACCTCCCCCTTTCGATTTTTGTTCTGAAGTTAGAAAAATCGGCCAGGCGAGAGCCTGCTGCGGCATTCCCGTTGCCGATTCGAATACTGATCTTCCTACCGTTCGAGAAAGCGGTCTAGCTCTACCGTCAGAATGTCCACACTTTTTGAAGGCGCCGAGCTAGCGCGGGCTACCGACAGGCTGCAAGCGCACTACGGGTCGGCTAAAGGCGCCGGTCGGCACATCTGCCATACGCATGAAATCAAATGAACATCAACTCTCCGGCGAGCGTTACCAGCCAAAGCAGTAGGCCCATACGAGCAATATCATGCGGCGTTCAGTGGAAATTATACACAAGCTCAAAGTTCAATCGGAGAACTCGGAGACCGCTAGGAAATGATGCAGTTGCATCGGCAATAGATCGCTTGTTGACGGCGATCGCGAACGCTCAATCCGCACTGACCTATGAACAAATGGCGATTGAGGACCGCATCACCTCCGCACTCGCTCGCCGCTTTGAGCTTTGGAGATAGATGGACGTGCTCGTCGGTCGGCAGCAATCTCCGCTGATGTAATCAACTCGTCTTCCGGGCGTTAGCCTAGCCACGCCGATCCTATTGTGGGCTATCGTCAGTAGAGCGGAGGCGGAGGCGCGCTCGCCTGCCGCTTGTGGCCCAAAGCTGACACCATGTGCAGGTGGCGACGAAACCGACTGCTCCCTTGACGCCCCTCAGAGCGATGACGCCATGAAGGTCGACAGAAGTTTCATCCGCGGTCCTGCGGCGCGCCTTGTTCTGCCAAACGCCCGAGGTCACGTCAGGAACCGGGCGATGCCTTCGCGGATACAAGCCAGGATTTCATCCTGCCGCTCCTCAAGACGGGACACTGGGCCGCCGACGCCGAGGACCAGGTTGCGTCCGAAGTCGCGCTTTGGCAGCAGGACTGCAATCACCCCGGCGTCCTGGACGATGATGTGTTTTGAGAACATGTAGCCGTCGCGCCGGATGCCGTTGATGATCTTCATCAACGCGTTCAGTTCGAAGTGCTCTTCCCGCGGGCAAACGGCATTGATGCGGCGCAGGAGCCGTTCGATCTCGACGTCGGTATGACCACTGAGCAGCGTGCGCCCGATTCCGCTGATCGCAAGCGGCCGGACATCGCCAGACTTCACTTCGAAGCGCAAACGTTTGCTGGTTTGTAGAGCGTGAATGTATTGAGCATGCAGATCGGATTGCGTGCTGATGCTCACAAGCTCGTCGAGCTTCTCATGGACGAAATCGACCAGCGCAAGGATGGCGCTGTCGCCGAATAGCCCGGTGTCCAGCCACCGGCCCATCTGGGCAATGCGCATCGTCGGCATGTAGGTGCGATTGTAGCTGTCATAGAACAGGTAACCGAGCATCGCCATGCTCTTCAGCAACGCCGCAGCGCTGGACGTGGGATAGTCGCACTTGGTCGCGACTTCCTTCAGCGAGATCGGCCGTTTCACATCCTCGAAGTACTCGAGGACTTCGAAGATCCGCTTGGCTGACTTGATGCTGGAATCCATCATCTTCACACTTGTGGAAATATTTCCAAGAACCGGCATCAGATATTCTGATAGGCCAGAACTTGGCGCGGTCGCAACTTAGCGCCTTAACACCGTGATCGCAACCATTTTCCATATATATGTAAATAGAACTACATATCTGTAAAGAGTAGACTCAGGGGCGCCCTGCTCTTAGTGTTCTCCCCCGGCCGGCAAGGCCGCGGCGTCACAGCCGCCCAACAACAAAAACGCCCACGGGTGGCGCGCGCTTGCAAGGAGACGTCATGGAGCTGGGAATGAAATTGTCTGCCGCGTTCGACTGATGCCGGCCGGTGCGACCGGTCGCTGCACGGCTCCCAGTCGCCAAGTTGAACCTGCTCGCGACCATTCTCTTGAAGATCAACCCTCGCGCTCACGACGGTGACGCTGGCCAGGCCACTGTGCGCAGCGACGGCAACACCTCTCAATACCGAACAGGGATTTGCTTGCATGGACTATCGATTGCCTGAAGGCAGCTGCGATTGTCATTTTCACATCTACGGCCCGTTCGATCGCTTTCCGCCCGGAAACGAGGGACGCTTTACCGCCGCACGGCCATTCACGATCGAAGACGCCTTTGCCATCTGGGACAAGCTCGGCGTCACGCGCGGCGTTATCGTTCATGCGGTGGGATCTGGAGAAGACAACGCTGTCACTTACGACGCGCTGCGTCGCTATCCCGACAGGCTTCGTGCCGTCGCAATCCTGCAGCCCGACGTCTCGGATCGCCGGCTCGATGAACTCACCAATGCCGGCTTCAAGGCGGTGCGCGTCACCATGATCCGGCAGGACGGCAAACCGGTCTCGACACTCGGCACCAGCTACGACGATCTGGTCAAGCTCGCCCCTCGCATCGCGGAGCGAGGCTGGCATGCCCAGCTCTGGATCGAGAGTTCGGATCTGGTCGCCGCTGCCGCCGAGCTTGAGAAGCTGCCGCTGAACTACGTGATCGACCATATGTCGCGGACCATGGCCGACAAGGGGCACGAGCATCCGGATTTTCGCGCCTTCACCGACCGGCTGAAGACCGGCCGGTACTGGACCAAGATCTCGGGTGCGGATCGCAACACGCGTGTCGGCCGTCCCTATGCGGACACGGCGCCCTTCATGCGCGCCATCGTTCAGGCTGCCCCGGATCAGGTCGTGTGGGGCAGCGATTGGCCCCATGTTGGCCACAGCGCCGAGACGAGGCCCGATCTTCAGGATCTGCTTCGCCTGCTGCACGAGTGCGTCCCCGGGGAAGCCATCCGCCGAAAGATCCTGATCGCCAATCCGGCGCGGCTCTACAATTTCTGACAAGACCGAGGAAGCCTTGGAGAACAACAACAAGCTGCCGCTCGATGGCGTGATCGTCATCGATCTCGGGCAGGTGTATCAGGGTCCGTATGCCGGCTTCCTGATGGCGCAGGCCGGAGCGACCGTCATCAAGGTGGAGCCGCCGAACGGCGAGCCGGTGCGTCATCGTGCCCGCATCAGCAAGGGCAACGCCGTCCCGTTCGCGATGCTCAATGCGAACAAACGCAACATCAGCCTGAATCTGAAGTCGCCAGACGGGGTCAGGGTCCTGAAGGAGCTCGCGGCGAAGTCCGACGTGCTGATCGAGAACTACGCGCCAGGCGTGCTCGATCGACTGGGCGTCGGCTACGCCGTGCTCAGCGCCATCAATCCGCGGCTGATCTACGGCTCGGCCACCGGCTACGGCCTGTCGGGCCCCAGCCGGGACAATCTGGCGATGGACCTGACCGTCCAGGCGATCTCCGGCATCATGAGCGTGACCGGCTTTGCCGATGGTCCCCCGGTCAAGGCGGGGCCGGCCATTACCGACTTCATCAGCGGTGTGCATCTGTACGCCGGCATCCTCACCGCGCTCTACGATCGGGCGAGGAGCGGCCGCGGCCGGCTGGTCGAGATCGCGATGGTCGAGACCGTCTATCCGGCGATGGCCTCGAACCTGGCCGACGTCTTCAATCGCAAGGCGGCGGCCCCTCGCACCGGCAACCGCCACGGCGGGCTCGCGGAGGCGCCCTATAATGTCTATCCCGCGTCCGACGGGTATGTCGCCATCATCAGCGTCAACGAATCCCACTGGACCGGACTGACGCGCGCGATGGGACGGCCGGAGCTGGCCGACGATGCGCGCTTCAAAACGGTGCTCGACCGTTTGAAACACATCGATCTAACGGACCAGGTCGTCTCCGAGTGGTCCTCGCAGCTCACGCGCGATCAGGTCACCGAGCTTTGCCGCATCAACAGGGTGCCTTGCGCCGCGGTTCGCGACCTGCGCGAGGTGACCGAAGACAGTCACCTCCATGCCAGGGGCATGTTGCGCGAGATCGAGCACCCGGAATACGGCGACATCCTCGTGCATCGCAGTCCGCTGGTGCTCCACGATACGGCAGCGCCGGACTACGTCCCGTCCGCGCGTCTTGGTCAGCACAATGGCGAGGTCCTGTCGGAATATCTCGGCTTGTCCACCAGCGAGATCGATGCGTTGCGGCGCTCCGGCGCCATTGCACAAGCATGACGGACGTCGAGGCGCGAATTTCCGGTCCGCTAATTCGGGGGAAGATCACAATGGTCAAGCTGTTTGAAAGCATCGCGTTTCGTGGCGTCGAGTTGAGCAACCGGATCGTCGTCTCGCCGATGGGAATGTACTCGGCCGAGAACGGCTACGTCACGCCGTTCCATCTGGTTCACTATGGCAAGTTCGCCATGGGCGGGGCCGGGCTTGTCTTCGTCGAGCAGACGTCGGTCACCCGGAAGGGGCGCATCACCAACGGCGATCCCGGATTGTGGGAGGACGGCCAGATCGACGGCATGCGCCAGATCGTTCATGTCATCAAATCGCATGGCGCCAAAGCGGCGATCCAGATCAATCACGGCGGACGAAAATCGAGCCAGCAGCGCGCGTTCCGGGGCAACAGTCATTTGACGGACCGCGATATCGAGATGGGAGAGGAAACCTGGGTGCCCACGGGGCCGTCGGATGTCGCGTTCTCCGAAGGCTTCCAGACTCCTATTCCTCTTAGCAAGGAAGGCCTCGTCGGCGTGCGCGATGCATTCGTCGCGACGGCGCGCCGGGCCGTGCTGGCGGGTTTCGACGTCATCGAGCTTCACATGGCTCACGGCTATCTCCTGCAATCATTCCTGTCGCCGCTCGCCAATTTCCGCAGCGACGAATATGGCGGCAGCCTCGAAAACCGGATGCGTTTTCCGCTGGAAGTGACGCGCGCCGTGAGGGCCGCGCTCCCTTCGTCCACCCCGCTCTTCGTGCGCATCTCGGCCACGGACTGGATCGATGGTGGCTGGGAAATCGAAGATAGCGTCGTCTTCTCCCGCAAATTGAAGGAGCTGGGCGTTGATCTGGTCGACTGTTCGACAGGCGGTAATCTTCGCGCCGGATCGACCAATGCCAATCTCGGTCGCGGCCCAGGCTACCAAGTGCCGTTCGCCGAACGCATTCGCCACGAGGCCAACATTGCAACCGGCGCAGTCGGCATGATCCGAACCCCGGATTTCGCGGAGAAGATCCTGCAGGACGACCGTGCCGACCTCATCTTCATGGCCCGCCAGATGCTCTTCAATCCGTTCTGGGCGCTCCACGCAGCAGAGCATTTCGGGCTGACCGGCAACTTCGAGAAGTGGCCCGAACAATATGGCTGGTGGCTCGCCAAATGGGGCGGAGCGCTTCGCACCAATGGCGAAAGCCTGCACGGGGTGGAGCGATACCACGAGGCCGCCGAATAGGGCCTCCGCCTGCGCGGCTGGCGTCACAAGATCGATTCTGATTTCGAGGGTTAAAATTTCAAAGGGAGTGAAAAAATGAGAAGTGTGCTGGCCGCGTCGATGGTCTTCCTAAGTCTTGCTTCGGCTCACGCGCAGACGCCTGCGTCGAAGCCGGTCAAGCTCGGCGTGCTCAACGATCAATCGGGCCAATATGCGGATGCCGCGGGGCCTGCGGCCGTTGAAGTCACCAAGATGGCGATCGCCGACTTCGGCGGTAAGCTGCTGGGGCAGCCGATCGAGCTCATTTTCGCCGATCATCAGAACAAGACGGATATCGCCTCGGCTATCGCCAGGCGCTGGATCGACACGGAAAACGTCGACGTCATTCTCGACATCGGAAACTCGGCGGTCGCGCTGGCGCTTGCCGATCTGGTCCGCGACAAGAACAAGATGATGATCGTGTCGTCGGCGGGGGCCTCGACGATCACCAACGAAAAATGCTCCCCCAACACCTTCCAGTGGACGTATAACACCAACACGCTGGCGCGCAGCACGGCGAAGGCGTTGATGGGGCAAGGCGGCAACGAATGGTTCTTCCTGACGGCCGATTATGCCTTCGGTCACGCGTTCGAAGCGGATGCTTCGGCCGTGGTCAAGGCGAACGGCGGCAAGGTCGTCGGTTCCGTACGCCACCCCTTCAACACAAGCGACTTCTCGTCGTTCCTGCTGCAGGCCCAGAGCTCCGGCGCCAATGTGCTGGCGCTCGCCAATGCCAGCGGTGATACCTCCAACTCGCTCATGCAGGCTCACGAATTCGGCTTGCTCGGACTCAAGAGCAAGATGAAGGTGGCGGCGCTGCTGTTCCAGATCACGGATGCCAAGTCTGTCGGTCTGAAAAACATGCAGGGTCTGTACACTTCGGAGGCCTTCTACTGGGATCGGAATGACGCCTCGCGCGCGTTCGGGAAGCGGTTCTTCGAGAAGGTCGGCCGTATGCCGACCATGGTTCAGGCCGGCCTGTACTCGGCAACTATGCACTATCTGAAGGCCGTCGAAGCGGCCGGAACGCTCGATACCGCCGCCGTGCTCGCAAAATTTCGTTCGATGCCCGTGAACGATTTCTTCTCGGAGAAGGGATATGTTCGTGAGGACGGCATGCACATCCACGACTACTATCTTCTGCGCGCAAAGACGGTCGAGCAGTCCAAGGGTCCTTGGGACTTCTATGACGTTGTCGCAACCGTCCCGGCCGAAGACGCCAACATTCCTCGCGAACAAAGCAAGTGTTCGCTGATGAAGAAGTCCTGATCTTCGGGCGTCATGGACCAGCCAGGGCTTGATCGGCAGTTGCAGTGCTGCCGCTCAGGCCTCTCGCTTCCAACGCTCGGGAAATCGTCAGCACTACTTTTCACATCCATGGAAATGCGACGTCGTCCCTGACGCGCATTGGCATGCGGAGACTGGCCACCTAATCTTGGATCAACAAGGGAGGCCGGGATGAACGAAACGTTGCTGTTCTCGCCACTACGTATCCGGGATGTCGAATTCAAGAACCGGATCGTGGTCCCGCCGATGCTGCAATACGTTGCAGAGCGCGGCTTTCCGACGCCCTGGCATCTGAGCAACGCCGGCAAGTTCGCCGCGGGCGGCGCCGGTCTTGTGATCGTGGAGTCGACCAAGGTCGAACGCCGCGGCTGCGGGACGATTGGAGACCTCGGCATCTGGGATGACAAGTTCATCGCGCCGCTCCGGCAGATCGCCAGCCTCATCAAATCGAACGGCGCGTTGGCTGGCATCCAGCTCGGGCACACCGGCCGGAAGGGCAAGGCCCGGCGTCCCTGGGAAGGTGACGGCACGCTGTCTGCGCAGGAGCTCGCAGCGGTTGAGGACGTGCAAGGCTGGGACCTGATCGGTCCGAGCCCGCTTTCATTCGGCAGCGGCTATGTGACGCCCCGTGCCCTGGAGCGCAGCGAGATCCCCGATGCGATCGACGCCTGGGGCAAGGCGGCGGCGCGGGCCGACCAGGCCGGCTTCGACGTCGTCGAGCTGCATGCCGCCCACGGCTATCTGATCCATTCGTTCCTCTCGCCCGAGGCCAATCAGAGAACGGACGACTATGGTGGCAGCGAAGCCAACCGAATGAGATTTGCCATCGAGGTCGCCGAGTCCGTTCGCGCCCATTGGCCGGCGTCCAAGCCCCTGTTTGTCCGCCTGTCGATCGAGGACGAGGCGGGTTGGGGACCGGCGGAGAACGCCCGGCTGGTGCGTATCCTGAAGACGAAGGACGTCGATGTCATCGACTGCAGCACAGGAGGCCTCAACAGCAAGGTCCCGAACTTTTTCCGCCTCAACGCGTACGGCTATCAGGTCCAGTTCGCGGACTATATCCGCCGCGAGGCAGACATTATGACCATGGCGGTCGGTCTCATCATCCACGGCGATCAGGCCGAAGCGATCCTTCAGAACAAGAAGGCCGATCTCGTCGCGGTCGGCCGCGAGTTCATCAATAACCCGAACTGGGCGATGGACGCGGCACAGAAGCTCGGCGCCGATCCGACCTTCAGCGCGGTCCCGCCCCAAATGGGTTACTGGCTCGAAAAGCGCGCCCGCCGCGGTTTCGGCGGAAATCCCTCCACGTGGCAAAAGGGCATCGCGGCGGATAGCTGATCACCGCTGGGCGGAGTTGCGGAGCCGTTCCGCTCATGTTGATTACCTGCAGGCGTGCCGTGGCTCGCCTCGTGCAGAATCCGAGCAGCGAGCAATCAGAGAGACATGTCCACTTCAGAACTGATCAGGCAGATCGAAGCGCGGCGTCCGCCGGCATGGGAGCTTCTCGGCATAGGAGGCGTCACCTACGATAAGATACTGAACCGCGTCACGATCGAGTGGCATGCCGAACAACGCCACTGCCACTCGGTTGAAGGCCACCCAAGGGGCGGCATCGTCCAGGGCGGAATTGTCACGGGATGGCTCGACGCCGCCATGGCCACCGCGTGCCTGTTGCGTGGTGAATACCAGATCGCGGTCGCAAGCCTCGAAATCAAGGTCGCGTTCCTGCTGCCCGCGCATCCGGGCCTGTACCGTTCTTACGGCAAGGTCGTGCGACAAGGACGCAGCATCGGCTTCCTGGAAGCCGAGCTGCGGGATTCGAACGACGTGCTCATCGCGACGGCAAGTTCGACGGCGGCCCTGCGGGCCAAGAATCCCGCCGGGACCAGCCCAGCGTGATCCCCTCGCGGCTTTCGGCTCTCAGAAGCCGTAGAGCCGGGTCGGATTGTCGATCAGGATCTTCCTGCGGACAGCTTCGTCAGGCACGCAGCGCCTGAACAGGTCCATCAGCACGGACTCTTTCGGGACCGCATCGCCGGTGTGTCCGACATGCGGCCAATCGCTGCCCCAGACCAGCCGGTCGGGGTTAGCGGCGGCCAGCGCCTTCATGAAATCCTCGGTGTCCTTGTACGGGCTGCCGACGCGCGTGTTGCGGTCGGCGCCGGACAGCTTGCACCAGTAGCGGCCGCTCTTGAGGCCGCGGTCGCAGAACCATTGGTAGCCGCTGTAATTGACAGTCTTGTCCGCCATGGTGCGCCCCTGGTGATCAATCACGAAATCAAGCGGGAGCTTTTCGATCTCAGGCGCCAGCTGCTGCAGATCGCCGGTCTCGATCCAGAGCTGCGCGTGCCAGCCGCGCTCGGCGATGCGCGGCGCCAAGGCCTTCAGATCGTCCAGGTTCATGCCGCCCGACATCACGGGCTTGCCATCCTGATACAACAGATTGATGCGCACGCCCTTGAAGCCGGCGTCGGTCAACTCGTCCAGCCGCTTGTCAGTGACGTCCCGGTTGAGGATCGCGACAGCGCGCAGCTTGTCTGGAAAACGCTTCAAGGCTTCGAGCGTCACCTCATTGTCCGAGCCGGCATTGCCGGCATGGACGATAACGCCGCGCGAGATGCCGATCGACTTCCAAACGTCGAACAGCATCTCGACCGGGAATTCCTGCTTCGGCGAAAACCGGCCGGCATGGTCGGCCGGGAAGCGATTGAAGGGCCCGTAGATGTGGACATGGCAATCGCAGCTGCCGTCCGGGAATTTTTCGAGCTTCTCCGTCATGATGGCCCCTCACTTGCCAGTGAAATTGGCGGATCGGCGCTCCGCCGTGGATTTGACGCCTTCGCGAAAATCGTCCGTCACACGCAGGCGGTTCTGCTCGGCGAGCTCGTGATCCGTGGCGCGCTTGACGCGGTCCGCCAGACCTGCCCGCATGGTGGCGCGGGTCGACAGGAGGCCGAGCGGCGAGCATTCGGCAATCTCCTGCGCGAGCGACACAGCGGCCGCACGAACCTGATCCTGAGGAACCAGCACGCTGGCCAATCCCATTGCCCGCGCCTGCTCACCGGTGACGCGCCGGCTCGTGTAGAACATCAGCTCTGCGTTCGACTTGCCAATGGCTTCCGGCAGCGTGACGGTCAGCCCGAAGCCGGGGTGGAAACCGAGACGGGTGAAGTTCGCGGCAAACCGGGCCTCGGGGCACGTCACGCGAAAATCCGCCGACATCGCCAGGCCAAAGCCGCCGCCGATCGCGGCGCCATGCACGGCCGCGACGATCGGCTTCTTGTTCCGGAAGATGCGAACCGCCTCGATATAGAGGTGGCCGCCGTCCCGCCGGTCGTTGTTCGCCTGCGCGCCCTGAGCCGGCGTATTGAAATCCGCACCGGCGCAGAACGCCTTGCCCTGCGCGGCAAGGACGACCGCCCGGATTTCGCTCTCCGCATCGATCTTGTCGAGGGCGTCGGCAATGTCGCGAATAAGCTGAAGATCAAAATAGTTCAGCGGCGGCCGCTGGATCTCGATCGTTGCGACGTGGCCTTGCCTGGTAACTGCGATATCAGTGCTCATGTGGTGTCGAATTCCTTTCGTATCTGCTGATCAGCGAAGCCCGAGCCCGCGCGCGATGATGCCACGCAGGACTTCCGTGGTGCCGCCCTGGATCGTCAGCTTCGGTGCGATCTTGAGCTCGAAGTCCAGCTTGTTGCGGAAGGCGTCCTCTTCGTCGTCCTCGAGGTCGAGCAGCGAAGCGAGCTCGCGGACCCGGTGCGGCAGGCCCTGCTCCCAGACCGTGCCGAGGTCCTTGACGATTGCGGCCTCGACGACGGGTTCGCGGCCGGCCTCGAGCATCCCCGCCACCGAGACGGACATGCGGCGCAGCGTGTGCAATTGCGCGACCAGTCGCCCGATGCCGACCGTCACTCGGACGTCCGGCTTGACGCCCGCCGCGTTGGTGAGCGCGAGCAGCGCGTCATAGGTTTCGAGAAACCGCTCCGGCCCGGAGCGCTCATAGGCCAGCTCGCTCGTGGCCTGCTTCCAGGCACCGTCGACCTCGCCGATGACGTGGTCATCCGGAATGAAGGCATCTTCGAAGATGACCTCGTTGAAGTCGCGCTGGCCGCTCATCTGTCCGATTGGTCGGCAGGTGATGCCCCGCGTCTTCATGTCGACCAGGAACGACGTCAGGCCATGCCGCCGGTTCTCCTTGATCGAGCTCGAGGTCCGGAACAGGCCGATCATGTAGTCCGCCAGATGCGCACTGCTGGTCCAGACCTTCGATCCGTTGATCAGCCAGCCGCCGTCGGTCTTGGTCGCTTTCGTCCGCGCCGCGAACAGGTCCGAGCCGGAGTTGGGCTCGCTCATGCCGATGCAGAAAAACAGCTCGCCGCGGATGATGCGGGGAAGCACGTCCTGCTTGATCTTTTCATGGGCGTAGCGAATGAGGGTTGGACCGCTCTGCCGATCCGCGACGAAGAAGCGCCGCACGGGAGCATTGGCAATCCGCATCTCCTCGGTCACGACATAGCGCTCGAGAAAGCTGCGCTCCTGACCGCCATACTTCTTCGGCCAGGTCATGCCGATCCAGCCTTTCGCGCCGACGCGGCGGGAGAATTCATCGGCATTCTTCGCGCCGACCTCCGGCCTGTCGGGATCGAACGTGCCCGCTGCGATCTCGCTCTGCAGAAACGCCCGGACCTCCTTGCGCAGCTCCTGGCAATGCTCCGGCAGGCGCATGGCGTCGAAATGAATAAGGGACATTGTGGCTCCTTTCAGCGAGAGGCCAGCAAGGGCCAGAGCTCCCGGGGACCTCTTGCTGTGATGAACTCGCCGAGCTTAAGGCTCCAGAACGTTTCGTCGCCGAACTCATCCCGCCACGAGAGCAGGCGCAGCGTGAAGCGGTGCAGGATGTGCTCATCCGTAAACCCGATCGCGCCGTGCACCTGATGGGCGATGCCGGCACCGACCTCTGCGGCCTCGCTGCAGCGAATCTTGGCTGCTGCGATCTCCAGCAGAGCTGCGTCATCATCGAAGCCGGTGTTGGCGATGGTATCGGCCGCTGACGCCGCAGCGGACGCTGCCGCAGCAACCTCACCGCCGAGCCGCGCCAGGCTGTGCTGAATTGCCTGGAATTTCGAGATCGGCTTCTCGAATGCAATCCGCTGCTGCGAATACAGGACGGAAAGCTCGAGTGTCCTGTCCAGAGCACCTGCGATCTGCTGCGCTCGCGCCGCCGCGCCCATCAGCAGGAGAACATCTTTTTCGCGTCCTCTCGCACCCTTCAAGCGCGCGCATTGAACCGGCAAGACGTTCGCGAATTCCACGGTGTCGCGCGCATCGCCAGCGAGGCTCTTGCCGGGCTTCAGAGTGCAGTCGGCCGTTCGGACCAGAGCCACCGCAAGCCCATCGTCTGCCGTGGCCAGCGCGACGATATGGTCGACGTCGCCAGCGAAGGGCACCATGCGGGCGCGGCCGTTGATGCGGCCGGTCTCGTCCAGCATGAGATGATCTTTCGGCCGCACCGGCGCCACCGTCATCGGGCCGCCTGGCGCGGTCAGACCAGCCCTGTCCAGCAGCCACCCGGCCAAAAGCGTTTCCGCCAGCGGCGCTGCCAATGCCGCGCGACCTGCCTGGCGGATGATGCCGAAGCCATCGGCAAGCGACGCCTCTGCTCCACCGGCGGTCTCCGAGACCCAGGCCAGATCGAGGCCAATCTCCCGAAGCGACGACCAGAGCGGCGCCTTCCATGTATCGTCGCGCTTCTGCACGATCGTCTGCGGATCGGCCAGATCCGCAAGGACACGCGCGGCGGTCTCGACGACGAGGGTTTCCGAAGCTGACATCGTCATTTTCTCACTATGTTGATGAGGGGCGCGGGCCGATCACGCCCTCGGTTCGCAGCGCGGCAATCTCGGGCTCGGACATGTCGAGCATCGACGTCAGCACCTCATCGGTGTTCGCGCCCAATCTGGAGGAGACCGCCGCCGGCAACCTGTCGGCTCCGTGGATGCGGATGGGGCTGTTCGGAATCACGATCCGTCCGAACTGCGGGTGCTCGATCCATTCCAGCATGCCGCGCGCATGCATGTGGCGATCGTTGCAGACCTCTTCGAGATCGCGAACCGGTGCGGAAGGCACCTTGAATTTCGCCAGCGCAGCGCAGGCCTCCTCGCGGGTGCTCTTCGAGCTCCAGTCCGCGATCAACTGGTCGGTTTCGTCCATGTTGCGAACGCGCGCGACCTTGTCCCGGAATCGCGGATCGTCCGCGAGTTCGGTCCGCCCGATCGCCTGCAGCAAATTGCTCCAATGCTTATCGTTGGTCGCAATGATCGCGATGTAGCCATCGCTCGCCGGATAGACGTTGTAGGGCGCCGCGGAGAGCCCGCCGTGTCGATTGCCGGTGCGAGGCGGGGCCCTGCCGATGTCGTACATGTAGGCAAGGTTCGAGGCGAGCGCGGGAAATACGGCTTCCTGCATCGCCACTTCCACCAGCCGCCCGACGCCCGTGATCTGCCGTTCGTACAAGGCCGTCATCACGCCGGCATAGAGATGAATTCCGCTCATGAAATCGACCAGCGCCGGACCTGCCTTGACTGGTGGACTATCCGGAAAGCCAGTGACGCTCATGAGCCCCGAAACGGCCTGAACGGTCACGTCCATCGCCAGATTGTCCTTGTCCGGGCCAGACAGCCCGTAACCGGATCCCGAGGCGTAGACCAGCCGGGGATTGAGTTCGTGCAGCACGGACCAGCCGATGCCGAGCCGATCCATGACGCCCGGCGCGTAGTTTTCCAGAAGAACGTCGGCGTCCCTGACCAGGCGCTTGAGGACTTCCTTCCCCTTCGTGGATTTCAGGTCGAGCGTGATGCACTTCTTGTGGCCGTTGAGCATTGCGAATGGTGCGCCCGAGCCGCGACTGACGCTGTCGCGCTGACGAACCGGCTCACCGGCCAGCGGCTCGATCTTGATCACTCGGGCTCCGGCCTTGGCCATCAGGTACGTTGCGTACGGCCCTTGATAGACCTGGCCAAGATCGATGACGGTGAGGCCATCGAGCGGAAGATTGCGTCGACCCTGCATGTGTCTGTCTCAAATCCTTTGCAACGAGCTGTGTCCGCTAGGCGCCCAGATAGGCTTCCTGGATGTCGGGGGCGTCAGCGATTTCGCCGGCCGATCCCTCGCGCACGATCGAGCCCACCCTCAGCACATAGGCGCGGTCGGCGATCTTGAGCGCCGCGCGCATGTTCTGTTCGACCAGCAGCGCCGAGAGGCCCTTGGCCCTGAGCGCTCCGATCGCGCCAAGCACGAACTTGGAGAAGAATGGCGAGAGCCCGAGCGAAGGTTCATCGAAAAGAATGAGCCGGGGGCGCGCCATCAAACCGCGGCCGATGGCAAGCATCTGCTGTTCGCCGCCGCTGAGATTGCCGGCAGCCTGCCGAAAGCGCTCGCGCAGACGCGGAAACATATTCAGCACGTCCTCGACCGTGAACACTGGACCGGCGCCGAACGCATCGACGATTTTCAGATTCGCCTCAACCGTCATCGACGGAAAGATCTCGCGCCCTTCGGGGACGTGGCTGATGCCAGCCCGGCTGAGCGTCCAGGGCTTGCGACCGTCGATACGCTCGGCTGCGAATTCGATTCGGCCCGCCGTGATCGGCAAAACCCCGGAGATGGCATTCAATAGCGTGGTCTTGCCGGCGCCGTTGGCGCCGAGGATGGCGACGATCTCGCCGCGATTGACGGAGAGCGAGACGCCGCGGAGCGCGACGACCTTGCCGTAGGCCGCCGAGGCGTCCTTGACAGTCAACAGCGTGCTATCACTCGTCATCGTCGGCCCCCAGATATGCGGTCACCACCTCCGGATGGCTGAGAACGTGATGCGGCGCGTCCACCACGACCGGCTTGCCGTCGACGACGACGAGCGCGCGGCCACAGAGCTGCCGGATAACGGCCATGTCGTGCTCGACGATCAGGATCGTCCGTCCGGGGGCGATCGCACGGATCAGCGCGATGAAGTCGGCGGTCTCGCGGCCATTCATTCCGGCAGCCGGCTCGTCGAGGAACATGATTTTCGGATCGGACATCAAGGCGATGCCGACAGCGAGCCGGCGCTGCACGCCATAGGCCAGCACGCCGGCCTTGCGGTGCCGCTCTCCGTCGAGGCCGATGAGCGAGAGCACTTCCTCGACGCGAGCCTGGAAGGCCTGCTGATCCTCGGCATAGGATTTGCTGCCGATGATCCGGCCCACGACGCCGTGGTGAAAGCTCGCATGGCGCCCGAACAGGAGATTTTCAAGCACCGTACTGTCGGCGAACACCGCGGTCCTCTGGAAGGTCCGGGCGACGCCCGAGCGCGCGATGAGGTGCGGCGGCATTCCCGCGATCTCGCTGCCCATAATGCGGATTGATCCGCTGGTCGGCACGGTGATGCCGCAGAGGATGTCGAACAACGTCGACTTGCCCGCGCCATTCGGACCGATGATGCCGAAGATCTCGCCTTCCTGGACGTCGAGGCTGACGCCGTTCAGGGCCGTCACGCCGCCATACCGCTTGACGATGTCCCGGGCCGAGACGGCTGGACGCTCAACGACTGCGATCGTCATCTGTCTTCCTTCCCAACCGGTCACGCAGAGCAAGGCCCAGTTGATGCAATCCCCCGGGGGCAAACATCATGATCAGAATGATGATCGACGAGAACACCAGGATCCTCACGTTCGGATCGAGGTTCATGGCCTGCGGTATCAGCGTGAACATCGCAGCGCCGATGACGGGACCGATCACGAGCTGGGCGCCGCCCAGCAGCACCATCAGGAGGCCATCCACCGTGTTCGCGACGCTGAACACCTCGGGCGTCACGATCTGGGTGTAGGGAACGGCAAGCGCGCCGGCCAGCGCAGCGAACGGCGCACTCAGCATGAACGCCTTCAGTCGGACACGCGCGACATCGACGCCGACTGAGCGGGCGAGATGAGGATTTTGGCGCACGCTGTCCATCGCGGCGCCGAACGGAGACCGGCGCAGGGCGACCAGGAAGAGGATCGCGAGCAGAAGAATCGTGGCAGTGACCGCGAAATAGGTCTGCGGATCCGACAGCTCAAGCGGGCCGATCTCGATCGGTGGAAAGCCGAACAGGCCGAGCGGACCCCCGGTGATCTCCTCGAGATTCGTCGCCGCGACCATGGCGACGCCGGTGAGGCCCCAGGAAACGATCGAGAAATAAGCGCCGGTCAGACGCAGCGTGATGACGCCGATGATCGCGGCCAGCACCACGGACAAGACGAGCGCGATCAGCACCGCGACCTCGAAAGGCAGCCCCAGCTTGCCCATTCCGATCGCCGCGCCATAGGCGCCGACGCCGAAGAACAAACATTGGCCGAGCGGCACTTCCCCGACGCCGCCGAGGATGATGTTGATGCTCAGAGCGAACAGAGCGAATGCGCAGGTGTGGCCGGCGAGAGTGACCACAAACGGATCGGTGAACGCGAATACGAACGCCGCGATGGCCACAACGGCGCATACGACATAGAGCGACTCTCGCGCCATTCGCCCCGACTTATTCCTGGCGATGGCGCCGACCTGCTGCTTCCTGTCCATCACCGTGCCGAAATCCTGAATCGCCATGTCAGTGCCGATGCTGCTGGAGTTGGCCGAGCAGTCCCTGTGGCCGGAACAGCAGCGTGGCGATCACGAGTCCCCACCCCAACGCGGGGGTCCACGATACCGACACGAAAGTCTCGAACAGGGCGTTGGCAACGCCGATCAGCAGCGCTCCCAACATCGCGCCGGGGATGCTGCCCATCCCGCCCAGGATCACGACCGTGAATCCAACGATTAGCGCGCTGTACCCCATCGTCGGGTAGATCGTCGAAATCGGCGCCAGCAGCGCACCGGCCAAACCAGCGGCGGCGACGCCGAGCACAAACGCGAGTGCGCGGATCCAGGGCACGTCGATGCCGGAATAGAGCGCACCACGCGCATTCTGGGCAACGGCCACGACCTGCTGGCCCTTGATGCTCAGGCGGAGCCACAGGCCGAGCGCTCCGAGCACCAGCACCGAGCAGATGAAGATGAATGCGCGTTGGGAGGTCACGAAGATGCCCAGTAATCGCATCGTGCTCTGCCCAAGCGGCGATGTCACGGGAAGCGGATCAGGCCCGAAGATCAGGATCAATCCGGCCACCGCGGCCTGGCCGAGCGCGAAGGTCACGATGAGCGAACCGTGGTGCGAGTCGCCGTAGAGGCTGCGCCGGATAACGATCCATTCGGTCACGGCGCCGATGACCACGACGATCAGCACCGAGAGCGGCACAGCGGCGAAATAGTTCAGGCCTCGCGACGTCAGCAGATAGCAGGCATAGCCGCCCATGGCGAAGAACGCGCCATGGGCGAAGTTTGCAATGCCCACGATCCCGAAGATCAGCGTCAGGCCGACGGCGATGACGGCATAGCCGGCGCCCAGCACCATTCCGTTGACGAGGGTTTGAACCAGAAGTTCCAAAGCCGTACGTACCTTTTGCGTTTAATCCGGTCGATCTTCAGTTCGCGCTGACGCGCTCGAGCTGGACGACAGCCCCGTTCTCAACTCGCTGGATGTAGAAGTACGGCGCGCGCGCCCTGCCCTTCTCGTCGAACTTGAGCAGGCCACGCGGGCTCTGCCATGCACCCTCCCGAATGGCTTTCGAGATCTTGTCGTAGTCGCTATCGGTGCCGGCCTTGTCCATCGCGGACGCAATCAGGTTGATCGCTTCGAAGATCACCAGCTCGCCTTTGCCCGGGACGCTGTTGAACTTCTTCTGGTAGTTCTCGACGAATTCTTTGCCGTCGGGCCCCGGATCGGACGCCATGAAGATTTCGCCGGTGATGACGCCGTTCATGGCGCCCTCCGACGGCTTGATCATGCCCGGCGTCACCACGCCCGGCGACATCACTTCGGTCTTGAAGCCGCCGATCTGACGCACCTGCTTCCAGAGCTGCGCCGCGCGCGCCGGATAGGCGTCGGCGACGTAGATCATGTCCGGATTGCTCGCCTTGATCTTCGTGAGGATGGACGTGAAGTCGTTGGTCTCGGCGTCGTAGGTCGATGCGCTCACCAGCTCAATGCCGGCGGACTTGAGGCTCTCCTTGAGCTTCTCAAGCACCGTCTTGTTGAACTCGGAGTTCTCGCCCATGTAGGCGACGGTCTTCGGCTTCAGCGTCTTGATGATGTAGGTGTTGAACGCCTCCGAATTGAGCGACACCGTATTGTTGATCTGGAACAGCCAAGGGCTGCCGTGATCCGTGATGGCGTCGGCCTGCGCGCCGGCGTTCACCTGCAGAATCCGCTTTTTCGTGACCGAGGATTCCGCGAGCACAACCGAGCTGTTGGTGCCCCCGGTGATCGCCTTCACGCGCCCCACGGACATCAGCTTCTGCACCGCTGCGACGCCGCCCTGCGGCGTGCCCTTCTCGTCCTCGAAGACCAGCTCGATCTTCCGGCCGCCGAGAATGCCGCCGCGCTGATTGACGAGGTCCGCCGCATATTCAGCGCCGCGCTGCAACTCCTGGCCGTAAGTCGCCGCCGCGCCGCTCAGGGGCAGCGCGAGGCCGATCTTGACCGAGTCGGCCGCCATCGCGCCGGGCGCGTAGGCGAGTTGCACAGTGGCAGCCACGACGGCCCCCAACGAAAACATGATCTTTCGGCGATCCGCATGCATCATCGTTCTTCCCCTATGATTTTATCCGGCCAGCCCATGGCGACGCCGCGGCGGCCTTCTTGAATGCAGGACAATTCAGATGTTCGAGCTCAATTCAGATTGCGCTGAAAGAGATCGAACAGACGCTCCCAATGCCGCTCGCTGCTGGCCTTATGGTAGAGGCGCCGTGTTGGAAAGGCGAAGCCGTGCTCGGCTTCCGGATAGTATTCCATCCGTCCCTTGATGCCGGTCGTCTTGATCGCCTGCGACACCTGCTCGAGCATCTCGGGCGGCGCGTAGTGATCATGCTCGGCGAGAGCAAAGTAGATCTCGCCCTTGATCTTGTCGGTGACGAGATGTGCGGAGTCCGGCTGGTCGGTGACGAGGCGCGCGCCGTAGACGGAGGCGCCGGCGGCCATGCGATCGGGAAACACGCCCATCGCGCGATAGACGTAGCGGCCGCTCATACAGTAGCCGACGCATCCCGTCTTGCCCTGCCGCGCCGCCGGTTCATTGGCGAGGAAGTCGAACATGACCTGAGTGTCCTCCATCACCATCGTGTTGGTGAGGTGACGGTTGAGCTTCCACATGAACTCCAGCTTGTCTGCGCAAGCGGGGTCCCACAGCCGATTGGCGTCGAGATCGACGCAGCGGACCATGCGGTAATACATGTTCGGCATGATGACGTAGTAGCCGACTGTCGCCAAACGCCGGCACATGTCGGACAACTCTTCGCGGACGCCGACCGAGTCCATATAGAAGATGATGACAGGGAACGGTCCTGGACGGTCCGGGTAAAACACATACGTGTTCATCACCCCATCTTTGGTTTTCAGATCGACGACCTTCTCCTGCACGACTCCACCCTTTTAACCATCTTGTGTCTCCGCGCGTTCAAGGCGTGGAGTGGGTAGGACAATGTGCCGGGCCGCAGCTGAAAGCCAGAGCATTACAGATATGCGCTCGTATTTACAGATATGTGAAAATGGCCTCGGTCAGTTGCGGGCTTTTGGCGCGGGAGCGCCATCCTCCCGCGAGACGAATTTGTCGATGCCTTCGCGCAGTGATCTCAGGATCTGCGTTCGCTTGGACACGAGCCGATCGACTGGCCCGCCGACGCCGATCGCCAGGATGCGGCCGTGGCGCCGCTCCGGCAACAACATACCGATGACGCCTGCCCCCGCCGTCACAGTGTGAAGGGAGATGACGTAGCCATCCTTGCGGATCTTGCGGAGCTTCTGCATCAGCTCCTTCAGATCGACCTTCTTCTTCCGATCCTCCTCCTCGAAATTGATGCGGCGCACGAGCTTCTCGATCGTCTCATCAGAGCGCGCGCTCAGCAGCATCCATCCGAGACCCGAACGCGCGAGCGGCCGGATCGTCCCGGGCCTGATCGAAAACTGGATTGTGCGCGGCGAAGGCTGGACATGGATATATTGCATGTACAGATCGCTCTGGGTCGCGATGCTGACCGTCTCTTCCGTTTCCCTGTTGAGGTGATTGACCAGCGCCGAAATGCCTCTTTCGCCGAACAGCGCGCCCTGCACCCAGTGCCCGAGCTGAACGATCCGCATGGTCGGCATGTACGTCCGCGAATAACGGTCGAAGTCGACATAGCCGAGCACCACCATGCTCTTGAGGACAGCGGAGGCGCTTGAGACGGGGTAGCCGAAACGCAACGCGACCTCCTTGAGACTGAGGGGGCGCTGCACTTCGTCGAAATATTCCAGGATCTCGAACAGCCGCTTGGCCGTCTTGATGACCTCTTTGGACATGGCTTCCTCGCTCGCTTTTTCACATAGATAGAAAAGTTTTCCCGTGGACGAAAGGCATTTCGCGGGTTCCTCGCGTTTGCTAGAAGGCTCGCCAACTGAGGTCGCCCATGGTTTCTGCCGAGCAGATGAAGTTCGAAGTGTCCGATCGCGTCGCGACGATCACGTTCGACCGACCGGACAAGATGAACGCCTGGACGCCGGTCATGGAGAGCGAGCTGCGCCGCCTGATGGCGATCGCATCCGAGGACGATGAGGTCCGGGCGATCGTGATCACCGGCGCCGGCCGGGGCTTCTGCGCTGGCGCCGACATGGGCCGCCTCTCCGACGCAGCGTCAGGAAGCGCAGCCGCCGCTGCACCGGTCGTCCCCCTGGAGAGCGATGATGATCTGGCGCAGCGATACAGCTATCTCCTGGCCGTTCCCAAGCCGATCATTGCGGGCATCAATGGCGCAATCGCAGGCGTCGGTCTTTGCATCGCGCTCTATTGCGATCTCCGCTTCATGGCCGCAGGCGCAAAGCTGACTACGTCCTTCGCCCGGCGCGGCTTGATCGCGGAGCACGGCAGCGCCTGGATGTTGCGCCAGCTCATCGGACCGATGAATGCCGCGGATCTTCTTCTTTCGGGGCGCGTGGTTGAAGCTGTGGAAGCCGAGCGGCTTGGCCTCGTCAGAATGCTGCCGGCGGACACTTTCCGCGAAACCGTCCAACGAATGGCTTCGGACTTCGCCAATCTCTGCTCTCCCCGGTCCATGCGCATTATCAAGCTGCAGCTGACGGCCGCTCCCCGGCAGACATTGGCCGAAGCCACGCAGCTCGCGAACAGGGAGGTCGTGATCTGCCGCGGAACGGAAGACTTTAAGGAGGGCGTTGCTCATTTCGTCGAAAAGCGGGCGCCGCGCTTCACCGGCAAGTGAACGCGAGGTCGCGGGCGTCTTTCAACGAAACTGAGGTCCGGCCCGAGCGCTTGCCCCGGGCGCCGGAGCGGCCGGGCTCGGCTGGGCATGGGCAATATTGTGATCGGCCGCGGCTGGCTGCTCGAGGGTCGCGAGAAAGCTGCGGCCTTCCGCGGTGATGCTCCACATGCCCGGCTCGCGCATCACCAGTTTCTGGCCGAATATATCAAGGTCGGGCACCCGTTCGGCCAGGCGCTTCATACGTCCGGTCCATTCCTGGCCACTCGTATGGAGCATAGCAAGGTGCTGCTTGATGACCTCGAGACTGGCCCGTCCGTCGGTCTGCCCGTCGAGAATCTTCAGTATCGAGAGCTGGAAACTCACATGCGACTCAGACCGTACGATTCACCTGGGCCCTCTATGTGAGTGGAGCATGATGTGAAAGTCATGACCGCTCCGTCGAACTTGGATACCGGCCCTGTCGATGGGCTCGACTAGACCTGCCAGCGCAACCCGACTAACGTGCCGCCAAATGGACATGGAATAAGGATTTCGGCGCGGCGTTACCGGATGTCTGCGGAATTGCCGGCACAGTCAGACGATGGCCAGAAGAAGCAAGACAGGAACAGCAGACGATCAGATCACGGAAGCCACGAGCTACGGCCCGCCGGCGGCGGGATCGGTCAAGTCGGCGGGACGTGTGCTGCGAATTCTGGAATTCTTCGACGAGATCCAGCGGGACGCGCGCGTTGCCGAAGTGGCCGAGCGGCTGGGATTTCCGCAATCGTCAACCTCGATCCTGCTCAACTGCCTCGTCGAGCTCGGTTACATGGACTATCTGCCGGGAAGCCGCAGTTTCCTGCCTTCGCCTCGCGTCACCCTGCTCGGGACTTGGCTCGACAAGGGCCCTGTCAGAAACGGCAGCCTGATGAGGATGCTCGAAGAGCTCTCCCAGAAAACAGGGGACACCGTCATCATCGCCGCGCGGAGCGGCATCTTTGCGCAATATATCCACGTCTTGCAGGCGCGAGCGACCATGCGCTTTCACGTTCCGCCCGGGTCCAGGCGCCTTGTGGTCTGGTCAGCCACCGGATTTTCGCTGCTGACGGCCAGCAGCGACAAGGAGATTCGCAGCCTGTGCACGCGCACCAACGCGGAAGCGGCGCTCGACATACCGCGCATCGACATCAATCAGGTGCTCGAAAACGTCGAGCGGACGCGCCGTGACGGGTTCTTCTTCTCGGCTGGCCTTGTTACCCCGGGCGCCGGATCGATTGCCGTACCGCTGCCCGAGGGCATCGATGGCTGGAACCGCGCGCTTGCTGTCGCTGTGTCAGGCCCGCTCCAGGATATCACGCGGCGACAGACGCAGATCGTCGCGCTGCTCAACGATGTCGTGCAGCGCTATCTTTGTCCAACCTCCTCGAGCTAGACGGCACCGGCGGTTGCCGCCCGGTCAATGAGCAGCGGCCACAAGCCTTCGTCGTCCTGCTCGCAGATCATCCGGCCGGTTTTTTTCTGCCACCAGCTCCAAGGCACCTCGTTCGAGGTGCTGGAGATCATTCCTTCCTTGGTGCAACACTGATTTGATGCCAGGCCATGCTGAAGACCCCCCACCCGATGCCGCTGGTGGATTTCATCAACGAGACAATTGAAGTTCTTCACCAGCAGCCCACTCCGCATGAGATCAAAGTGAAGCGCCTGGGCGTTCTGCGAGATGCGGAGGCAGAGGGGCGATTTGAGCAGACCTTCAACATGCTCAACGGAACTCATTGACGGATTTCACAATAAATCTGCGAATGAGTCGTGCTCGCAGCTTTCCTCACCCACGAAAGTCAAGGAGCGCGCGGTCTTCGGCAAGCGCATGATCGAGTTTCAGAATACACGCATGGTCTCCGAGGGACGACGGGGTTGACCAGCCCGGTCCGTTGGGCTGCGTTGCCCTTCAAGCACCGATGCGAGCGCCGAGCCGCGCTCCGAAAGCGAGCGCCCCAGATCAGCAGGAGCAAAGTCAAGAGAAACTACTCTCAGGCCGAATTGGCCGATGTGCATGGAGCTATGCGGCAGTGACGGCCTTGCTGTCGATGGCGGCCTGGATTTCGGCCTCGCTCAGGCCGGCCTCGCGCAGCACCTCGCGCGAATGCTCGCCGAGGTGCGGCGCGACGCGATGGATGCCGGCCGGGCTTTCCGAGAATTTCGTCGCCGGGCGCGCCTGCCGGATGCGTCCTTCGGTTGGGTGATCGACGTCTGCGAACAGCCCAACGGCGGCAAGATGCGGCTGCTCCCCGATCTCAGTAAGCCGGGCGAAGGCGGTGTGCGGCACGTCTAGCCGGAGCAGTAATTCCTCCCACTCAGCGGTGGTGCGGGTCAGGCCGATCTCACTCATGCGGTCATAGATTTTGTCGATGTTCTGGGAGCGTAGCACGGGATCGCGCACGCCGAGTTCATCGCTCAATTCAGGGCGGCCCACGGCTTCAAAAAACCCACACCAGTTGTCCCCGGAATAAGGCAGCATGGTCAGCCAACCATCCTTGGTTCGCACCGGGCGCCGATTCTTCATTCGCTTGTAGCCGATCGGGCCGATTGGCGGATCGAAGGCGTGGCCGCCTAGCATCTCGATGCTGTTGAAGCTGGCGATGGTTTCCAGCATTGGCACTTCGACCATCTGGCCCTGCCCGCTGCGCTCACGCCGGAATAGAGCGGCGGAGACCGCGCCGACCATCGCCATCGCGCAGATCTTGTCGCCGATCAGGCTCGGGACAAATTCAGGCTCCTCGTCCGATCCGATCGATGACGCAAGCCCTGACGCAGCTTGGATTATTTCGTCGAAGGCGGGTCGCGCCGCCCACGGACCGTCTTGGCCGAAGCCGGTGGCCGCAGCATAGATCAGCCGGGGATTGAGTGTCGCGCAGGCCTCGTAACCGAAGCCAAGACGCGCCATCGCGGCCGGGCGCACATTCGTGACGAGCGCGTCGACGGTTGGGATCAGCTTCGCGAGCGCGGCCTTGCCCTCGGGCTTCTTCAGATCGAGCGCGAGGCTGCGCTTGTTACGGTTGACCGCCATGAATTGGCCGCTCATGCCGCGGTTACGAAATACACCCGTGTAGCGCCAGGTATCGCCGGCGGGCGGCTCGACCTTGATGACATCGGCGCCCCAGCCGCCTAACATCTGCGCGGCATAGGGACCGAACAGCACGCTAGTCAGATCGAGAACGCGGATACCGCTGAGGGGACCTGTCAGCATTTCTTCAACTGGGGCTGGAGGAATCGACCAATAAATGCCAAGCGGAAAAAGCTGGAGCACCTGCCCGCTTGTCATTGCGTCTGGACTATTCGCCGATCACGTCGCCGAACAGCTCCCAAGATTTGCCGTTGAACCGCGCCATCTGCAACTGGCGGATCGGCGTGACCTGTTCGGCCGAGGTATTGAGCTTGATGCCCGGCAGCAGCATCGGCAGCTCGACATCCTTGAACGACTGCGTCTGCTTCATCAGGTTCGCGCGCGTCAGATCGTTGCCGGCACGTAGTAGCACCAACTCCATGATCTGCGCCATGGTGTAGCCGGTGACGTTGAAGATGTCGGCAGGATCAGCTCCGGGATTATACGTCTTCATCCACTCGCGCCAGGCCTTCATGCCAGCGTCATTCTCCCACCGCGGATCGCCGGGATCCTTCTGAAAGGCGCCGGTGACGATGCCGATGGAATTCTCGAGCCCGGCCGGTACCAACACGGAGCCCACGGAATTGGAGACGGCGGGAAGGATGATCTGCGGCTTCCAGCCGAGCTCCGCGATTTTCTTGATCGCTTGCGCCGCGAATTTCGGCGTGCACTCGTTGAAGATAACGTCGGCGCCGGCGGCCTTGAACTTAACTATCTGCGAGTCGACGGTCGGATCGGATGTCTCGTAGACGGCTTCAGAGACGATCTGATTGACGTGCTCGCCCAGCCCTTCCTTGAAGCCCGCAAGATAGTCGCGCCCCGGATCCTCGTTCGGCGTGATGACGGCGATTTTGGCGTCCGGCTTGTTCGCCAGAATCCATTTCGCGTAGATCCGCCCCTCCGTCCTGTAGGTCGGCTGCGAACCGGTGGTCCAGGGGAAATGCCGCGGGTCATTCCAGCGGCTGGCGCCGCTCGACGGAAATAGTTGCGGTATCTTCTTGGCGTTGAGATACTTCTGCGCCGCGATGTTCGGACCAGTTCCGAGCATCGAGAACATCGCCAAAACTTCATCGCTCTCGGCGAGACGCCGCACCTGCTCCACCGTCTTCGCCGGCGAATATGCATCGTCCATGCTGAGAAGCTCGACTTTGCGTCCGTTGATGCCGCCCTTGTCGTTGAGCATCTTGAAATAAGCGATCTCGGCGCGACCAATCGCGGAATAGGCCGAGGCCGGCCCCGAATAGGGCATGGTCTGGCCGAGCTTGATTGTCCTGTCCGTCGCACCCGTGTCGTAGTTGCCGGCGATTGCAGCCGAAGCGACACAGAAACTTGTGAATAGAGCGAAAGCGTCAAGGACGAGTTGTCTTCTCTGCATTTTCAAATTCTCCCTCCCGCCAAGACCGTGACCGCGAGCTAACGGCGTGTCGTTTGTTCTTGATTGTCCCAAGCCGCAGTAATCTCGACATCGCTGGCGGAGATTATACTCGCGGTTTGAAGTTTGAGATGTAGCGGAGATGTCAGACGCTTATGCGCAACTTGCAATCGCTCGTCGTGCAGCGCCGTCTACGTCCAACCTCCTCGAGCTAGGCGGCGCCGGCGACTGCCGGCCGATCGACGAGCAGCGACCAGAAGCCTTCGCCGCCCTGCTGGCAGATCATCCGGCCGATTTTTTCCTGCCACCAGGGCTCAGCGCCCCATTCGTCGCGCCACGACCAGAGACGACGGGTGGCGTAGTGCAGCGGATGCTCCTGGGTAAATCCCATCGCGCCATGGACCTGATGGCAGAGCGCGGCGACCTGCCCGGCAGATTCGCCGCACCGGGATTTTGCGATCGCAACGGCGAGCGTGTCATCGCCCAGCCTCGGCGATTTCGTGAGCGCATCACCCGCCGCCGACGCCGCGGCAAACTGGCCTGCCGCAATCGCCAGCATGTGCTGGATCGCCTGGAATTTCGCGATCGGGCGGCCAAACTGCACGCGCTCATTGGCGTAGGACAGCGCATACTCCATGCACCGCTCCATCCCGCCGATCATCTGCTGGACACGGATGGCGGCGCCAAACGGCATTAGGCCATCGGCGCCGAGGCAGGCGGGCGCCGGCAAGATGTCGCTCGCGGCCAATCGCACGCCGCCGAAATCGACGTCTTCGCGCGGCTCATAGGCAACGTTCCGACGCGTCTTGTTCGAGCGCGTCTTGCCGCTCGGCACGCGGCACAGGAAGGCTTTGCCATTCGCGTCGCGAGCAAGGACCAGCACAGACGGCGCCTGCTTGCCCCAGGCAACATGTCGCGCGATGCCCTGCAGCGTTGAGCCCGTGGCATTCGACGTAAGGGTGATGCGATCCTGGGGATTGACCGGCGCAAGCGTCACAGCACCCGCGATGACCTCGCCGCCGGCGTCGGCCCAGAGCGCGTTGGCGATCATGGTCTCCGCCAGCGGCAGCGGAACGGAATGAAATGCACACCTGCGGATCAGGTTTGCCGCAACGTCCGGGGCCAGCCCCGCCCCGCCGTTCATTTCGGGCACTAGCGCCAGCGGCAATCCGGCGTCTTCCACCGCACTCCAGAGCGCATCGGGCCACTGCCCTGCGTCGGCCGCGGACAGAACCTTCTTGTCAATGTGTTGCGCAAACAAGCGATCGGCCTGTTCGAGCACAATAGCGGACATGTCTTCCATGGCGTCCTCCCCGTCAGCGCAGGCCAAGACCGCGGGCAATCATCCCGCGCAGAATTTCCGGCGTGCCGCCGCGAATGGTGAACGAGGGCGCGTGCAGCAGCACATGCGCCATCGCCTGCGAATACTCGTCGTCGTCATCAAGACTCGCCTCGATCGGCAACAGCTTCCGCACCATTTCCGGAACCTCCCTTTCGAATGCCGTTCCGACGTCCTTGACGAGGGCGGCTTCCGTGACCGGGCTCTCGCCGCGCTCCAGAAGCCCGGCGATCGACGACGACATCCTGCGCAGCGTGGCGAAGTGAGACGCCAGCCGGCCAATCTCGACCGCCTGCCGCTCATTCGGCTCGCGCCCGATCTTGTCGACCAGTTCGACCAGGAGCCGGATGTCAGACATGAAACGATCCGGGCCGGCGCGCTCGAACGCCAGTTCGCCCGTCACCCGCGTCCAGCCTTCACCGGGCTTTCCGATCATCATGTCGTCGGGAACGAAGCAGTTCTTGAAGAACACCTCGTTGAATTCGTGCCCGCCAGACAGGTTCATGATCGGCCTGATCTCGATACCTTCCGAGCCCGTATCCACGATGAACTGGGACAGGCCGGCGTGACGGTTCTCGCTCGGCGGCTCGGTGCGGGCCAGCACGATCAGGTAATGAACGCGATGCGCGTTCGAGGTCCAGATCTTGGTGCCGTTGATGACCCAGCCGCCATCGACCCTGTCCGCCTTGGTGCGGGCCGCCGCAAGGTCGGAGCCGGAATCAGGCTCGCTCATGCCGATGCCGAAATAGCATTCGCCCATCGCGATCTTCGGCAGGATCAGCTCCCGCGCCCGCTCGCTGCCGTGCTTGAGGATCTGCGGCCCGGACTGCCGATCCGCGATCCAGTGCGCGCCCCCCGGCGCACCGGCCGCGAGCATTTCCTCGGTCACGACGAAGCGCTGCAGGTTGGAGTACTCGCCGCCGCCATATTGCTTCGGCCAGGTCATGCCGATAAAGCCCGCCTTGGCGGCGCGCTTGCTGAACTCCGGATCGAATGTCGACCAGGATGTCCGGTGGGCCGCGTAACAGCCGTTGTCACGCTCCTCCTGCAGGAAGGCGCGGGCCTTGCGCCTCATCTCGTCGGCCTCGGGCGGCAATTTGAGGAATTCGAACCGGAATGCGCGCATTCTAGCCTCCATTCATCAAAAGTCGTTGTTTGGCGGAATATCAGTCGTCAACTGCGCCTCACTTGCGACTGCCGCTGATGGAAGCCATCTCCGCGGCGTCCACGCCGATTTCCGCGAGGATCTCGGCCGTATGCTCACCTAGCCGCGGCGCATGGCGGCGGAGCCGGAACGGCGCCGAGCTGAAGGACACCGGCGCCCGGATTGATTTGTACGCTCCTTCGGACGGGTGCTCGGCCCGGCTGAACATGCCGACCGCCTTCATGTGCTCGTCGTCGGGCAGATCGGCGAGGCCGAGCACGGGCATGCAGGGAATGCTGACCTCGTCGCAGAACGACACCCAAGCGGCCGTGGAATGCCTGGCGGCTTCCTGCTCGATAATTTCGTAGAGCGTCTCGAGATGGGCTGCCCGCTCGACCAGCGGAAAGAAGCGGGTGTCGGACTTCAGTTGGGGACGGCCGACGAAGTCGAAGAAGTCGCGCCAGTTGCGATCCGAATAGGGCAGGATGCACATGTATCCGTCGCGCGTGCGAAACGGCTTCCGGCGCGGACTGACGACTCGGCTATAGCCGGGATTGCCGAGGGACGGCTCAAAGGCGAAGCCAAGCAGATGCTCGATATAGGCGAATTCCGCCGTGGTTTCGAACATCGGCACCTCGATCGCCTGACCTCCGCCGCCGCGCTCACGCTGGAACAGGGCTGCCATCACCGAATAGGCGATCGCCTGCCCGGACAGCTTGTCGCACAGCACCGTCGGCATGAAGGCCGGCTCGCCGCGCGCGGCCATATGCAATGCAGCGAGCCCGGAGCCGGCCTGGATGATATCGTCATAGGCGGCCTTGTCGCGGTAAGGCCCCTTCTCGCTAAACCCGTAAGCGCCGCAATAAATGATCTCAGGCTTGATGGCGCGAACTACCTGATAGCCGACCCTAACTTGTCGATGGCCCTGGGCCGCAGCGAGTGGACGAACACGTCGGCCGTCGCGATCAGGTTGCGCAGGGCATCCATCCCCGACGGCTGCTTCAGATCGAGCATGACGCTGCGCTTGTTGCGGTTGAGATGGAGAAAGCCGCCGGCCATGCCTTCATGGCGATTGGGCCGGTAAGTCCGGAAAGAATCACCTTCCTCGCTCTCGATCTTGATCACGTCGGCCCCGAGATCGGCCATGATGTGGGTCGCAAACGGTCCCATGATCACGTTGGTCAGGTCGATGACGCGAATTCCGCCTAACGGGCCGTCTGCAGGGGTCGTGTCCATCCGGAAGCTCTCTTGTTCAACTTGCCGCGCCGACTGGCGCGTGCCGGGCGGGACGTCCAACTTCTACGTGATTGCAATCGGATCAATACGGTTCGGCCCGGTCGCGCCAATTATCACATATGCGATTGATTACGCCCCTTCGCTCTCTTGCTGGCGGGAAGGCGATCAAACATAGTTTCGCCCAACCAAAAAAAGACTTGGGAGAAAACAATGATATCGACGAGCCGTCGCCAACTTGCGGGCGTGATCGCAGGGGCTATTGCATTGGCCGGCTTCGCGGCGCCAGCCGCAGCCGCCGAGAAATGGGATCTTTACATCTACAATCCCGTAGCAACTGTGGCAGCGGCCAAGGGCATGAATGCCGTCGCCGAGCAGATTGAAAAGGACACCCGCGGCGAGCTGTCGGTCCGGCTGCACCTCGGAGGATCGCTCCCCATCAACACCACCACCATCACCCAGGCCGTCAGCGACGACGTCGTGCAGATGGGCGACGACGGGTATTTCCTCGGCAACGTGCCGATCGGCGGTGTCCTGCGGCTGCCGATGCTGATCCGCTCTCTCGATGAATACAAGAAGGCAGCGGACATTATGGCGCCGTACCTGGAGAAAGCTTTCGAGAAGAAGGGCGTGCTGGTGCTCGGACAGTACCTATACCCTTACCAAGTCTCATTCTCGAGCAAGAAGCTGACCGCGCTGGCCGACATCAAGGGCCAGAAGATCCGCGTGACGTCGCCCGAGCAGAGCGAATTCATCAAGCGGCTCGGCGGCGTGCCGGTCACGCTCGGCGCCCCGGAAGTTCCCTCCGCACTCGACCGCAGCATCGTCGACGGCGTGCTCACGGCGAACACCGGCGGCGGAAATACCTGGAAGGACCTGCTGAAGTTCAACTACCGGCTAGGCATCAACTATTTCAACTCCGTCGTCATCGTGAACAAGGACCGCTTTAACAAGCTGTCGCCGGAGATCCAGGCCAAGGTCCGCAAGGCCGTTACCGACAACATGCCGCTGATCACCAAGGCCATGGCGGATGAGGAAGACAGTCTCAGCAAGAAGTTCGCCGAAGGCGGCATGACGGTGACCGAGCAACAGCCCGGCGATCTCGACGTCGGTACGAAGGTAATCTCGACCTATTGGGACGAATGGGCAAAGGCGAAGGGGCCGGATGCTGCGGCGGCGCTCAAGCAGGTTCGTGCGGCGCTCGGCCGGTGATCGGACATGGCCAGCAGCATCGAGATCAAGGAGGTGGCGCCTGACGGCGCCATCCACCTCATCGACAACGTCTCATCGGGCCCCGGCCCGGTGGAGAACGCCTCGGAAGCCGTCTGCGCGCTCTTGCTGATCGGCATGATCGTCCTGATCGGGGCCGAGGCGATTGCGCGCAATGTGTTCGCGACGTCGCTTCAGATCACCGACGAGATCGGCGGTTATCTGCTGGTGGCGACGACCTTCCTGAGCATGTCAGTCGCCGAAGCCCATGGCGCGTTTCACCGGGTCGAACTGGTCCAGGCCCGCCTCGGACAATCCGCCCGGCTTATTTCGCAGATCCTGTTCGACCTGATGTCGCTGGTCGCCTCCGCATTTATCACCTGGCAGCTCGCGCGCCTGGTCATGAACTCGTGGCGCTCGGAGGACGTGGCGCCCACGCCGCTCCAGACGCCGCTGTGGATGCCACAAACCACCATGGCGATCGGCATGTTCCTGCTCTGCCTCGCCCTCGTCCGGACCATCCTGGCCAGGGTTCACTGCCTTCGCAGGAGTGCGCAGCCATGACCGCGGGCGTCGAACTGATTTTTGTGCTGGCGATCTTCATCGGCCTGCTTTGCGCAGGCATGACGATCCCGTTTGCGATCACGGTGCCATCCGTCCTCTATTTGCTCCTGCACGCAGGCCTCCCCGGCTTGAAGGGCATCGGCCTCGTCAGCTGGGGCAGCATGAACAGCTTCACGCTGAGTGCCATTCCCCTGTTCATCCTGATGGCAGAAATCCTTCAGGAGAGCCGCCTTAGCTTGCGGGTTTATCATGGCCTGTCCAAGCTGGTGTCCTGGATCCCCGGCGGCCTGCTGCAAACCAACATCGCCGGTTGCGCGATCTTCGCCGCCATCAGCGGCTCGAGCGTGGTCACCGCCGCCTCGATCGGGCGTGTCGCGCTCCCCGAATTGCAGAAGCGCAAATACAGTCCGCGGATGTCCGCGGGTTCGCTGGCGGCGGGAGGCACGCTGGGCATCCTGATCCCGCCGAGTATCGCGATGATCGTCTACGGCACCTTCACCGAGACTTCCGTCGCAAAACTGTTCATGGCCGGCGTGATGCCCGGCCTGCTACTGACGGCGATGTTCATGGCCTATATCGCGGTGCATGCCTGGTTCAAGGCCGGGACCGCTCCAATCGAAGTCGGCGCCCGGTCGGTTCGCGAATTCCTCGCAGCTCTGCTCGACGTCATCCCCTTCATGGCGCTGATCGGCGGGACCATCGGCAGCATCTATTCGGGGCTGGTCACGCCGACCGAGGCAGCGGCGGTCGGCTGCGTGCTGGCGATGATCATTGCGGTGTTCTGGGGCGAGTTCAGCGTCGCGATCCTCCGGCGCGCCTTGCAGACCACCGTGCGCGTGTGCGGCAACATCCTGTTCATCGTCTATGCCGCCTTCCTGTTCTCCTACGCGATCAGTTACGCCGGCGTCGGTGAGCAGATCACCCAATTCCTGGTCAATCTTAAGCTTTCGAAGCTGGATTTCTTCTTCGCCCTGTTCGTTCTCTACACGGTGCTGGGCTGCCTGGTCGAAAGCCTCGGCATGATCGTGGTGACGGTGCCGCTGCTCTATCCCGTTCTCGTTCAGTACGGCATCGATGCGATCTGGTTCGGCGTGATCTTGGTCCTCTTCATCGAGATGGGCCAGATCTCCCCGCCGATCGGCATCAATCTGTTCGTGATCCAGAGCATCTGGACCGGCAAGCTGAGCGACGTCGTCGCGGGCACGATCCCGTTTCACCTGATCATGTTCGTGCTGCTCGGCCTGCTCGTCATGTTCCCCGAAATCGCAATGTGGCTGCCTTCACAAGTCACTGCCGTGCCTTAAGCGAGATGCCCTAATGTACGCACCACCCCAAGAGATCAAGACCGAGGTCTTCGCCCGCCTGCCGGACAAATTCCGCCGCAAGGACCCCGACAATGCCTGGTCGCTGGTCAACCGCCGCGGCCTGACCGCGGACTCCTTCATCGAGGGTCCGTCGTTCGACCGCGACGGCAATCTCTATATCGTCGATATTCCCTATGGGCGGATCTTCCGGATCTCGCCGGCGGGGGAGTTCACGCTGGTCGCCGAATACGACGGCGAGCCGAACGGATTGAAGATCGCGTGCAACGGGCGGATCGTGATCACGGACTATCGTCATGGCCTCATGACGCTCGACCCGGCCAGCGGCAAGGTCACCTCTATGCTGGAGCGACGCTGGTCGGAGCGTTTCAAGGGCGTCAACGACCTGGTCTTCGCCGGTAACGGCAACATCTACTTCACCGACCAGGGCCAGACCGGCATGCACGACCCAACTGGCCGCGTCTATCGCCTACGCGTGGACGGAACGCTCGACCAGATCGTCAACAACGTCCCCAGTCCGAACGGCCTCGTGCTCAACGGCAGCGAACATATCCTTTACGTTGCCGCCACGCGGGGCAATGCGATCTGGCGAATACCGCTGATGCCTGATGGCACCGCATCGAAGGTCGGGATCTTCATCCAACTGTCCGGGAGCCTCGGCGGCCCCGACGGCCTCGCGATGGACGAGCAGGACAACCTTGCCATCGCTCACGCCGGCCTTGGCACGGTCTGGATCTTCAGCCGCCTCGGCGAGCCACTCTATCGGATCCGCTCCTGCCAGGGCCTAGCCACCACCAACGTGGCCTATGGCGGCGCCGACAACAAGAGCCTCTACATCACGGAATCCGAGAGCGGCTGCATCCTGGTCGCGCGCGTTCCCGTTGCTGGACGAGTCATGGCATCGCATCGATAGTGCTGGAAGAGGTTGGCAAGGGCTCGGGGCCAGGCAGGTCACGACAGAACAGCCGGATAATTGTTTATTACGAAGAATGAAAGGGCAGCCTTCATGTTGAGGAAGGTTCGAACAGTCATACTGATGCTTGGCCTGACCGCTTCGGGATCGGCGATGGCCGCATGGCCCGACGACAAACCGATCGAGGTCGTGGTTGGCTTCGCCGCGGGTGGCGGGACCGACGTCATGGCCCGCAAGCTTCTTCCTTTCGTCGAGAAGAGGCTCGGAAACGCGAGATTTGTCGTCCTCAACAAGCCCGGCGCCGGCGGCGAGATCGCGTTCACCGCGATCGCACGCGCGGCCCCCGATGCCTACTCGATGGGCGTGGTCAACGTGCCCGGCTACAACTTCCTGCCGATGACGCGGAAGACCCAATACACCATGGACGAGATCCGTCTGGTCGCGCGCGTGGTCGACGATCCCAGCGTGATCGTCGTTCGCAACGACAGCCCGTTCACGACGCTGGAAAGTGTGCTCGGCGCATTACGCAAGAAGCCCGGTTCGGTCACATTCGGCCATAACGGCGCTGGCACGAACGGCCATTTGGCCATCCGCATGCTTTCAAAGGCCGCCGGCGTCGAGCCGAACGAGATTTCCTATCGCGGGACAGCGGCGCAGAGGACCGACGTCCTCGGCGGCCATCTGGACGTCGGCATGGTCAGCCTGAGCGAAGTGCCTGAGCTCCACGGCACCAACAAGGGAGAACTCCGGGCCATTGCAATCCTGTCGAAGGCTCGTTCCCCATCATTGCCGGGTGTTCCGACCGCCGATGAAGCCGGCGTTCCCGTCATCATGACCGCGGAGCGAGGGTTTGCGCTGCCAAAGGGCGCGCCCCACGATCTCGCCAAGATACTGGAAGCCGCGATCGCCGAAAGCCTCAGCGATTCCGAATACGTCAAGAGCTCTCCCGGTGACGCACCTGTCCTCGCTTTCATGCCCGGGGCCGAATGGCAGAAGCGCCTCGACGATATGACGAAGGCGTTGCAGCCGCTCGCCAGCGAGCTGGCCGAGCCGAAATAGCTTTAATCCAGCAGAGCTCGCCGCTTATGCCTATCCCTCACTGAAATCCGGCGGGGCAAGCACATTCTCGGACAGATGCGGACCGACCACTCCATGCCGAGCGGCCGGTCGTCATCGAATGACGGTGGCGTTCAGGCTGTCTGCGCCTCCGGAACGCCTACACCAGCCATTCGCTAAGTTCGACAATAAGTGGTCCAGCCCCGTTTCTAACGTGCCGCAGCGATTTGCTGGGGCTGTCGACAGCCCTCCGCCGACAGAAGGCCCCGCGCCGGGTCAATCAAGGCACTGCAGGAACGGATCATTAACGGCATTGATCCGCTCTATGTGGGCGAACTGGCTCGCGAGGCCATCGAAAACGACCGGCCCTACATCTTCACCGATACTTCATCGACAAGCGCTTCGCAGCGATCAAGCAGGGCTTCGACCGTATACGCGGACGAACGCCGCGACGTTAGCCCGCATTTCTCACACGGCCGATAGCTGTGCGACAGAGGATAGAAGGTCTAGCGAAGGTGATGAGGAGCCGTTGCGCTGGAGGCGCGGGTGGCGATTTGGCTTTGAGTGTCTCCTTTGGACCTGTTGGTGATGCCGCCGATTGAGCGCGTCGCAGCTTCGCGTGTCAGGTGGGTGCGGCGCGGGCCTTGGCGGTTTCGGCCAGGCGGCGGGCCACGTGTCCCCATTCCTGGGCGGCTGGGCAGGCCGAAGCCATGGCGATTTTGATGCGGCGGACGCTGATGCGCACCAGTGCGCCGATCTTGAGGAGCTTGAGGCGGATGGTGCCACAGGTGGCGTCGGCAAAAGTGGTTTCGGCAAGGCCGATGCGCCGCAGAGCACAGATCAGCACATAGGCCATTGCGGCGAACCACAGCCGCAGTTGGTTGGCGCGCATGGTCGCCGCCGACGTCCGGTCGGCATAGAGGTCGAGCTGGCACTCCTTGATGCGGTTTTCCATGTCGCCGCGGGCGCAGTAAATGTCTTCGTAGAGCTGTCGCGCGCCCGCCTCGGCCCGCTTGAGCGAGGTCACGACGAAGCGCGGATTGGCTTCGCCTTTTGTCCACTCCGCCTTGGCGACGACGCGGCGCCTTCGGCTCCAGGTGCCGAGCGTGCTCCATTGGAAGTCCTTGAAGCGGCGCGCCGGTCGGTCGGTCTTCTCGGCCGCAGCGCGAGCCGTGGCAAGCTCCTCTTCGATCATGGCGACCAGGCGCGTGTTGCGGGCGAGCCCGAACAGGTAGTCCACGCGGTTCTGCTCGCACCACGCCATCAGCGCCTCGCGCGCAAAGCCTGAGTCCGCCCGCAGCAGGATGCGCACGAACGGCCAGCGGGCGCGGATCTGCCGGACAATCCGCTCGACCTCCGCGACGCTGCCCGCGCTGGCGTCGATATCGGAGGGTCGCAGCTTGGCTGCCAACAGATGCCGGCCACAGAACACGTACAGCGGCAGATAGCAGTAGCAGTCGTAGTAGCCGTGGAAGAAGCGTCCCTCCTGATGGCCGTGTAGCGGGTCGTCGGTGGCGTCAAGATCGAGGATGATCTGCGCCGGCGGTCGCTCGTGGGCCTCCAGGAACAGCATCACCGGCAGCGCCTCGATCGCCGCCGCGTCATAGGCAATCTTGTGATAGCGCGAAGGCTCGCTGCGGCTCAGCTCCAGCCGGTTCAGCGTCGACTTGCCGGCCACCGGTGCGCAGTCCTGCCGCCGGGCCGCAAGCTTGCCCGCCAGCACCGCCATCAGCGGATCGTGCCGCAGTTCATCATGGTCGTTGAGATCTTCGTAGCCGAGCGCAATGCCAAAGACCCGCTGTCCGATCAACGTCTCGACCGCATGCTCGATCAGGTCCGCGCGGCGATGATCGCGAAAGCAAGCTGCAAAGCGCCCCACCAGATCGATCGCTCGATCGGTGGCGCCCAGAAGCAGCGCTCCAGCATCCGACGTCACCAGCCCAGCATCAAAGGCCGCTTCCACAGCCCGGCCTTCCACCACTCCAAAATCAAAACGTTCTGCGCTACACTCTGTCGGCATCGGGGCATTCCTTGAATCATCGCAAAGTCCTTCTCGCAAAAGAACTTTCGTTGATTCGCGCCCCGATGCGCCTCAATACTGTGAGAAATGCGGGTTAGCTCTCGCATCTGCTCACGGGCGACGCCGCGGAGACGGTAATTGGTTTCCGAAAACTACTTCCAACGATAGCTCTAGCGGACCGATAAATGGGTCCCCATTTCTTTGGTCCAACACGTTGCGCCAGCTCTGCCCATTGCGATTCGGCTGAATGAATGAAGAACAGATATTTTGGTTCTGAACGTTTGCTACTGCTCTATGCAAAGCAGTTCACCACTCTCGTGGCGGCCTACAGAGGCAGCGATTTAAACATGCAAAGCCGTCTTCATTTGAAGATGTCTCACATCCTTGAGCTAAGCGGCAAGGCAATGACAGCTGCAAAGCGCAGATGTGAATGTCGGTTGGAATACGACATCCGTGACTTCGTCGTACACAGAAGACCCTTCGAACGGCCTATCGCTTCTCATGAGGCCGAAGCGGTGCGGCGCTATTATGCCACGCCTTCTGTCCACCATCTCGTCGCTTTGTCGGGGTTTGAATTATCCGGACTAGCCGATCTCCTCGAGGGATGGGCTCAGGACAAGCGGCTCGATTGCCGCTCAATGATCGAATTGCTCGGCTGGTCCGAGGGCATGCGGAGCTTGGTGGACGCGGTCGGCCTCGACTATACGGCCCTGCCCTGGCCTCAGGGCACAAAGCCCCCGCTTTTCAAGTTTCTCGCGACCAAAATACTTCGACGCTAGCTATGCGTTCCTATGCCTTGGAAAATGCAAGGAAGGTTACGTGAGCCGGATTGAAAGATTCCGACGCACCTTCGGACCAACTCGCGTGAACCCGAGGGCACTCGCCCATCGCATAGATGTTGAAGCTCAAAGCCTGACGTACCAAGCTAAATATTCGGGCGCTTCGAGGTAGTTCGCGCAATCTCATCGAAACCGTGATGAACATGCTGTCAACAAGATATGCATTGCGGCATTCGAGCGCGCGGTTCGAGCCGCCTTCTCCTGGCACTCAAGCAAGTTTTGCGGTTCGCCAAAGGCGTGCCAGGGCTGCCAAGCCGCGAGCGCCAAAAAGGCAAGTACTCCTACCGCTGCAGCGGGTTTGCGGTAGTGGTAGAGGGCCCACGCGAACCGGACTTCTGGCGGATCGCTCAATTGAGCCCCACAGCGGCCGCAGACAGGCTTTCGGTGTCATTGCAACTCGCCCTGCTTTACCTGGTGCAGTTCTCGACAGCGAAGGCGCGCTGCTCCGCACCTGTGAGCAGGCTGCCGGTCGGACCCGTGTAGTTGACGCGGGTAACGGCACCCGCAGTCATCACCACGTTGGTGTTGCAATAGCGACGGCCCGATTATTGAGCTGTTCGCTACGCCGGCTCGGAACGAGCCACCGCCGCGACCGCTGCGTGGCGGAAGAAAGCTTTCCCGACAGTAGCAATCTAGGGCCGCGCCACGCGCCTTAAGCTGCGGGCCGACTAGCGTGCTGGTTTCCGCAGGCGGACGCCGGCGCCGCCACCATTCTCATCAATGAACTCAACGCCCGCCTCTTCGAAAGCCGAGCGCACGACCTGTAACGTCGCCCGCCGAGGTTCGTGAGTACCCGCCTCAAGTTGGCGAATGGTAACAATCCCAACCTTTGCGCGATCAGCCAGCATTTGCTGGCTCCAATCCAAGAGACCGCGCGCGGCTCGACATTGCATGGGAGAAATCATTCGAAGCTCCTCAAAGCAATATGTCGAAAAACGATTGATTCGTCTAAAATGTACATTATAATCAGATCTGTCGTTTTTCGATGGAGCAGATTAATGAAGCCGACCAATGCGACTTGGACTTCACGTTCAGACTACATCGGGGGATCCGACGCGCGGATCATCATGGGCGGCGATCAGGACAAGCTGCTCCGGCTTTGGCGGGAGAAGCGGGGCGAAGCGCTGCCACAGGATTTCAGCAACGACTTGATCGTCCAGCTCGGCAGCATCACCGAAGACCTCAACCGCACTTGGTATGAGCGCGCGAGCGGCCACACCGTTGAAGACGTGCAGAGAAAGGTCAGACACCCGATCCACAAATGGATGGGGGCTACTTTGGACGGAAGGGTGCAGCAAACCGGTGCGGTGTATGAGGCCAAGTTCATGCTGCCCTGGAATTTCTCCGAAGAAGCGGCAGCCGAGAAACACATGGCACAGCTCCAGCACAACATGTGGGTCGTGGCGGCACGTTCAGCAGTGCTTTCGATCATTACCGGAGGCGGCAAGTGGGTCGAGATCACTGTTCATGCCGACCCGTTGTACCAGCACCTCCTCCTCACTGCGGAAAAGAAGTTCTGGCGTTGCGTGCAGACCGGCAAGCCGCCCGTGCTGTTCAACATCGAGACGCCCCGGCCGCGGCTTGAGGCGGTCAAGGTCGTCGACATGGCAGCATCCAATTCTTGGGCAGAGCTGGCTGCAATTTATCTTCGCACTCGGGAAGCCCATAGCGATCATGAACTTGCCAAGGCCGAACTGAAGAAGCTGGTGCCTGAGGACGCGAAGGAAGCGACTGGTCACGGCATCAAGGCCAAACGCTCCAAAACAGGCGCAATCAGCTTCGAGGTGTTCTCGATGGAGGTCGCTCATGCACCGGTCCAGTGAGCGCATTGGCGCCATCGCCGCGGCTTTAGCCAAAGCACAGGGCGAGCTGACGAATCCTGAGAAGACACTCACTGCCACCATCTACTCGCCGTTCCCGAGAGAAGGAAGCCGAACCTTCCGCTACGCCTCGCTCGCAAGCGGGCTTGACGTCGTGCGGAAGACGTTGAGCCAGCAAGAAATTGCAACAATTCAGACGACGCGAACCGAGCCGGCGACCGGCCATATCTACCTCACCACGCTTCTTGCCCACTCGTCGGGGGAGTGGATTTCGTCGGACCTTCCGGTGTGTGCCAGCAAAGACCTGGAGGCTCCCCATCGAATGGGAGCGGCACTCACATACGCGCGCAGGTATGCGCTCTTTGCACTAGTTGGCATTGCCGGTGAGGATGATCTCGATGCTCCTGAGAGTTCGGCCGCGCCGCCCACGCCGCCGCCTGAGCCGAGCATGGCCCCAAGCCCCAAGAGCAAGTCTCCCAAGATCAATGGGGAGCGTCCAGCAATCCTAAACCAGAATAAATCCTCCGAGCTGCGCGACCAACTGCTCGGTGAAATCGCTCCTTTGGAAACAAGCGACGATCTTCTGGTTTGGGCAAAGAGAACCCTACCTATTAAGAACTCCCTCGCTCAGGCCGATGCCCGCAGCGTCGAAGATGCTTATCAACAGAAACTCACGAAGCTGGAATCATTCGGTACTAAAGTTGCGGAAGACCAACTCGCCCCAGCGGGTCGTGGACAAACTCAGGAGGATTTCTCCTCGGGTGAAGCGAATCATTCTGGAGACAATTCCCGCGCCGACTTGCAGGGTCAGCTGGCCTTTCCCAAGGAGCCAGCGCGGAAGCGAAGCAAGGCACATTTACAGTTCGTCAGAACACAACCGTGTCTGATCTGCAAGCAGACGCCTTGCGATCCACATCACGTCAAGTTCGCTCAGCCTAGATCCTTGGGACGCAAAGTGAGTGACGAATTTACCGTTCCTTTGTGCAGGGCACATCATCAACAGCTGCACCGAAAAGGCAACGAGAAGGCATGGTGGTCAAACATGCAAGTCTCACCGCTGCCCATCGCAAAGCAGCTCTGGACGTCGAGCCCCATTCACAGAAGCTCGGCCCCACAATGATGTTATCCCGTAGAGTTTCTTGTGCGTACTGATGGCGATTGAAGTTGAAAACCTCATCCTCGAACACTGGGCGTCTTGCTCATGTTAAGGTCAGCCAAGCGGCGCCGAGCTCCTGGAGGAGGTGTTGCTGACGAGGCTCTCGGCATGGATAGCGCTAGTATGTAGGAAGGGCACGAAGCAGGAACAGGCTGCGTGTCCACAGGAGGGCTCGGGCGGAATGGCGGCGCTTACCATTTAGCACCTGCAGTCGCAGTCTTTCGTTCACTACAAGCAACGAAGTGTTCGAAGCAGAGCAACGTGCCGTCTCGTCCATCAACAACGCGCGCATGATCGACCTAACATCGTCGATTTGCACAGGCTTGGTATGTCCGGCCATTCGCGACGGCGTCGTTGTCTATAGAGACGCAAACCATCTCACGGTTAATTTCACACTAGTGCTTATGGATCGTCTCGCCGCAGAACTAATAGCCGCCCTCTGAGGAAGATCCCGTCGGGTCAAGCATCGCAGCGAGCGAGACTCGGGCGTGAGCGCTCATCGCGGCACTTACTTCCGGCTAGTCTCTGTCGACAATCCTATCGCAGCGTTGAGGCCAGGCACCTCAGGGCACACGAACCGCATCCTCCACCGGCAATGCAACGTTGTCGTTAGCGCCTGCCGAACCGCTTTCCTCTTTCCCAGTTGAGTTGGACTCGCCTGCCATGACTTCCGCCCACCGCCGGACTATGGTCCACCGATCCCATCGCTCGAGGGCGCGCTTTCGTCCTTCATCGCCGTAACGCCGGCGGAGTGCGGGCGACTCACTGAGCTGGCAGATCGCAACTTCCAGAGCTGACAAATCTCCCGGCGGAATCACGAGACCGGCGCCGGTCACTTCCACCGACAGCCCCGTACCTTCTTCGGCCATCGCTATGACCGGCCGCGCGGACGCGAAGATCGCACCAAGTTTCGAGGGCAACACCAGATCGGCCGCCTCGGCCTTCTGCGGAATGAGATGAAAATCGGCCGTCGCCATCAATTCGTTAAAGCTCTCGTTGGGCTGGAGTCCGAAAAAATGGACGTTGGAATGTCCGGCGCCCATCTGCTCGAGCCTCGTTTTGTGCGGCCCCTCGCCGGTAAGAATAAAGTGAACATTTGGATGGCTTTGCTGCAAGCTGACCGCAGCCTCGATTACGAGATCGAGCCCCTGCTTGTTCGACATCGTTCCAGAGTACAGCGCAACAATATCGCCCTCGCCAAGGTTTAACTGCCGGCGGTATTTTGTCATTCGTGATCCGGGGCAGATCGCGCTGGTATCAATCCAGTTTCTGACCTCAAGCGCTTTGTTGGGCGCTAGCCCCTTGATTACCAGGCGCAGCAGCATCGCCTCAGAAATAGTTGAGACGCGATCGAAGGATTTGAGGATTGCAGCTTCCGTTCTCAACATCCACTTGCGCAGTGAATGATTGCGCAGCAGACCAAGATCGAACGCCGCGTCCACCTCGAAGTCCTGCACATGAAGCCATGATTTGGCACCGACGCGACGAGCGACGAACGAGACGAAGGCAGCCGACATCAGAGATGGCGCGACGGCGATCATAACGTCGGGTCGCCAGGATAGGGCCTCGAAGAGGACCGGGGCCGCGCTCGTGAGTGCGAATGAAGCGTGATGGACCAGCCGTTTAGCGCCCGAGGGATGTCCGGGCACATAAATCGGCACACGTGTTACTCGAACGCCGTCAATATCTCTCGATCTGAAGTACGATGATTTGAAAGCGGGAGGGATCTTCCAGGCCGGATAGTAGGGAGGCGCCGTAATGACTCGAACTTCATGACCGTCGGCTGCCAAACTTTCGCAGAGCTCGGCGTTGTATTTCGCAACGCCGATCAGATCTGGGGCATAGTTGATGCCCACCAAGAGAACACGCATAAAGCCCCGCCCAAGTCAAAGTTCAGAATAAAAAAGCTTCTAAGTAGTCTACTCAGCGCGTTGCGCTGACTTCCAGATGACGTCCGTAGCCTTCCAAGAAATCTGCGTAGGCGGCCGCGAGACCGGCCTGCAAAGCGACGTTCGGTCGCCAACCAAGCCCTCGAATTCTCGAGCTATCGAGCAGCTTGCGTGGCGTGCCGTCAGGCTTGGAGGTATCGAACGCGAGCTTGCCTCCATAGCCCACGACTTCCGCTACGGCCGCCGCGAAGTCTGCGATCGATAACTCATCACCACTGCCGACGTTTATCGGTAGGTCGCTCGAATAATTCTTCAGAAGGAAGACGCAGGCATCTGCCAAATCGTCGACGTTGAGAAATTCGCGGAGCGGCGTGCCGGTGCCCCATACGGAGACGCTCGGCGCATTGGCGATCTTGGCTTCGTGGAAGCGCCGGATCAGCGCTGCAGGGACGTGACTATGGTCCGGATGATAGTTGTCGCCGCGGCCGTAGAGATTGGTCGGCATCACCGAGATGAAATCATCGCCATATTGCCGACGATACGCCTGGCACATCTTGAGGCCGGCAATCTTGGCGATTGCATACCACTCGTTGGTCGGCTCGAGCGGCCCCGTCAGCAATTCGCTTTCGGCGATCGGCTGCTTGGCGTGCTTGGGATAGATGCAGGACGAGCCGAGGAACAACAGGCGCTGCACGCCAACCGTGTGACTCGCGCGGATGACGTTCAATTCCACCGCAAGATTGTCGCAGAGAAAGTCGACCGGGAAACTATTGTTGGCTGCGATACCGCCGACCTTTGCAGCGGCGTGCACCACAACGTCGGGACGATTGGCCTGCAGCCATTTCAGCGTGGGCTCTTCCTTTGTGAGGTCCAGCTCACGCCGGTCGGCCGTCAGCACAGTGCAATTCTCTGATGCAAGCCTTCGGACGACAGCTGATCCGACCATGCCGCGGTGACCCGCGACAAAGACACGTTTGCCCGTGAGATCGTAGGTTGAAACCCCTGTCATCGTATCCTCTACCAGCGACCGATTGGCCGGATCACCACTCCCAGGAAATCCGGCCCACCGCCGCCTTAAGCAATCACGCTGCCGATGCAGCCCCGCCGATCTGGTAACACAATCTTCACCATGCGAAAGCCTATCCCGGCCCGACAAAGATATTCATGGTGAACCTGCGCTGCGCGCACAAAAGAGCAGCACTCTGCGAAACAAAAACGAGCAAGGCAGCCGCATGAGCTGTGCGGCTGCCTTTAAATCTTTGCAAGAAACGGCGGCCGCCGCTTGTTCAGCCCAAGCTTAGTATGCCCGACGGAGGACAGGGCCGACAGGCGCGCAAACGCGGTCCATGTACCAGCCATAGGGCGTCTCGACCCGCACCAGGGGGCAACGGCGCACCGGCACATAGCGGTATGGGTACGGCTGCGCCCAGAACGTAACGGGCGTCACCTGGCTCTCGCCCGTGAGCAGGGCTGCCGGTGCGGGCATCTGCATTGCGGCGCTTGCTCCGCTCGCCGCGCCGAGGGCAACAGTTGCGGCCAAAAGACCTGCTCGCATCAACGTCTTAAACATCCAAAACGCTCCTCGCCCCTGCGGATTTGATCCCCGTGCTCGTCAGACCCCAGCCGGCCGACGTCGCGGTCCGCGACTAGCCCAAATAGTCAACCGAACTTTACCAAGGCGATCGGTAGAAAAGCAACCGATGCCACGGCGGCCAAAGGCCTCTTGGGTCGATATGGCGCACAGGTGTGGCTTCTTGGTCCTACTTTTCCTCGCTCCAGGCACCCGGGGCGGCGAGGTCGGGTGAACGGCGGTACACATCCCGAAGGAACTGGTAGTTGACCGTCTGTGCCAGCGGCACGTCTTCCTCGCCGAGCTTGGCGAAAATGAGAATATCCCGGAGCGTCCGCCAGCGGCTTTCGTCGTAGTCGCCAATACGACCGCCCGTCGGCAGCACCAACGGCCGCTGCTGCTGCAGCTCGAATTTCAGCCGCTCAGAGCTCAGCCTGGTCGGGCCGGCGCCGGCGAGAACGGGCACGCTCCGTGCATAGTCCGCGTAGGTAAATTGCCATCCTCGAATGAGCCCATGAAGGATGTCGGCAATCATGGATGGCTGTTCATGGACGAGACCATTGCTCGCGAAGTAGACCAAGCCAGGGACATGGATGCCGTAGTCTTGCGGCTTGATGACATTCAGCTTCACGAAAGCCGAACTCGAGGCGTCGGGTTGCTCGTCGATTGCGGTGATGATCGCATCCACTTCCCCGGCGCCCAGAGCCTCGAAGCTGTCGCGGCCTGGGACCTTGGTGATCTGACTCCGGGGAAGCCCGAGCTGCGCCATCATGGCATCGAAAACGACGTCTCCCTCACTCGCCCTGCGGTATCCGATCCGCTTTCCGACCAGATCAGCCGGTCGCCGCAATCCCGAGGCTTCGAGCGTGAAAATCGCGACAGAAGTGTCGAGAAAGCTCGCAGCAAAGGCGGTCACGGGCACGCCACGCCAGCTCGCCAGCAAGAACTTCTGGCCGCTCGTCACGCCGATGGCATGTTGGCGTGCAATGGTTTGGACGAAGTCAGAGTCTTCAGGCTGGGCCGACACCTCAATGCGGGTGGAGAAGTATCCCTGTCTGGATGCCGCGAGTTCGCCGGCAAACCGCGCGCCATATGGCCCGTCCAGGAGAAGCTTCACTGCGGCGGCCGTGGAAGCTATCGGAGCTCGTATCGGCGTTCTATCGGGGCGAAGAACGAGGAGTACGGTTCCTACCAACGCGACGACTGCAAGGCCGATGGCGAGGTACTGCTTCCCTCTCGGCCGAGGTCGCCGCCGGGACTGGGTTCGAGGCAACGAGAACTTCCTAACGGGTTATGAAATTTAACATATCAGTCACGAGGCGAGATGGGCTACAATGCAAGCTTGTGGGGTAAGGTTAATTTTTCCTTCGCCTTGTTCTAACAGCGATTTTGACCGATAGCACGGCGCGTTCGGGCAATGAATATTGCGTCAATGGGTTTGGCAGGATGACTATTCTTTCCACGCGACCGGTGCCCGTCGCTGATTCGGCGGGGGAAATTGGCGTGGTCGAGCCAGTTGCATCTACAGCTGCAGGCTTTGCGCCGAGCTGGTTGCGCCCTGTGGTTGTCGAGCGGTCGATGGCCGTGATCGATGCGGCGCTGATCGTGGTCAGCGGGATCGGCTGCGCGGTCGGCTATCACGTCGCGACCGCGGGCACGCTCGGCAAGGCGGACGTCTATGCGGCGGCGAGCCTGCTCGTCGCGATCAATTTCGTCCTTCTGACCATCGTGCAGCAGGGCTATCGCCTCAAGAACATCACGAACCTGCCGCGCACCTTCCGGATGACGCTGACGACGTGGACCTTTCTGTTCGGCGCGCTGCTGGCGATCGCCTTCACGATGAAGGTCAGCGACGAATTCTCCCGCGGCACCACGATCTCGTTCTATCTGGTCGGCCTCGCCGTCCTCATCGCCTGGAAAACCGCCGCCGCGCGCTGGACCGCGCACGCCTTGCGCACCGGCGCCTTCGCCAACGGCCGCGCGATCATGATCGCCGAGTTCGGCCTTGCCACCTCGTCCAACGCGGTCGACGATCTCGGCCAGCACGGCTACCGCCTGATGCGGGTGATGGAGGTCCGGCCCAAGGAGCTCGATTCGCCGCTGCTGCTGTCTTCGCTGGCGCCGCGCTTCGAGGAGCTGATCAGTTACGCGCGCGAGAACCGGATCGAGCACGTCTTTCTGCTGATCAACTGGAGCCGGCAGCATGCGATCGACAGCATTCTGGACGTGCTGAAGATCCTGCCGCTTCCGGTGCATCTGGTGCCGGACGCCAACACGGCGCGCTTCCTGCGCTATCCGCTCGAAGGCACCGGCAACACCTTCACCGCCGAGCTGCGCCGCGCCCCGCTCTCTTATCGCGAACGCGCGCTCAAGCGCGCGCTGGACCTCGTTGGCGCGAGCTGTGCGCTGCTGGTGTTCGCACCGGTGATGCTGGTGACCGCGATCGTGATCAAGCTGACCTCGAAGGGCCCGGTGTTCTTCCGCCAGACCCGCCACGGCTTTGGCGGGCGCGCGTTCAGGATCTTCAAGTTCCGCACCATGCGCGTGCTCGAGGACGGCCCGACGATCGTGCAGGCGCAGAAAAACGACCCGCGCGTCACGCCAATCGGCAAATGGCTGCGCAAGACCTCGATCGACGAGCTGCCGCAGCTCCTCAACGTGCTCAAGGGCGACATGTCGCTGGTCGGCCCCCGCCCGCACGCGGCCGCCCACAACACCGAATATGAGCAGATCATCGGCAACTACGCCTTCCGCCACCACGTCAAGCCCGGCATCACCGGCTGGGCCCAGGTTAATGGTTATCGCGGAGAAACCCGCACGCTCGAGCTGATGCAGAAGCGCGTGGAGCATGACCTGTGGTACATCAATAATTGGAGCGTGTGGTTGGATGTGAGGATCTTGCTTGGGACAGCGGTCGTCACGTTCGCCCGACCCACAGCATACTAACGAGCGCAATCTTCTGCATGAACCCTTCTCTAATCCGGCCCCGGAGGCTCCTGGGTGGGCTGGCATCTTCGCCGAAGATCCGCAATCTAGTCCTCTTGATGGTTAGCTTTGGCTTCGGCCAGGGCACACTGTTCTTAGCCACTTCGTATCTGTACTGGCATCGGCATTACCAATTGATCGCCGAATTCGGCACGGCAAACGCGGTAACGACATTCGTCTTTTTCATCACCGACTGGGGCGGGACACTGTACCTGGCCAAGGAGGTCGTCGCTCCACAAGAAAACGGACCTTCGGCAGCCGCAACCTATGTTGCCCTCAGCCTATCGCGCTTCGTCGGCGCGGCGGTGTTGGCCGTCACCTTTTTCATCTACAGCCTCGGCCAACCCACTACATTCTTCAATGAGTACCTGAAGTTCGCAAGCCTGGGCATGCTTTGTTATGGCTTCAACGCCATCGGCATACTTGATGGTGCTGGCCGAAGTGGCATCTCTGGTTTGACTCAGGCGATCTCTATCGTGGGTGTCGCTGTGGCGATGCCTGCTTGCACTTATTTGGAGCTCCCAACCGCGGGTCGTGTGCTCGGCAGCCTCTTCGCACTTTCCATCGGTATTTCTGTCGCCTTCCAGGTCTTCGCCGCTCGAATTCCCTGGCGCTCCGCTTTCACGGAGCTGTCACCGCGGCGCGTCTTCACCATCGCGGCGGTATCACTGCCCTACATGCTCACTGCGCTCCCGGGCCAACTGTTGTTCCGCGCCCAAGTCATGCTAGCAGCACAGTTCTTGTCGGCCAGTCTCGTGGCGCTGTTTCTCTACTGCCGCCAGATTATCGGCATTGGCTATCAAGGGCTTGGCTTTTACCTGCGCGTCGACATCAAAGATTTTACGGAAGAGCTACGTCAAAAAACATGGACGCCGCTCGGCATCTTGCTAGCTTCCACAACTGTTCGGCTCGGCGCTCTGGGCACGCTCGCCGTTGGCGTAGGATCGCTCGCGCTCTGGAAATTCAATCCTTCGTTCGCCGAAGGCCTTGCCGCCTACTCCCCGTGTATCTTGGGCATCGCTATAGCGGCGACCTTGCAGCGTGTCTTAATTCTTCGATCGAAGGCGGTCGAGACCACGGTGCTCCTAGTGATCGCAAATGTCTTGCCGATTCTGGCCGTCTACCCGCTGTTCAGCACAAACACAATCTACTCCTTAATCCTCATGGAATTCATAAGCATGGTATTGCAATCGGCGCTGTTTATCGCGCGTTGGCGATATCATTAGCGAAGGGAATAGAAGATGAGACGCAGGATGATCCTGCTGCAGATCGCATGCCTGTCTTTGCCGTGGGGCCTGCGCCGGCGAGTGCTCAATGCAGCATTCGGCTGGAGCATTGATCCGACCGCGCGGATCGGCCTGTCGCTTTTGGCAACGCCGCGCCTGACGATGGGACCGAATAGTCGAATCGGCCATCTTAATTTCGCACGGCATATCGAAGAGATGACGCTAGGACGCGGCGCTCTGCTCGGAAATAAGAATTGGATTTCAGGCTGGCCGATCGGCAGCAATCGAGCGTTCCAAGACTCCGGCCGAGCTCCTTCTCTGCACATAAATAACGAAGCTGCGATCACGCATTCGCACCGCATCGACTGCACAGATAGGGTTACCATAGGCGCGTTCACGACTATCGCTGGCTGGAACACGCAATTGATTACACACGCGATCAAAGTCACCGAAGCGCGGCAGCGCTGCGGGCCAATCGAAATTGGCAGCTACTGTTTCGTCGGGTCGCGCTGCGTGATCCTGAATGGCGCAAGACTGCCAGACTACTCTGTTCTTAGCGCCGGATCGGTTCTGTCGCGTGCCCACGATGAGCCATACGGCCTCTATTCCGGTGTACCGGCGACTCGCCAACGAACCCTCGATCCCAATGCTGCCTATTTCACCCGCACAGCGGGACCTTGTTACTGAGCATCAGAAACAGGCACTCGCCCAAACATAATGACCTGAGACCCTTGCGATGAAGATCGTCTCAATACTGATCGCGGCGTTACTGCTCTTTGCGAGCATGAAGAACAATTATGAGAACATCCTGACGAACGCGAATTGGAGCACGATCGAGAACAGCGGAATCTCTCTGTTTATTCGCTCCTACTCCCAAGCGTTTCTCCTTGTAACGCTGGTGATCTGCGCCATTCGCTCGACCTTCAAAGGCGTAATGAACGTCCGTATCGGCCCGCTATTTGCCGTTGTGTTGTTGATGCAGACGATCGCTGCTCTGCGGGGGTTTGCCCTTGATACCGACCTTGGCATCAAACTCGCATTCGGAATCGCCGCCTTCATGATCATTTATGTTTTCGTTTCTAGCGAAATTGTAGCCGATGGAAAAACCGCAACCATGAAATCGATCTTCATTGGTTGCGTGTTGTTTGCCGCCATTATTATATTGATCAACATACATGAGATGGCGCGTGGCTTCGGATATGCGGTAAATGTCCCGCGCTTCTTCGGAACATCGAGTCATCCCAATATTCTCGGCGCGACATGTGGGATCGCGGCCTGTACCTTCTGGCACTACTTCCGTCAGACCGATGGAAGGATCAATCAGATCAGTTCACTCGTTCTGTTTGGCTTGTCCTGCTACCTACTTGTAAAAACGGGATCGCGGTCCGGCATGGTCATACCGGTGGTCTACTTTTTCTTCTTCGAGTTTTCTCGTCAGAACTATCTTCTAGTCGCCGCTTCGCTCATTGGCGCTACCATACTGATCTACTTAATTGTCTCGAACGACATCGATCTCGCTAACCTGAGCAACAGCTTCTATCGTGGTGACTATTCTAGCGGCGACACGCGGTCACTAGCTTGGGGACTGCTGGTTGATGAGATCAACGAAAACTTCATGTTCGGCAGCGGCATTTTCACTAAAGCCACCGAGAATTCGTTCCTCCGCGGATGGGCTAATTACGGCGTATTTTACGCCGCGCTTTATGCAGCTCTGCAGTTCGTAGTGCTGTGTCGATGCGTGATGCTATTGCGGTCGAGCCCTCTTTTCGTTCGATACTTTGCTTGTCTGTTTATCGGCCTATTCGCCAGCTCTATCCTCGAAGGATATATGATTGACGCCTACGGCGTCCCGATCGTTTATCTCTATATTGTAACTGCATTCCTGGACCGTGGGCCAGACCGAAGGATTGCCGCGCTCCGCACGGCAAGAGCGCATCTTCAAAGAGCCCTGCCATGAGCCAACTTCTCCCCGCTCTCTGCTTGCTTTCCGCGGTTTTTTCGCCCGTCTCGATTGTTCAGGCTGCAGAACCGCCCCGCCAGGCGCGCGAGGCTGGCTATGTAGTGAACACATTTAATAGCGATGTGACGAAAGCGGAGACCGACATCGACAAGTTGTACCGATCTGGCAAGAACTGGTACCTATACAACTTTTGGGGAAGTGACGTTTCTTCGCGCGGCATTGTGTTCTCAAGCGACAGGCCAGCATATGTCATTAATGACGGCATGAACCGCAATGCGCAGATCGCCACTGGAGCGCGGACACAATCAAAGAATGCGGCAAGTTTCGTCGGTACTGCATTCGGTGGAGGGGCCTATTTTGAAGCCGCGCTAGCTTTCGATCCTGAACAGGTTCGGGCTGGGGGGCTTCAAGCCGGATGGCCATCATTTTGGACGCTGCCCGTCGAGGTGGTGCTAAGAAACGGAAAAGCACAATGGCCGGATCAGCCCCAAAATTACGAGCAGTACGCTGAAATCGACATCCTAGAGTACGGTCTGATCCATCTTGGCTATGATACCCGCTTCTACGGATCGAACGTCCACCACTTCTATGGCAACTTCCGCAAGACGTGCCAAAAAGGATACTGTAACCATGATCTCGGCCTGAAGGGTAGCCTTATCGAGCTTCCTCGCCGAGTTAAACTAACCGACTTCCACCGGTACGGCCTTCTTTGGATTCCCGCCACCGACATGCATCCGGGCTATCTACAGCGCTACTTTGACGACGCGCCAATCGGAGAACGTGTCAGCTGGAAGCCTCTACCAACTGATGCTTTGCCTCCACCGACAGGAAAGGACTGGGCATTTTCGATTATCGATCAAGAGCATCACGTGTTGATCTTGGGCTCCAGCCAGACCGCACCGCTCCACATCAAGAACGTTTCGGTTTGGCAGGCGAGCGAGCAGCATAACATTCATTCCAACGACTAACGTCATCCTATATCCGATCTAGTTCGCGCTAAGCCGGGCATCACTCTTCTACCCCTGCTGGACCATCCATGGATAAACCCATTTCGTCTGTCACCATCGACATCAGCCGAAAGCCGAGCCCATACTCGCGGCGTAACCAGATCGCGCGTGCGCTCTGGGGCATTGTCTACACCCTGCTCTTCCGGCCTTCCCCAAGACCCCTGCACGGCTGGCGACGGTTCCTGCTCAAATGCTTCGGTGCCAAGCTAGGCCATAAAGCCAAGGTGTTCAGCTCGGCACGCATCTTCGCTCCTTGGAACCTAACAATGGGCGACCACAGCACTATCGCTCCTGATGTCGACTGCTACTGCGCCGGCTCGATCTCCATCGGTGAGCATTCCACAGTGTCACAATACAGCTATCTTTGTGGCGCCTCGCACGATTTCGAAGATCCCAAAATGACCCTCTTCACCGCACCGATCCACATCGGCGATCGCGTTTGGATATGTGCCGACGTGTTTGTTGGCCCAGGTGTCACAATCGCTGATGGCGTCGTGGTCGGTGCGCGCTCGTCCGTTTTTACCGATTTGCCAACCTGGACCGTATGCACCGGCAACCCGGCTACACCAAAGCGGTCGCGCATTGTGCGGGATCCGTCCGTAAAAAGGGGTGGGCGGGCTTGAGTCCCGCCACTGGCCCGAATGGATGCTGTGCGAAAGGATTTGTTTGTGCTCCGCATTCTGAATGTGATCTGCAGCATTGACCCCTCTGGAGGAGGGGTCATCGAAGCGGCTCGGAGTTTTTCATCGGAGCTGATGCGGCGTGGCCATCGAGTGGACTTTGTTTGCCTCGACGATCCGAAAACTGCCAGCCTTTTCGATGGGTCACACCAGGTGCATGCACTCGGTCCCGGTGGATCAGGCTATCGCTACAACGGATCACTCAGCAGCTGGGTTGTCGCACACAAGGGCGAGTACGACGTGGCCATCTTGCACAGCCTCTGGAACCATGCGTCGATCGGTGGTCGTGCTGGCCTTGTTGCGGCCGGCATTCCCTACCTCTACTTCACCCACGGCATGCTCGACATCTACTTCAATTCTGTGCAGCCGGTGAAAAAATGGGCAAAGCAGCTGTTCTGGCTCGCCCTTCAGAATCGCGTGCTAGCCGATGCTCACGCCGTGCTATTCACTACTCACGCTGAGCAAGAAGCGTCCCGATTTACTTTCTTTGGCGGTCGGCCATACCGGTCTGAAATAGTCCCGTTGGGCATCGAAGGCGAGCCAGTGAGTCCGTCGTCGTCGCTCGCCGACTTTGACGATCTCCGGCAACTAGTCTCGCGCCCCTATCTCCTGTTTCTCAGTCGTATTCATCCCAAGAAGGGCATCGACCTGTTGATCGAAGGTTTTGCGCGATATGCTGATAGACTTCAGGGATACGATCTCGTGGTCGCCGGGCCGGACCCAAGTGGCATTCGAACTGAACTCATGCAGCGAGTCGATCCCATCGTTTCGGCCCGCATCCATTGGACAGGCATGGTCACTGGCGCTCGCAAATGGGCGCTGTTACGTCATTCAAGCGCCTTCATACTGCCGTCGCACCAGGAAAATTTCGGAATTGCAGTCGCCGAGGCGGCAGCGTGCGGCATTCCCATCCTAACCACCAATAAAGTCAACATCCACGCAACAATCAGCGAGAACGGCGCGGGGGTTGTGGCGGACGATACCGCGGCGGGCCTTGCAAGGCTCCTCGATTGCTTCGCCGCACTCAGCCAAGCCGAGCGGACTACAATGGGCCAAGCGGCACGGAAATGTTTCATGAACGAGTTTAGCATCGAAGCCGCGACCGATCGTCTTGAGCACCTTCTAATTGGCGCGGCACGACAGACGGAAGCTCACATCACTGGGTAGAGGCGTGCGATCGAAGAAGCAGGGTAACCATAACGAATGCACACCAAGCGACAGTCGTACGCGCCTCCGGAAAGTTATAGACGCTCCACTCTATGGGTTGTATGGTTCAAACATTCCGAGATAATTCTAGCAATTCAATTGCTTGGTCTGCCTTTTGGGTGCACTGATGGTCAGGTTGTCCGATGGATAGCGGTCACGTCGACATTACTGGATACGGCTTTTCCGATCATCATTGTCAGCCAGCCAGCAAACTTCTCCTACCTATTCTATTTGACTATCTAGAGATCGAAAGGCGCTCGGGGAAGGCCGCTCCTACGGTCTTTGATTTAGGTTGTGGCAACGGTGCTGCGGCAAACGTTGTTGCAAGCCGCGGCTTTCCGGTCATGGGGGTAGACCCATCCGCCATCGGCGTGGAGCATGCTCACCGGGCTTTTCCTCACCTCCACCTCGAGCAGGGCTCCGCATATGATGACCTCAGGAAGAAATACGGAACGTTCGACGTGGTGTACAGTTTCGAGGTCGTCGAACACGTCTATGATCCATACGCCTACGCGAAGTGCTTGTTCGATCTTGTTAATCCCGGCGGACTCGTTCTCGTGAGCACGCCCTATCACGGCTATCTAAAGAACTTAGTATTGGCGGCAACCGGAAAACTTGACGATCATTTCACAGCGTTGTGGCCGCATGGACACATCAAGTTTTGGTCGATCAATACCCTTTCCAAGCTGCTCACCGAAGCGGGCTTTGGAGTCGAGCGAACACATAGAGTCGGACGCATCCCGGCGCTCGCCAAGTCGATGCTTATGGTCGCACGCCGTCCCGCTTGAGTCCTTCTGGGTGAATCAACCTCACGTTTCCAAGGGCTCGACACACTTCCGAATGATCAAGCACATCCGTTTCGAGGAACGGGACGTGACAAAGCGCGGTCACGCGATTGACGCGACCGCTTAGCAAACTCAGACCCGACAGTCACTGAAAGGCAACTACGAATATGTCGGAGAATCAAAAGCCTCTCGGCGTCTCGGTCTTTATCCAGACGCTCGACGAAGAAGTGAACCTTGCCGACTGCATTGCCTGCTTCAGCTGGTGCGATGACGTCGTCGTTCTAGACTCGTTCAGTAGCGATAAGACCGAGCAGATCGCCAAATCGATGGGTGCCCGCTGGATCCAGCACAAGTACGAAGGCCGTGCTGCGCACCAGAACTGGGCGATGGACAACATCGATTTCAAATACCGCTGGGTCTACTACACCGATGCTGACGAGCGCGTGCCCCCGGCACTGGCCGACGAAATTCGTCGCATCACCTCTGATGCTAAGACACCGCATGTTGCATTTCAGGTTGCCCGACGGGACCATTTCCAGAACACTTGGATCAAGCACAGCACCAGCTACCCCCTATGGATCATTCGGCTGTTCCAGCCTGGAAAGATCCGTTGGGCTCGCAAGGCCAATCCAGTGCCGGAAATCGAGGGTACCGTCGGTCGTCTGGAGAATGACTATCTGCACTACCCGTTCTCGAAAGGTTTGGCGGATTGGATCTGGCGGCACAATCGCTATTCGTCGTACGAAGCAGAGGAGACGATGCATTCGCTGGCTGCCGGCGAGCTCCGGCTATCAGAGTTGTTCTCTTTGGATCCAATCACCCGCCGAAACGCGTTGAAGAGGCTATCTTTGCGTTTGCCCGCGCGGCCAGTGTTCAAGTTCATCTACTTCTATTTCTTCCGGCTTGGCCTGCTCGACGGCATGCCGGGCTTTCGTTACTGCCTGTTGCAGAGCATCTACGAATACTTCATCGTGCTCAAGGTCATGGAGTTGCGTGCAGCCAAGGGTGGCAGCAAGTGAGTGGTGTTATCACTCAGACCTGTCCGCAACGACCGCTGTCACGGACTGGTATCAGCCATTTTTTTGGATATTACGACAAGTCGCCGTGGAGTGCCGTGGATCCTAACCGCGGTATCCTCGCGCACGAAACCTCATTGTACGGCTCTGCTCCGGGGAGTGACGATGAGGTGCGTCTCGGATTGATCGACACCACCGGCCAATTTAACGCCATTGCCAGCAGCAAGGCATGGAATTTTCAACAAGGCAGCATGCTGCAATGGCTGCCAGGCAGCGCCGATCAAGTTCTGTTTAACGACAGGGACGGCGAGCAAGCGGTGGGTGTCTGCCTTAGCCTGACTGACGGCGAACGGCGCACGCACGAGCTGCCATTCGCGTCGGTGTCCCCTAGCGGCACGGAGGCGCTCTCGATCGATTTCGGCCGCCTCACCGCTATCAAACCGGAATACGGCTATCCCGGAGTTACTGACTCTTTCGCGGGAGTTAACTATCCGAAGGAATCGGGCATCTGGCACATCGATCTTTCTAGCGGTCAGACGCGACGACTCATCGCGATGCAGCAGATCGTGGAGTTCAATGAAGAGCCGGGCGTGCTGAAGGCGTTCCATTACATCAATCACGTTATGTACAGCCGTACCGGCGCGCGGTTCTGCTTCTTGCACCGCTATGTCAACGCTGGTGGCACTCAGAATACCCGGTTGTTCGCCTGCGACCGGGACGGCAGCAATCTGCGACTGTTGATCTCCGGTATGGCATCGCACTTTGGCTGGCAAGACGATATCCGTCTGCTGGCTTGGGCGGGGCAGCGACGACTCATGAGTTCGGCCACCCGTGGTGGCTTCATTAGCCGTTTGCCGATCGGGCCTGCATTGAAGAAGCTCTATCGCGCCCTCGGCAAGCCTGCGGCGCTCAAAGCCGGCGTGCTCAACGATCGCTACATTCTGTTTGACGTGCTAGCCGGCACCGCTGATACAGTTTGCAAGGGTGATCTCACCACCGATGGCCATTGCAGCTTCTCGCCGGACGGCGCTTGGTTTGTCAGCGACACATACCCCGATCGGCATGGCGAAGCACATTTGTTACTTTGCCATCTGGCAACGCAACGGGTCTATAGCGTGTCCCGCTTTCGAATGCCGCCGGTGCTCGACGGAGAGGTGCGCTGCGACTTGCACCCTCGTTGGCACCCGACGAAACCGTCCATTTGCGTCGATGTCGCGAGCTCGATCGAGCGACAGATCTATGAAGTGGACGTCGCTGCAGTCGTCGCCGGCTACCGCTGAAGATTCGCGCATTCGCGTCACTTCTGGGTGAGCGTATACCTGAAGAAGCTAATCCCCTTCATCGTGCCTAGAATGGTGTCGGCCCTACCATACGGACGCAGTTCAACATCGTTGCATCGTTCCGAGTTGAAGTAGCAGACCTTCGCCTTTATGAGCTTGGGACATTTGTTCCTGATGCTGACTACATGGTCAAGCATCGTCGGATTGATAATTTCGGAACGGGCCGCGGCCTCAACGTCGAGACAAGGCCTCCCGAGCGGATCCCTTGCCATTGGAGAACCTGATTGCTCCGGCCCCCCCTGGAGTGTCAGCCGCGATTGCGAAGTGGTTGATTGAGCATGGACCGCCGACCCCAATGAGGCCAGGGCAGCCCACAATGCACATACTTGAACAAACGTTCTCATCGCCAAGGTCTTTCGTCGTATTCGATTCCGGGAATCGCCACTTTGACGCCATCTATCAAGAGCCGCTTCTGCAGACTCTTCCTCGATTGAACATCCGTCTTATCCAGCGCCGCCAGCAGGCGCTGCCGCTGAGGCCAGCCAACTCCGGTTAAGTTCATCACCGCATCCTCAATTAGGTCCGAGTCGACCATTGCTGCGAATTCGGAAACAACCCGTTCCTCGGCCGACACGGAAAGCATTGGAAATATCGAAAGCACGACCCGATTGCGTCGAAGTGCGATCCACCCCTCGTGTGGTCCGGAGCTGTAAGATTGGTCGATATAGCGAATGTTTTCGGTCGCAAAACCTTCCCGGGCGGTTTGCACCGAGTAGAGCATGAGCCACAGAAAGGAATCCGCGGGATTGAGTTCAAGCGACGCTCGCACCCATTTTTCTGCAGCAGCCAACTCGCGGTCTGCCTCCTCCGGAGATTCGCGGCCTACAGCTCCTTCTGCAACGCCAAGTCCAACTAAAGCCTCTGCTCGGATGAATGAAGCCTGCGCCGCTGCCCGGCTCGGTTCACGCTCCATCCACAGCAGTGCTTTACTGAGCGCGCCCGGCTTGAAGCGCTGATCGGCCAATATACGTTCCGTGAGATCGCGGGCTGGTGCAGCGGAACGGAAGATCGGCAGAACGCTCGTGGACCACCACAATCCAGCAGCCCCGAGCAGCAGTATCGCGAGCCGCACGCTATTCGACGTACCCATAGCGGGCATAATATTTCTGGTAGTAGTAGCGGCCATGGTAGGACTCGTAACGTGCCAAGGCCTTGGTATCGGCCTTGTTCAGGACCACGCCTAGCAGTTTGTCCTGGATCTCCGGCGATCCGCGCAGGTTGTGCCTGACTACGTCGATCTTAGTCTTGCCCCACTCCACGACAAAGACATAGGAGTCGACAAACGACGAGGTGACGCGCACGTCGACCACCGGTGCCATCGGCGGCATATCGAGCACTACATAATCATACTTCGCCCGCAGCAGCGTGACGAGGGCGTGCATCGCCTTGGAGGCAAGGAGCTCGTTGGTGTGCAACAGCTTGGAGGTGGTACCGGCCGGCAGGATCGAGAGCTTGGTCTCTGGATCAAGAATCGCCGCTTCCTCCAACTGCACCTTCTGCGCGACCACATCGACAAGGCCAATCTTCGCATCGGGCACGAGGGCCCGAGACAACGACGGGTTACGCAAGTCGGTATCGACCAAGATCACCCTACTGCCCGAATGCGCGATGAGCTGCGCGAGGTTTGTAGAAAGAGTACTTTTGCCTTCATTGGGGAGCGTCGAAGTGACCGCCAGCACGCGGTTTTCCCGAACAATAGAATTCAGGTCTACCGCCACTTTCAACGAACGAACTGCTTCAGCGAAGCGTGAGAGAGGATTGTCGACGACGTAACGCAGTAAGTCGGGCTCGGGGTTCGCCGTTTTGTTCGCGAACTTGCCTGCGAGCATCGCCGACCCACCGTTGGCGCCCAGCGCCGGTAGGATGGAGATGCAGTTCGCACCCAGCAACTCTTCCACCTGAGAGGTGGTCCTGAACACCTTGTCCGAAAGCTCGCGCGCCAACGCGGCGCCGAAGCTCAGCAGGAAACCACCGAAGATGGCGCCCGCAAGGACGAGCAGCGTCTTGGGATAGCTCTTCTTCAGTGGCGTCGTGGCAGCGCTGATCACGCGCGCCTCGGTGATCGGAAACGACTGCTGCTGCACGCTCTCCATGTAGCGCTGCAGGAAATTGTCGTACATCGCCTGGTAGCTCTGCGCGTTGCTCTCGAGCTCGCGGAGAGCCACCTGCGCTTGGTTGGTGAGCTGTGATTCCGAGACAACATTGTTGAGGCTCGACTTGATGCTATCTTCGCGCGTCACCGCAATGTCGTACTCGCTCTTGTAGGATTCCTGGATGCGTTTCAGCTCGTCCTGGATGTTCTTCTTGATCTCCGCCATCTGCCGGCGCAGGTTAACGGCGGCTAGGTGGTCCGATCCGTATTTCATCGCCCAGATCGATTCCTTCGAAGCCATGTCGACATATTGGCCGCGCAGCTTGACGATGGTGTCGTTCTTCAGCGCGTCCGTGACGTTGGCATCCGGAATCTCCTGCTTCAGGATGTCGTTCATGCGATCCAGCCGCGCCTTGGCTTCGGCGGTCGACGCATGCGCCATCACCAGTTGGCTGTTCACCTCGGCGAGCTGCTGCTCGTTCATCAGGCGGCCGCCGGTGTCGACAATGTTGTTGGCAGTTTTGAAATCGACCACCGCCTTCTGCGCGGCGGAGGCCTGGGTGCGCAACTCCTTGATGCGATCTTGCAGCCAAACGCTGGCGCGCTTGGTGGCCTGATACTTGGCCTCGAGTTGGTCGACGATATAGGTATCCGCGATCGCGTTGGCGATCTTCGCGGCTTTCGCGGGGTCCTTCGAGGTGAAGCCAATCTCCATGACGTAGGTGAGGCCGAGACGCTTGATGGTGCGGTTCTTCTCGAACGTCTCAAGCGCCTTGCGGTTCAATTCGAATTCCGTCGCCGGATGTCCGTCAGAAAGGATCTTCGACGCGAAGTCGATCACCGCACCGAGCACGCCGCCGCCACTTCCGGTGAATTCGGGATCGTCGATCAGGTGCAGGTCGCGGATCACTGCGAGGCTGATGTTCTCGGATTTCAGGATCTCGACCTGGGTCTCCACCGTGGCCGAATCCACTGCGATGTCGCCAAGCACTGACTGCTGCTGAAATAGCTGCACCTTGCGGGTATCAATCACCATTTGCGCTGTCGAAGTGAATTGCGGCGCGGCGGTGAAAAGATAGAGCAGCGCCAGGATCACGCAGGCCGACACGATCGCGACCATGGTCGGAAACTGGCGGCGGACGATCTCGACATAGGAGGTGAGCGTCTGGGCCGGCGAGCTTTCAACTTCGGCGTAATCACGGTTGATCTCGGACGACGGCCTATTCACCTGCAGCATTGTGCAATTCCTGAAATCGTCCAGCAACTGGTTCTGGAGGATGGCATTGGGATGAGAAAGTCACGCGAGCAAAAGCACTCGAAAAGAACCGGCAGTTGAGGGCGAATATAACACGCAGCGAAATGCGGCTGAACTCAATTGATGCAGCGCAACGGTGTGCGCACATTATAATTGTGTGGAAGCTTAACGCCGTAAACGCAAAACGGCGCTGCAAAGCGCCGTTCCGTCGTGGAACGATCCAGGCGGACCGCTCCTTGAAGCTCGTCTGCGCTCAGCGGCGCGGGCTGACGTTATTGGAGGCGTTGGTGATCCCGGCGGTACCTGCGGCGGAGTTCGGTGAGACGGTGTTCGCATAGTGGAATCCGCCGAAGCTCGGCGCACCGTTGTTAGCACCACCGGTGTTGCCGGGATTGCCAATCGGCCCGCCCGCGCCGGAGCTACCACCACCACCGCCGCCGCCGGTCGCGGCGATCGCGACGTCGCCGGTCGCGGCCTGGTAGGCGGCGATCACGTCGGGGTTGCCGATGCCGGCAATCGCGGTCTGGATCTCAGTGGCGAAAGCCGCATCGCTCTGCGCCGCCATGCGGGCGACCTGGGCGAGGCCGCCGACGATCGCGCGCATCTGGTCCTTGGTCGTCGCGGGATCCTTCAGAAGCGCGATCAGGCCGGGGAGCGTGGTCGGATCGGAGGCGCCGAGGTCGCGCACGCGCGAGATCAGCTGCGGGCCGCCGGTCGGATATTGCTGCAAGAGGCTGTTGGGCGACGCCTTGAACTCGGTAATGACCTGGGCCGGCAGCTGGCGCTGCGGCGGATAAACGGCGGCGCTTGCGGCTGAGGTGATCGTCGCGGCGAGGGCCGCGGCGGCAGCCATGCGAAGCGCAATCTTGATAACGCTCATAAATAGACCTCCAAAAAATCAGTTGCCCCAATCTGCTTCCTCGGCCCCGGGCAAATGGCTGTGCAGCGCGGAACCTATCCGAAGAGAAAACGGCTGTCCACTTATTCTAAAGACTTCGTAAACAGCGCAACTGCTTCAAATCTAGACACTTTTATGAAGCTGGCGCACTCGCCGCGCGGTTGTGTCAACGGTTGTCTGGCGGCCCTCGCCTCGCCCGCCGGTAGCGAGGGCATCCGCGGCCGAGCGGCCCTGCCGGGTCGGGAAGGATTGCGCAAGACCAGCTCCGAAAAGCGCAAAGAATGGAATGCTGTAGCCGGGCACCTGGAGCGTGAAGTCGAGGCACGAATGCAGCAGCGACAGCGTGGCGGTGGCCGCCGCCGCCAGCGGGATGATGGCATCGCGCCGTCGCCCGAACACGCCCTTGGCGAGAACGAGCAGCATGATCGCCCAGCCGACCGCGACCAAGAGCGCCATCGGAATGCCCACCTCGGAGGCAAGCTCGAGCGGCGTCGAATGCGCGGCATCCCAGATGCCGCGAATCGAAATGTTGGGACTGCGATAGGGCGGGAAGGCCCACTGGAAGGTACCCATGCCGGTGCCGAACAGGGGATTGTCGGCGATGATTCGAAGCGTCGATTTCCAGGCCTCGATGCGGCCCTCGTCGACCAGACCCTGGCTGTCGAATCGGCTCGAGACGCGGCCGCCGAGCAGTTGCAAGAGGCCGAGCGCGACGGCGAGGCCCGAGCCGAGCGAGATCCAGATGCCGGTGCGCGGCGGCAGGTCTTTCCGCAGGAACAGCGTGAACGAGACGATCATCGCGAACAGCGACAGGCCGACGCCGGCGCGCGATCCCGTCATGAACATCGCCATCAGACAGATCAGCAGGCAGCCAAGCTGCGGCAAGATTTGTCGTGGAGGGATTGTGCGTAGATCGAGCGACAGACGTCGCCATTCGATATGCCGCTCCGGCAAGCGGCGGCGGACACCTTCCAGGATCAGCAGCATCCAGATCACCGCGCAGGAGCCGAAATAGGCCGCCGCCGTGTTGCGGTTGATGAAGGTGCCGGTGACGCTGCCGAGATAGGCCGTCTTGTCCCGCCACAGGATCAGGGTGGGCTCGATCAGAAACGAGAGCACGCCGTACAGCGCGTAAGCCGCGCCCGAGATCGCGATCACCCACAGCAATCTTCGCGCGCGCTCGCGGTCGGCGCCGACGGTGATGCCGAGCACGATGGCGAGGATGTTGGCGAGCGGGGCGCCGAGCGCGAAGAACGCCTCGTTCTTCACGATGGACGCGGACGGGGCGATCGGCACGCCCAGAAGATCCGCGGCCTGCTTCCAGATCGGCTGGAAAGGCGCGAGGAAGGGATGATCGGACAGCTGCTCATGCAGCACGAAGGCGTAAGCCGCGACGATCACGGTGATGCCGGCGAGCAGCCACAGATGCGGCGCCCGCAGCTCACGCGTCGGCGCGAAGATCACCGCGATGCCGAGACACAGGCACCAGAATGCGATCGACAGATCGTTGGTCGAGCCGAAGGGAAACGGCGCGCTAGCAGCCACGAAGAACAGGATGAACGTGGCGGGCACGCTCCACGACCAGCGGATATGGGGAAGCCGAAGGCGCATCGTCGTTTGGGTGGGCTTTTCTTTGGCTTGTCGCGTTGGCGTTCAGAGGACGCAATCGATCGGATAGATCTTCAGATCCACGTTCAGGCGGCTGTTCCGGGTCTGCGCCCGGAAGGCGTAGAATATCCCAAGGCTATCACTCCCCGGCTCGAGTTTTATTCCAGGAGTTAATTCATCCGGTGGGACCAATAGACCGATGTGCCGGTTGATGCCGGAGATCTCGATCCGCCCCTCCCCCTCGCCGAACCGACCCTCAAGCCGGGTGACGGTGACCTTGGGCAGGCCCCGCCGCTGATGGCAGACCTCCTCCTCCCATAGCTTCGTCTGCTGGACCAACGGCCTGTCCGCTCCGTTAGGGACGATGATGCTCGCAAAGGACGGGCGCAACATTCCGAAGAACCGGCTCTCTTTGGAGTTCGCCGACAGCCGGACTGTGAACGAGAGCTCGCCCTTTTCCCCGCGAAGGCGCGACAAGATCGGCGCATCAGGTTCGGCGGAGACCACAACGTCGATGCGATGGCGAACGCCCAGCTCCCCTGCAGCAGCAAGGGCCTTACCGAGCGGAGCAGGTCCGACGGCAGCAGGAACGAGAGCCAGAAGACGCCAGAATGCTCGAAAGCGCATGAAGCCCCTTGCGACGCTAAGGGTGACCGATCACCGCCGCGCCGTGCGCAGTAGCGCCTTGATCCAAATCCCGAACTCGTAGCAGCAGCAGAACCGCTTCGATTGCTAAACGAAAATGGCACCGGGACAAGGCCCCGGTGCCATCGCTTTGGTCGATCAAGTCGGCGTCTTACGGCGCCAGTTTGACGTTGTTGCGGAAGATCAGCGCATTGTTCGAGAGATTCACGGCATCATTGCCGGTCGCCATGATCACGCGCAGGTAGTTCAGGAACTTGGCAACTTCGACGTTGCGCGAGTTCGAGACGTAAATGATGTCCTGGTTCTTCATCATGACCTTGGTGGCGAGGAAGAAGCCACCCGGATCGCGGAAATTGACCGCGAAGATGACCGGGATCGTCTCTGACGTGTACTTGCTCACGTCGATGCCGAGCTGGGCGGCGACCTCACGCGGCTCGCGGCGATAAAGATATACCGCAGCCGGATCAGCCTGAGCGTCGAGAAGGCCACCCGCTTTGCCGACGGCTTCGCCAAGGTTGATGCGCCAGGCATCGAAGTTGAACTCCCCGCTCTGGCCGCTGGCACCGAACGCCAGGAACTTCTGCTGCTCGCGATAGACATAGATGCTGTCGTCGGGCCGAACATAGATATTGTTCTCAGGCGCCATCACGAGATTCTCGAACGGCACGGTCGCCCGGCGTCCGCCGCGCTCCAGCATGACCCAGGTCTCGAAGCCCTGACCCCTGATGCCGCCGGCGCGGGTGATCGCGTCAAGCACGCGATCCTTCGCACCCGCCGCGCTCGCCGGAAAACGGACGGGCGTGTTGACTTCGCCCAGCACGCTGATGAGCTGGGTACGCTGCGACGACATCGCAACGACAACCTGCGGCTCGATCGCGCGATTGGAGATCTTCTCGACGATAGCCCTCTGGATTTGCACCGCCGTAAGGCCGGCCGCCTTGACCTGGCCGGCATAAGGCACGGTAATGAACCCGTCATTGTCGACGGATTGATCAGGAATCGTTACGAAGTTACCCGGACGGACGCCGGCTTCCGCCGGGATGAACAGACCGCCTGCGGCGGCTTCGAAGATGGTAACGCTGACGATGTCGCCGATCCCGAACACGATGCTGGCCGGCGGCCGCTTGTCCGTGAACGCACCGGCGAGTCCCTTGGGCTCGTGGGTGTGCAGGATCTTTACGGTAGCCGGATTGAGCGGCACCAGTTCGTAGGCCGGCGCATTTTCAGTCTGAATCTTGTTGTTGACGTCATCCGTCAGCGGACCGGAGCCGGGATTGGTCGAACACGCCCCGAGCGCTAGAGCGGCCACCAGAAACGCCGGCTTCAATAAATAAGATTTGGCAAAGCAATACATCAATCGCGCCCCTGGAGACCCCAATTAGCTTCGATTGGTACGGCGGAGCGGGCGGTGCGACAAGGGTTCCCGAGTGGTTAACGGTGCGATCGGTCGACTAGTGTTGCGTGCGGGACACTTTTTGGGGCTTGGTTTAACCCTTTGTGACTATTTGTTGTATTTCGCGTGCCCTGTCGGCGAGCAAACCGCCGAACTCGAGGGCTCAATGTGTCGAGCGCAAGGCTGCTTGACCTCGCGGCCGTCTGCTAAGGCTGGGCCATTAAGAGTAGGAATCCCCGGGTCTGGCCTCCTTCTGATTCCGCTGCCGGTGGGTTCCCTCCTTGGCGCTGCCGATCGCCCATAGGGCACTGCCGCGCCATGTCCTGGCCGCGTGGGGCTCTCCTGCCACGGCGCACCGGTTGTTGCGGTGGCCGCCCCTGCCTCTGCTTCCGTCTGGAAATTCACCCGGACACAAGGAGCGAAGGACGGCGAGAGCTTCGCTGCGATCATGAAGACCGCGGACACGATCCAGTCGGATCCGGACTTCGCCGGCTTGATCGTCTGATGTGCGCCGAAGGGCAAGATCGACGTGCTGGTGGCCTTGATCCGGCCCTTCCCGCCCCGGCAGCCAATAGACCAAATTTAGCCATACAACTTAAGGGTCTTTTTAGGGGGAAAACCTAGGGTCCGGAGCACGGAGAGTGTTTCGGATGACCGCGTTTTTGATTTTCAGCTTTCTCGTAGGTGCCGTGCTGGGCCAGCGCTTTCGCGTCCTGGTAGTCCTGCCGTTGACCTTCGTCATGGTGCTCGCCGCCATTCCGGTCGGCTTGATGGTCGATCTCACCGTGGTTGAGAGCCTGAAAGACGTGGTGTTCGCCGTCATCGCCCTCCAGGGCGGCTACCTCTTTGGATCAGGAGCGCGCTTTGGCCTTGCTGCGGCGCGGGCCGGCCGCGTGTTCGCCCGCCCGTCAACACTGCCCGCTGATTAAGCCGACTCACACTGCGCTGGACCTTCGCGGGGCACGAAAGGCCGAAGGTCAAGCTGTTCTCCCGGCAGACCTCCGTTTGAAAACGCACCGCCGGCTTGTATGGTGATCTGACCGTTTCAGGATTCCCTTCGAGCGCGCCGTTTGTCCTTCGCTTATTTTGCCCTCATCGTTTCAATCGTCTCAGCTTCCGCTCTCGAAATTGCCGGCGCCAGGATCGGTGCGCAACTCGGGATGATGGCCGCAGCGCTGAGCTTGCTGGCGGCCGCCTTAAGCACGCGAAAGGCCGACTACGAGCACTATGTTCGCGCGACCGCCTGGGGCCGGTGGATCCTGCTTGCCATTCCGCTGTACATCGCCGCCCAACTCGTCCCTCTTCCGCTGAGCTGGGCGCATCCGATCTGGGCCAGCGCTCACGATGTCCTCGGCGGCCTGTCGCTCGGGCCGATCACGGCCGATACCGGCTTGACGGTGAACGCGCTGCTGCTGGCACTCGCGGCGGTCTCGTTGCTCGGCGTCACCATCCCGGTGGTCCGCAACCGCGGCCGTGCCGAACTGGTTCTCTTCGTGCTGAGCGGAGTGACCGCGGTGTCCGCCTTGACCTTGGACTTGCATCGGCTGTCGCCGAGCGTTGCGGCAGCCGCGCCCGCTGGCTTCACGACAACTTTGGCCGGCCTCGGTCTCATGCTCAATTTAGCCGTCATGCAGCTTGCTGCTGAACGGGCCGAAACGCGGCACTCGGTCCTTCGCTCGGTCGCGATCGGCCTTTGCGGCCTTGTCGGGGCCCTGGTCAGCGCAGCCGCGATCTTTGGGTTTTCCGGAACGAACAGCGCGATCGCAGCGGCCTTTGGGGTTGTACTGATGCTGCTGATCCTCATCATCCGCAGGCTCGATCTCTCGCCATTGGCCGCCGGCGCATTGTCGGCAGCAGCTCTGATCGGCGCGACCATCGTATTGAGCTTCCTCTTCGAGAAGAGCTCTGGACCTATCCTCATGCGGCTCGTCCCAGCCGCAGGCGGCGAGACGAAGGCCGCCCTCGAGAGGATGTTGGCCGACACACGCTGGTTCGGCGCGGGCGCAGGGACGTTTTCGGCCGTCGCCAGAATCTATCAGAGCGAGACTGGCACGACTTTGACCGCACCCTCGGCGGCCATCGCCGTCTTTGCGGTTACGGGAGGGATAGGTTTGACCGCCATCATGGCAGTAAGCCTGATCGCTCTGGTGCGCCTGTTCTTCGGCGCGCTCCAGCGCGGGCGCGACTCGTTCTTCCCAGCGGCGAGCGCGGCCTGCGTTCTCTTTGCACTCGTCCAGAGCTTCGCCGGTCCGGGACTGCTGCGCCCGGCAGCAATCCTGTGTCTTTCGGTGATCGTGGGACTGGGGCTGTCGCAGAGCGTCAGCCAATCCTCATCACGATAGAGCGCCGGTCATCAGACAGCGCGATCCCCGAGTGACGCCCAGTAGTTCGGGTTCTTGGGCGATTGAATGCGGACCCAACGATAAGGCTTCTTCGACCACGGCAGGATGTGGCCGGAGAGATTGTCCAGCACGAGATCGCCGGAGAAGGTGCGCACCACGACCACGAGATGATGCTCGCCCCAGGTGGTCACGACCTCGCTGAGCAGCACCGAGCGCGCCGGAAAGCCTTTGGCGATCAAATCGTGGCGCTTTGTCACCGCGTAATCGTTGCAGTCGCCGCTCGCCGGATGCAGTAGCCATTTCTCGGCCCGCAGCCCTTCCAGATTGGCCTCGGGACGGATGGCGGTATTGACCCGCTGGTTGACCTCTTGCATCTGCGCCAGCCGCTCCGGCGTGAGCTTCAGACGGCCGCCGCGGAATACGATCTGCTGCGGCCGCGGCCTGCACTCATCCTTGTACTTCAGGCAAAAGATGGTGAACGCCATCGGCGCCAGCGTCGGCTGGTCGAATTTGATGTATTGGATGGCACCTCGCAGCCCCAACGGCGCGCCCACGAAGGCGGCTTCCGCGCTCTGCTGCACCCCGCCAGCAACGACGACGGCGGCCACGGCCGCCAGGAACTTTACAACTTTGCGCATATCGCGCTCCCCCTTCTTGTAGGAAAGGACGCTACGCGAGACCTCTTGAAATACGGCTCAAAGGCCAAGCGATCCTTTAATCAAAATGCGGGCGCGTTGGTTGCAAACAATTAAGAATATCGATGTGTGACTGGTTCTGCTAAGAGCGGTCACGACGTTCCGCTCGTGGCGCTGGATGCGATTCGACCGACCTGATGGACCTTTCCTCACGCTTTCGAAAGAAGACCAAGCCTCGGCTTCCCGATGGTATTCGCGTCTATGCGATCGGCGATGTGCACGGCCGCGCCGATTTGCTTCAATCGCTGTTAACCGTCATCGATGCCGACCTTGCCCGCTCGGCCCCCCAACGCGCCATTCAGGTCTTTCTCGGCGACTATGTCGACCGTGGCCCGGACTCACAGCGCGTTCTTGATCTGTTGATCGCGCGCTCGAAATCTCACGAGACGGTTTGTCTGAAGGGCAATCACGAAGTCTTCCTGCTCGAGGTGCTCAAGGATCCCGCCCGCTTGCAGGAGTGGCGCCACTATGGCGGCCTCTTGACGCTGGTTTCCTACGGCATCACGCCGACCATGAATCCGTCCGCGGAGCAACAGGTCGAGCTGATCGAGCGACTGAAACGCGCGCTCCCGCCGGAGCACTTGTCCTTCCTCCAGCAATTGCCCTCGTCCTTCACCTGCGGCGACTTCTTTTTCGTCCATGCCGGGGTCAAGCCGGGCGTCGCGCTCGATCGTCAGAAGGACGAGGACCTGCTCTGGATCCGCGAGGAATTCCTGAACTGCGAAGACCGCTTCGGCAAATATATCGTCCACGGTCATACGCCGGTCGGCGCGCCCGATATCCGTCCTAACCGCATCAACATCGACACCGGCGCCTACGCGACCGGAAACTTGACGCTGCTAACGATCCAAGGCGATAGTCTGCTCGCAATTTAGGCTCTGGCTGGATCTCGGTCCCGTCGTTCGCTCGCCCTCACCGGCTCGTCAATTCCATCATGAACCGCATCATCCTGCTTCGCGTCGTCGGCATCTGCACCGCAACCGCGCTGGCGCTTCACGCCGGCATGGCGTTCTACGGCGATCTGATACGGCCGAACTTTCGCGCCAGCGATTTGTTCTCGGGCGAGATCTCGCCCGACAAGGCCAAGCTGGCGGCCGCCGGCGGCCTGGCATCTTTTTCATGGGATGGCGATCTGCTGGCGAATTATGCGGCAGCGATCGCCGCTCACGTTCTTCACCGTCCGTCAACCGAAGCGGGCGGACGGGCCAGCGAAAACAAGGCAGCTCAAGGCGCGGTCGTAGCCGCCTTGAAAGTCTCACCGATCAGGCCTGCGCTATGGCTCACGCTCGGCACGCTGCAGGCACAGGCTGGCGAGGCACTAACACCTGCAGTGAAAATGTCCTACTTGACTGGGTCGGTGCCGATCGACGTTGCCCTCTCTCGCGTCCAGATTGTCACGTCGAGCGCGGCCGCGACCGATGAAGAGATCAAGCTGCTGGCGCAATCCGACATCCGGTCGGCTCTGGCCAATCGCTCTCGTTACGAGCCACTGCTGATCGCGGCCTATGTGCAGGCAACGCCGCAAGGCAAGTCGCTGCTGCTGGAGACCACGAAAGTGACCGATCCCAAATTCAACGAAATTATGCGGCGATACTGAGCCTGTATGAGCTTCGTTGCCATCGCTTCTTGGGCTGCAGCGAGTTCTCAGCTCACCGATTTCGGGTTGACCGGCACAAAATCCTGATCGCGGCGCGGTTGGTCGGATCGGCCCTGTAGACGAACATGCCCTTCTTGGTCGCGACGATGTCGCCGCGTTGCAGGCTCTCGTCGCGCAAGAGACGTTCGGTCGCGACAAGGTCCGGATCTTCGGGAATCGGCTTGTAGAGCTCAGGATGCTCCCGCCGCTCGCGCGAGACCTCCTTTGCCCGGCGCCGTGCGTCCTCGATCCGCTGATGCCATTCATCGCGCGTGACTTCCGGCTCGCTTGGCGGAAGATAATCGTTGAGCGAGAGCTCCGGTTCGCTCTGGGCGACACACAACGAGGGGCTGGCGAAACCAAGACCGAGCGCACCGGCAACAATTATGACCGCCCGAGACGGCGCCCCAAACCATTTTCCCTCGTGATCACGCCGACCTGTTCGCAATTTGATGACTCCAGGCAGAACGATAAGGACGACCATTGGCCATTTCGCTATCTTCAGCTCTTCAGTCTGTACCTTCGCAGGTAGCAAGAAAGCCAGTTCGCGGGCAGACTTTCCACTTTAGTTCGCAGGGATTTCAGCACGTGGTTCGGGACGCCGGGCGGCAGGCCAGATCGAATACCCGCAACTCATCCATACTAGTATGAAGCGGACAGGTCGGAGAGATATCGCTTCGAGCGAGAGTCTCTTCTGTGGACTGCCTCAGACCGCATCGAGTGGCAAGAAACTCGAACTGGCAACACTCAACGCCTGCGCGAACTGCTTGAAGAGGTGACATTCTGCTCAAACAGCTCCGCAGCCGCGCATAGATCGAAGGAATCTATCATTTGATCGGCGGGCGCTCACCGGAACGTGCAAGAGCTGAGAACGAGACCGGAACTGGCCAATGCGTCGCTATGCCCGTCAATGCCGGTATCGCTGATTGGGCTTTAATGCCGCCTTTGTCTGCATTCGGCTTCTCGCTTCCCAACGGCCCCTGACTGCCGACGAGGACAACCTCTTACCCGGTCCGAGCGCCTGTGAGGCTTCCTCTTGGCCTTTTGGAAAGAGCTAAGGCTCTCTCCAACTGGACAACACAGCGCGAGCTTTCGGCTCGCCAGCCGAGCCGCCAACACAATTACCGCCTGCTCGACTCGCTGCCCCGAGTTCTGTTCCCGTAATAGGGCCGGGCAGAGCCGCTCGTCACGGGGGGCTCGATTCGGCTCGGAATATTTCGCGTCGCCGTGGAGGGCGACGGCTGCGGTGGGTTGACGATGATCACATTGCGATTGGGCGTCGAGGGATCGTTGACGCCCTGGGCCCAGGCGGCGGCCGGCACGACAAGCGCGAATATGATCAAGACTAAGCGTTTCATGTGCGACATCTCCCGAGCAGGAACGTCAGGGAGGCGAACACCGTTCCTTCACGGTTGCTTGCGTTGCCTTCACCGAGGCACGGCAATCAGCTTGCCATCCCTCCAGACGCCTTGGGCCGCCCTTCCGGCAGGAAGGCTCCCCGTCACATTTCGGACCGCGGTAGGCCGGGACGCGGCCGGGCTGGTTTGCGCCTTTTTGGTCGGCGTTGTGATGATGCTGGAACTGGTGGTGTTGGCCTGATCCTTCACGCCTTGCGCCAAAGCGGGCTGAACCAGAAGGGCTAAGAAACTGATTGCGGTCAAAATGCTGCGCATCATCAAACACCGGAAAGAGGAGCTGGGCGACATGTCACAGGTTTCTGCCCAAAAGCAAGCTATTCGAGATGGTCGCGACGGACCTTTGCAGGTCGGATCCATCGGAGCGAGCCACCGTAGCCGAAGAATCCGCGGTGAAAAGGCCTAGCGAAACAGCTGTATCCGGGTTAGTTGATCGGCCTTAATGACCGAGCCCGGTGACACTGCAGCCAACGCGCACGAGATCAAGGCTGGACTTGTCCGCCTGTTATCAGGGCGGATCCGCGAAATCTCCGACGACCCTCGGCAGATGCGGGATGTCGTTTACGAATTGGCCCGCATCAAGCTGCTGGAACAATTCACCCAGGCCGATGCGCGGGAAGCACGAGCGCTCCAACAGGTCCTCGAACGCGCCATCCGGGAGGTCGAACGGTCCTTTGACCAAAGCGAGCCGTCCTCACCGGCAAAGACTGCCGCCACCGTCGTGGCGAATTGTCCGTCGGCCAATGCCCCTGTTCCCCCGCCCATTCCGGCGCGGCCTGCTTTGGCTTCACCGGCCGCTCCGAAGGCCGCGGAAACGCCACGCGGACCTGCGGCACTGCCAAGATCGCTGGACCAACTCAAACGAAGCGGCGCCTTTAAATCTCTCGTTCGATTGACCGCCATCCTCCTGCTCATTGCCGGCGCTGGTGCCGGTGCCGCCTATTGGCTGCGTCTGAGGACACAAGTGACCGAATTGTCGCAGATGGCGCTGCCGTCCGTGCGCTCACCGAAAAGCTCGGAGCCTCAGCCGACCGCCATCCCGACTCCCGCGGTGGGCGAGACCGGTGAACGCCGGCCGGAAAGCCCAAAGGAGCCGGCGCAAGCTGCACAACCGTCGATGCCTTTGCCGACGACCTTCGGCGTCTACGCCTTGAGCGAGGGCCAGCTCCATGAGCTCAAGCCGGTGCCCGGAAAGATTCCGGACCGGCGCGTCGCGATCTCGGCAGCCATCAACACGCCGAGCGCGACCACATTGACGGACGGCGATGTCAAATTCATCGTGTTCAGGCCCGACGGGGGTGTCGATCCAAGCGGGACCGAAGTTCGGGTGGTCGCGAAAGTCTCCCGGGCGATGGGCGTCGATGCCACCGGGAAAGCCGCCATGATCAGCGCCGGCGATTCCTGGGTCATTCGTAGCATGTCCTACCCCTACAAGGTAGGCCCGGTCGAAGACCAGTCGAGAATGCTGTTGCTCCAACCAGAGCAGGACGGGTTTACGCTCGCCCCCGGCCGCTACGTCGTGGTGGTCAAGGGCATGGGCTACGACTTCACGGTGGCCGGAACGGTCACTGATCCCAATCAATGCGTCGAACGTATCAATGCAACGAACGGCGCGTTCTACTCGCCCTGTCCGCCGCCCCGACGCCAGCAGCCGTAGCCATCTGTTGTTATTTGGCCGGCTTGTTGTCCTTTGGCGCGTCCGGCGGCATGTCGTCGACCTTGCCGTTGTTGGCGACGCATTTTTGGAAGTATTCGCGCTTCTCCTTGGCCGTTCCCTTGGTGCTCCCCGCCGCGGGGTTGCCGATTTGTCTGGGCGGAAAGGCCTTGGCCAGCGCCGCATCGCATGCGCGCGCCACCTCGGCAGTGATGGCCGAAGCCGTCGCCGGCGCGGCCAGTGTCAAAGCACCTGCCAATCCAATCAACGTCCGCAAATTCTTGACCGGCACCTCTTCGCTCCTTCAATTCGTGGATGCTTGCCGGGACCATAGCAAAAAGGATCGCAGCACCAAACGGCAAAGCGGTGCCGAATTGTCACGCGGCCGTAGCCACGCGGCGCAGGGCTATGCATTTGAGAGTGTTTCCTGCGGCCATCCTTCGAGACGCCCGCTTTGGGCGGGCTTCTCAGGATGAGGAGGGAGCGCGCGGAAGCAGTTTCAAACGGGCGCCGACGCCGATTATCTGGTTCACCTCTGCCTACGGGAGAGGTGCCCTCCTCGGCTCGCACCGATCCAACCAAAGCTCATCTCGCTTTAGCTGTTGAGCTGCGGCGGTTTGAAATCCGGAAAGCGCGTGAGCATTGCGGCCTTGACGAACTTCAAGTGAGCAATGCTGCTTGCCAATTCCTTGAGCCGTCGCTGGCCATTCGAGATGTCGGCCGCGAAGAGATCCTGATGATAATTGTCGAGCGGCTCTCGCTCGAGATATTCATCGGTGCCATTTCCGAAGGTGACGGACGCACGCGCGAGGGCATCATCAACACGCCGGTTGAGGCCGGCCTGCTCCCGCTCCGCATCCTGCAATGCTGTTTCAATCGCCGCCAGGACGGCACCGATCCGCACGCGGTCGGTCTCGGCATCACGCTCGACAGAGCGCGCCTTAAAACCCTTGTCCTCGCGGCGGGAGCCGAGAAGATTGTGTGCGCGCGCTCTCAGGAACAGCTGAAACATTTGGGCCATCCCACATTCGAGATCAGGCGGCTACCATCGGTCAGACATAGTTAACAAAGCCTAAATCCTGCGCCCGCTCCGCCCGGCTTTGTTCGATCCATGCCCGCCAGGCTCGTTCGTGCCTGGAATAGAGATCAAGCCAGCGAAGTTCGGCCGCGGCGGCGGCTGCTTCGCTCACGTAAATCTCAGACGCAAATTGCAACGTATCGTTCGGTGAAAGATCAGCGCTTCGAACTCCGCAGTTTCCTGCAGCGAAAGGCCGATCAGGACACGACGCCCTTGTGCGTCGACGAAATACCTACGGGGCGCATTGCGCCTTTGATCAATCATCTCGAATGGCCCTCATTCATGATCCAAGGCCCTGGAAGATCTTTCAGCCGGCGATCAAAGCTACGAACAAACGCGACCAAAATGAGGACGCAAGTCGCGCCCAGCAACACAATCAAATACGCCATCTACGCCTACCCTGCGAGCCGCAAAAATCGAGATGACTAAACTCTCGCCACAAACTGATCCGCCTTAAGTTGCCTTTCCGAAGCGCTCAAGGATCGCGCCGCGTTAACCTAACTGCACATGGTTATTTGACGTTGCCACAACATCAACTCCAACCGAAACGTCGCGCCATGTTTTTGCCATCACGACGGACGCTCGCTTTGCCTGACTCTCATCGAGGCCGGCGTGTAGGGCGCATAGAGACGATATCGCGCTGATCGCTTGCGCGAGCGCCACGCCCGCACACCATAGCCGCAGCAAAAGCCAGCTGCAAAAATCGAAATCAAAGCCAGAACTGCAAGCATTTGGAATGTTCCCAGTTTTCGGAACGCTCCTCCCGGTCCATTTCAACGTGATGTCGTGACGACTTCAAGATCATCGGCGCTGAAACTTTTGTCAGACGAACATGAAGTTTGTGCAACGTGGTGCTTGGATTTTGGTCGTCGGCGAGAAAACCTAGGGCCGGGAGGATGACGAAATCTCTCATTGTTCAAGAGCGGATCCCGCCGGCGATGCTAACCCTGTTCACCTCGGCAAGCAGCCTGAGCCACGCGCACCGGTGGTCGAGCGTGTCTGTACTCTGCGTGATGACGTCGCTTCCGACAATTTTTTCGCACGCGGCTGCTGGCGATTGCAGACACTGACGAAACTTCCGTGGTTATACGGAGCGTCATGCACCAACTTCATCCCGGTAAGGTTGAGCAGTTAGCTTAATCCGCGTTGTTTGTTGCGAAGTCTCGCATTTGGCTTATCCATCTTCGCACCGGGCTCCCCCAAGCCCGGCCCCACCCAAGCAAAGCCGTCGAGCGAACGTGGGTCGCTTGGCGGCTTTGTCTTGTGTCGACGAGAGGATCATTTCGGTTATGGCGCGCAAGCCCTGGTCGTTCAAGGAAGACCGCCGGCTCATGGAGCTGGCCAAGTCGTCGGCTTCGCTGGAAGAGGCCGCGAAAGTTCTCGGGCGCTCGCCTGATGCGATCAAGCGCATGGCATTGCGCCTCGGTCTTTCATTGAAGTCGAAGGGGGGCAAGAAGTCCTAGCCGCGGAAGCGCGGCAGCGCTCGCCTTGCGCCTCGCAGCCGACCTCCCCGCGCTGCGGTGCGCGCGAACGACGTCGCGGGCGAGCCGAACAGGTGATCCCATCCTCGACAGCGCCGCAACACGCCTTCGACGTGGCCACAGCTTCATCCCGGCGGGCGGAACCAAACCAACGCTTGGGTGTTGATGCCAGACTTCACAGCGAGGCCTGGCGGTGCTCAACTTGGCCATTTCCGCGATGTTGATTTGGCTGGCGATCAATATCGCCTTCGTGGTGCTTCGGCTCCGGACCCCCCGCCATTCGGCCACGTCCCCCATCCACAGGCCCAGTTCACCCTATCCCGACGTGATTCCTCTGCGCCATCGCCCTCGGGCGGTGATCGGCGATAGAAGATCTCGCCCCAGGGGTCCGTTCGGCTCGTTCAACCTAAAGCGCGATGAGATCAGGACCAATCGTCATCGCGCTTAGGTTATCGTTTGAGCATGATCTTTTCGGAAAACCGCTTCGCACTTTTCCGGATCACGCCTTAGTTGTTGGTCTTCTTCTGGGAGCCCATCCCGGAGCTGGTCCCGTAATTGGGCGTCCCCGTTCCTTTGAACGCGCCACCCATGCTGTCCGAACCGGAATTCGTTCCAGTGCCGCTGCGGGTCGCCGAAGTGGGCTGCGTGCCCGCTGGCCGGTCTTTGGTTCCCTGTGCCGAAGCCGCAGAGCTCCCGACAATTAGCGCCAGGAGAAGGATGCTTAACGTCCTGATCATACTGCTCAACTTTCCATGCTCGTTTCTAGTGCTTGCGCCGCGAGACCATCGGCCAACCATCACCCGGGTAGGCCCCGCGCCGGTCCGCCCGTTAAACTCTATCTTAGCCCGCGCTGGCTAGGATCAATTCTCCAAGCCTCGCCTCATTTCGCCTGACCCTGATGAAACGACTGCGACCGAACCTTCCGTTTGCGGCGCTCGTGCTTGCGAGCACGATGGCGTTCGCCTTGTCCGGCCATTTCGCCGCGGACGCCGTCATTCGCCACCAGCAGGCGCATCAGCTGAACGAGTTGACCGAGGTCGTTCTGCGGCGCTCCGAATTGGCCGTCGATTTTGCTGCGGCCAGCCTAGACGAACTCCCAAAACGCAATCTCGCCAGCTGCGAGCCCGCGGCGTTGCAAGCCATCCGCCTCCACGTCTACCAGCGCTCGGCGATCAAGGACGTCCGCCTCGTCAAACCGGATGGCTCGGTGATCTGCTCGGCCTATTCCGAGACGCTCGAGTTCGACAAGGGATGGGCGGGTCGCCATGACATGCTGCCCTCGCGCGACAAGGCGCTGTCGCTGTTCCGCGTGGAGCAGTTCGGCGGCGACGCCTTGGGCGTGCTCAGGGACATCAATGACAGCTCCGCCCTTGTCGCCATTGTCGGCATCAATGCCAGCCTGTTCGACATCATGCCCGCCGAGCTGCGCGCGCACAGCGAGGTGACCCTCACCTTGAGCAATGGCGAGAAGCTCGGCGAATTCCTGCTCGATGCCGACAGGCCGCTGGTGAGACCAATCAGCTTCGAGAGGCATTCCACGCGCTTGCCGCTTGATGCCACGATCCGGCTCGAGCACGCGGTGCTCTCGAGCTGGAACAGCGAGGCTTATTGGCCGGCGCTCGCAGTCGCCCTTGGCCTTGGCACACTCTTCGGCATCCTGCTGGCACGCAGCCGCCGGATGGAAGGGCCGGTCGCCGATCTCGATCGCGGATTGGCGGCTGGCGAATTCAAGCCATACTACCAACCCATCTTCGAGCTCAGGGCGGGCCGGATCACAGGCTGCGAGGTTTTGGCGCGCTGGGTGCGCCGAGACGGCTCGGTCGTCCCGCCGATGAACTTCATTCCGCTCGCCGAATCCAGTGGACGCATCCAGGCGATGACTTGGCAGATCCTGAGATCGGCGCTGTCCGACCTGCAGCCAATGCTGAGGGCGGACAAGACCTTCAAGCTGTCCCTGAATGTCGTGCCCAAGCAGCTGCTGAGTGCCGGCTTCGTCGAAACGCTGCGTCGCACGGTCCTGACGGCCAGGGTCTCCGCGCGCCAAATCGTGGTCGAAGTCACCGAGCGCGACGAGCTCGACGATCTTGCGCGCGCCGCGGCGGTTGTCGCCGACCTGCGAGACCATGGCTTCCGCGTTGCCATCGACGACGTCTGCGTCGGCCATAGCGGACTGTCCCGATTGAAAGGCCTCGGCGCCGACACGATCAAGATCGACAAGTTCTTCGTGGACACGATCACCGTGGACGCGTCGACGACGACGATCGTGGAAATGCTGGTGGCGCTCGCGAGGGACCTCCATATGACCGTGGTCGCGGAAGGCATTGAGACGGAGGAGCAGCTCCGCGCGCTGGTCGCATCCGGCGTGGAAGAGGGCCAGGGCTATCTGGTGGCGCCTCCGCTTCCGTTCGCCAAGTTTAGTGAGCTCGTCGAGTGCCGGCGCGCGGCGCAATCAGGCGCGGCGGTGTCAGATGATACGGCTTTGGTGGCGTAACGGCGGCGCGAGCTTTTAACGATATTTTCTGCTTTCGAGCCAGACCGGCAACCGACCGGCTATGCTGGTGCCATGCGCAGAAACCATCTCATTGCAGCCGCGAGCATCTGCCTTGCCCTCATCGTCTACGCCACGCTGGCGAAGCTGGCAGGAAGACCCGCGCTCCTGGGGCATCACGAGGCGTACTGGGTCGTCGTGATCGAGCGCTTCAGTGCCTATGGGCTGCTCGGCTTCCTTCTTTCCTTCTTGCTGCCAGGACGGCTCGGTTTGGCTTGCTCGCTCGTCATCGCGGTCGCGATGGGGCTGGAGCTGATGCAAGCGTTGATACCCGATCGGGATCCGGGCTTTCTCGACGTGCTCCAGAAGGCGGCAGGAGGCACCGTCGGCGTCATGCTCGCCCAAATGATCCTGGCGTTCTTGCCCAGACCGCCGTCCTGAAGCAACCGGTATCGCTTCAGCAAGATCACCGTTCGGACGCACAACCGGTCCTTACTTCATCATCTGGCCGCGCAATTCACCGCCCGGGTTCGCGGCCGTATGGATGTTTGCGTACCATTTTCCGGCCAGTAGATCTGCCGCCTGCGCGTCGGTGAGCGTGGCACTGCCTTGGATTGGGCTTTGCACTGTCTTGAACGGCAAGACGATGCCGGCGTTCTTGCCGGCTTCGCCGGGGCCATGGAAATGCGCGCCCATTGCCGGTCCCGTAAGCCCGGCATAGGTGACGGTGTAAGTCAGAACTTTCGTTTCACTGTCGTAGCTGGCTTCTGCCTTGCCCGATCCGGTCGAGCTGTTCGGAGGCACTTCATTGCTTCCCTTGAGCTCGGCTTGCAGCTTCACGACTTCCGCGTTTGCCGTCCCGCTCGTCGCAATGACGCTTCCAATGAGCGCGAGCGTTCCCAACAGTGCCACCGACGCCCGACACCCGGCTTTGCTCATGCATCCCTCCTGCGGACTTCGCGACCCATCGGCAGTGAACACCGACGACAGCCGGAAATTCCGCCACAGAGCTTATGCTGATTCGGGACGAACGCGGGAATTAGCCTTCGGCGTAGGCCGGAACACGCGGAGGCTCAGGCCGCTCCACGCCTGTTGTGGAGCTGGGTGGGAGCCAGGAGTTCGGCCATCTGCCGATGGGTGTTGTGCAGCGCCTCAATGGCGCAATCCAGATCGAAATCCGCCTCACGAACGGCTGCAAAGAACTTGGCCGTCAGCGCCAGATCGAGTTTGACGCGCGTCGTCCCGTCGCGACTCTTGCGGCGATCGAGCGACAAATGGATGGCACGCTCCCTGGCCTCCATTGCGCCGCAGCCGCAAAGCGCACCGAGTTCGTCGTATGTCATCCAGATTTGAGGCATCTTCTTCCACCACACTTGATCGGCCGCGAGGCTAGTTCTCGCGTCTAAAGGCAGGGGTGCTGCAGCGCGGCCGCGGTGTGATTTCGAAACAATAGTGTCAATGCAATGCTAATGATCGCGGCGGGCACCCGTGGAGCTGCGCGGATGATGGTCGATTTGGCTTTCACCTAGGCGGGCCCGCCGTGAACGGATGCCGCGGCCGGGAACGGCTGTCGGGCCCCTTGGGCAGCTTGTCGGCATTGAGCTTCACGACCGCGCTCCTGACATCGGCAGCCGGGGCATCTTCCTGACTGTAGATCAGCGTAGCCTCGAATTTCACGTCAGGCGCTTGTTTCGCCGTTCCGGAGCAGGTTGCCATAGCGCCGCTGAAGACGCCGGAGAGATAGACTTCGACCTCGTCACGCCCGAACACGGTCGGCGGGCCGTCGGCATGCCGGCGCGTGGTCAGAACGGCCGTGAAACGCTGGTCGTCATCGAATTGATAGGAGCCGCCATAGGTGAAGAAGCTGTCACTGCCCGAAATCCGGCCCTGGGCCAGATGCACGATACCGGTGCCTTGCGCTTGTGCGGTTCTGAACCACGCCGCGTATTTGCCTTCTTTCAGCATGGGAACATCCGTCGTGATTTTCACCCGTATTTGCAACGAACCTGTGGGGCGCGACAATGGCTGGCGCGGCGCGCATTCCGCCACGGTTAACACGCTGCGAAGTCAATCATCAAAATTCTGCCGGCCGCGAGGCGAAGCCGGCAGCGACGTCAAAACAGTTCTATGCCGTCGTGCCCCTGCCTTGATACCCCGTCGCCGATTTGAACCTCTTCCTGATAAAGTGCACCAATATCAAAGAGTGATTCTGGTCACACTTGCCTGGGCGCCCCGCTGCTACGCATCGGACCGGGACGGGGACCGGTAGAGCATCGTCGAATTGGATGAGAATTCCCATGAAAAGCCTGATCGGCGCCCTTGTCGGCGCGTTCTGTATTGCGGCCCCCGCCCTGGCGGAGACACCCGCCGCGATTGTCGAGGATGTGCAAGGCAAGGTCGACGGCGTCGAGTTCATGGACTATGTGGCGCCGGGCAAGATCATCAAGCTCGGGCCCAAGACCAGCGTTACCCTCAGCTATCTGAAATCCTGCTTGCGCGAAACAATCAGCGAAGGCGTCGTCCTGGTCGGCACTGAACAGAGCACCGTACAGCTCGGCGACGTTCAGCGCGCCAAGGTGCCCTGCGATACCAAGGCGGCGCAGCTCTCCGAACGCGAGGCCAACCAGAGTGCCGCGACCACCTTCCGGACCGTGCGGTCCGATGCCAAGGGGGCTCCGTCCAAGCTGCCGACGATCTATGGCGTCGCGCCGCTGGTCCAGGCCAAGAGCGGCAGCACGCTCGTGATCGAGCGCACCGACGGCAAGGAACCCACGATCAGCGTGCCGCTCAAGAACGACGTCATGATCCGCGGCAAATTCTATGACTTTGCCAGGGCCGGAAAGTCACTGACCCCGGGCGGCAGCTATCTCGCCATTCTCGGCGCCAAGCGTTACGCCTTCCAAGTCGACGCCGGCGCGACGGCATCGCCTACCCCGGTTATCGGCCGCCTGCTGCGGCTCGAATAGACGGACCTAGCGAGGCCGCGATGCGGCGGATCGGCAGGCGGGACATCGTTGCGGCGATCCTGATTGCGCTCCTCGCGGGCGCGATCGTCATGTCTCCGCCGCTTCAGATGCTGCAAGGCCTGTCGCTCGACATCCTCACCGCGCTGCGCGGCAAGCTGATGGGTGAGCGCCGCGATCCTGCAATGTCGCCGGTCGTTGTAGTCGCGATCGATGCGGAAACCTACGACACGCCGCCCTTCAAGGGATCGCCGACGCAAACCTGGACGCGTGAGATTGGACGGGTGCTCGGCAGCATCACCGAGGGCGGCGCAAAGGTCATTGGCTTCGACGTCATCTTTCCGAGCTCGATCGAGCAGTCCGAGATTCCCTTCGGCGACGCGCCGCTCGGCACCCGCATGAGGGGTTTCGATCGGGATTATCTGATCGCCCTGCGGCAAATCTCCGACAGCGGCAAACTGGTGCTCGGCGAAATCCTGAACAACGAACACCCGGAAGTGCCCTATCGCGCACAGCAAGTGGCCGTGCGCAATACCATCCGCGCGCTCAACGTACACACTGATCCCGACGACGTGATCCGGCGCATGCCATTGAGCTTTGCCATCGAGGGCAAGCCTGTCCCCGCGATGGCGGTCGAGCTGGCTGCGCGTGCGCTTGGCGCAAAGCCTGAGATTGCGCCGTCCGGCGCGACCGAGTTGTCCGGCTATGCGATCCCGAGCGCGATGCCGAATACAATCACACTCAACTTTCGCGGGCTGGGACGCGACGTCCCGACCTTCTCCTTCGCCGACCTGCGCGCCTGCGTCGAGAAGGGCGATCGCGATTTCTTTCGCCGCGCCTTCGACGGCAAGGTCGTGCTGCTCGGCACGGTCCTGAATTTCGAGGACCGTAAGCTCACCTCGCTGCGCCTGTCTGGCGGATATGACGGCACGCCGGCGGCGCGATGCGCCCTGCCCGCGCCGGAGCGTGGCGCGCAACGCCCCCGCAGCGATGTCGCCGGCGTCTTCGTGCACGCCACCGTCGTTCGCAACTTGATCGAACGCGACGCCGTGACCGAGCTCGGCTTTCCCGCGCGGAGCATTCTCACGATCCTGTTCGCGCTCGTCATCGCTTGCGCCGCCTGTGTGCTTGCACCGAGCGGCGCCCTGATCGCCTGGCTCGCCCTCACCGCCGCTTACTCCGCCGTGGCCGTCGGTGCGTTCGTTCACGCCCTGGCACTGCCGCTGACCGAGCCTGCGCTCGCAAGCCTTGCCGCGCTCGCGATGATGATCGGCTACCGCTTCGTGCTGGCCGATCGCGACGAGCGCTTCCTGCGCAAGAGCTTTGCGTTCTATCTCGCGCCTGAAGTGATCGACACCATGGTTACATCCGGCAAGATGCCGGCGCTCGGCGGCGAGATGCGCAACGTCACCATGTTCTTCTCCGACCTCAGCGGCTTCTCCTCGATCGCGGAGACGATGACACCTGGCGAGCTTGTGACCCTGATGAACGAATATCTGTCCGCCATGACCGACATCATCGAGGCCCATCGCGGGTACGTCGACAAATATATCGGCGATTCCATCGTCGCCATGTTCGGCGCCCCGGCCGACGACGTTGCACATGCGCGCAATGCGGTGCGTGCCGCGCTGAAATGCCACCAGAAGCTCGCAGAGCTCAACGCCAACAATGCCGCCTTTGCGGGCCACGGCCTGTCGCATCGTATCGGCCTCAACAGCGGCGAAGCCGTGGTCGGCAACATCGGCTCGCGCCGCCGCTTCAACTACACCGTGATGAGCGACACGGTGAACGTTGCCTCGCGGCTCGAGGGCGCCAACAAATATTACGGCACCGCGATCATGGCCTCCGAAACCACGATGGCGCAGACCGGTGACACCTTCGCCTGGCGCGAGCTCGATGCGATCAGGGTGTTGGGACGCGGCGAGGCGGTCAGGGTGTTCGAGCCGCTGGCGGAGAGAGGCGCGGCGAGCGCCGAGCAGGCGAAGGTGGCCGCAGCGTATGCGGAAGGCTTGGCCTGCTGGCGGGCCAGGGATTTTGTGAAGGCGGCCGAAGCGTTCGAGAGCGCGGCGAAGATCGATCCCTCGTCGGCGCTATTCGCCAAACGCGCCAGAATGCTGATCGCGAATCCGCCCGCGTCTGATTGGACACCGGTCAACATGCTCGAGGGGAAGTAGCAGTTGATCGCTCCCCTCCAGGGCAGGGTAAACGCGTGCCACCCTAAACCGGCAGCTCCGGCAGGCGCGCATCGGGAGGAAGTCTGACGACCTCGGCCTTTGTTGGCCGGCACGCCACTTACCTTCGTATATGGTGTCCTATCCTTTGGATAGAGGCCGTTTACCTCAGTACAATTGAGCACGGAATGCGCGCGCTCTAGCGTGACTGCATTCGGCGCCCTGGCGCTGGTGGCATGAAACCTCCCTGACCTTCGCGCAAGACGGCCACCCCTGTCCGGTCGTCTGCGCCGCTTTTTTCAGCAAGCCATCGCCAGCTTTTTTTCGAAACTGGAGATTTGTGCACAATGTCTTCCCTTGAGAAGATCGCACTCTTTATCGATGGCTCCAATCTCTATGCCACCTCCAAAGCGCTCGGCTTCGACATCGATTTCAGGCGGTTGCTCAGCGAGTTTCGAAGCCGAGGTGCACTGTTGCGCGCCTTCTACTACACGACCGTCATCGAGGATCAGGAGTTTTCCTCAATCCGCCCGTTGATCGATTGGCTCGATTATAACGGATACACCGTCATCACCAAGCTCGCCAAGGAGTTCGTCGACGCCACCACCGGCCGCCGCAAGGTGAAGGGCTGCATGGATGTCGATCTCGCCGTGAGTGCGATGGAGCTCGCCGAACACGTCGATCAGATCGTGTTGTTCTCGGGCGATGGGGACTTTCGTTCGCTCGTGCAAGCCCTGCAACGCGGCGGTGTCCGCGTGACGGTGGTCTCCACGCTCTCCACTCAGCCGCCCATGATCGCCGACGACCTGCGCCGACAGGCGGACGTATTCCTCGATTTGGCAGACCTGAAACCAAAAGTGGGGCGCGATCCCGCCGACCGGCCCCGCGAGCTTCGGCAGCCACCGCAATTCCTCGCACGCGGATCGATCGATCGGGGCGACCGGGTGGAATGATCCTGGGACGGCCGCCGGCACCGTCGAGCACCCTGCTTTCCAGCGTCGTGCGTTCGCCCTTGGTGCTCGGCGTCACCAGGACCTCCGAAAAGTTCTCCTGAAGATGTCGAAGCCGGCCATCGCGCGCGCGCGAAGGTTGGCCGAGCTGCCGATGTTCATGGCGAGCCAGCGCGAGACTGTCGCGGCGAGGGCTGCCGCTTGAGCCGGCCCCCCTTACGAAAACCTGATTCCCGCCAAACCCACTGGTTGCGCGAGGGGAGCCACGCTAAAATCGCCCCATGACAGTGACCGACATTGCGAGCCGAACCTACAATCACAGCTGGCGGCTGGATCCCATCATCCGCAGCCTGCTCGATACCGATTTCTACAAGCTGTTGATGTTACAGATGATTCGGGAGGATTACCCGAATCAGCAAGTGACCTTCTCGGTCATCAACCGCTCGCGCCATGTGCGTCTCGCCGAGATCATCGACGTGGGCGAGCTGCGCGCCCAGCTCGACCATGCCCGCACAATCCGCTTCACCAAGAAGGAGCTGATCTGGCTTGCCGGTAACACCTTCTACGGCAAGACCCACATGTTCTCGGCGGACTTCATCCGCTGGCTGGCCGAATTCCGCCTGCCCGAATACGAGCTGCGCAAGGTCGAGGGCCAGTACGAGCTGCATTTCCACGGGCCCTGGACCCACACAACGATGTGGGAGATTCCGGCACTCGCCATCCTCAACGAGCTGCGCTCGCGCGCAGCGATGAAGGGCCGCGGCCGCTTCGAGCTCGACGTGCTCTACGCCCGCGCCAAGGCCAAGCTGTGGACCAAGGTGGAGCGGCTGCGCAAGCTGGAAAACCTCCGCCTGTCCGACTTCGGCACCCGCCGCCGTCACGGCTTTCTCTGGCAGCGCTGGTGTGTAGAGGCGGTGAAGGAAGGCCTCGGCTCGTCCTTCATCGGCACCTCCAACGTGCTACTCGCGATGGACAACGATCTCGAAGCCATCGGCACCAACGCGCATGAGCTGCCGATGGTCGCGGCCGCGCTCGCCAGGGACGACGAGGAATTGCGCTGGGCGCCCTATCGCATCCTCGACCAGTGGCGCCAGACCTATGGCGGCAACCTTCTGATCGCGCTGCCCGACGCCTTCGGCACGAAAGCTTTCCTGCGCGATGCGCCGGAATGGGTCGCCGACTGGACCGGCTTCCGCCCCGACAGCGCGCCGCCGATCCAGGCCGGCGAGGAGATCATCGCCTGGTGGAAGAAGATGGGCCGCAATCCCAAGGACAAGCTGCTCGTCTTCTCCGACGCGATGGATGTCGGCTCGATCGAGGAGACCTATCACCACTTCGCTGGCCGTGTGCGGCTCTCGTTCGGCTGGGGCACTAACCTCACCAACGACTTCGTCGGCTGCACGCCGGACGGCTCGTTCAATCTCGATCCGATCTCGCTGGTCTGCAAGGTTTCGTCCGTCGACGGACATCCGGCCGTCAAGCTCTCCGACAATCCGGAGAAAGCGACCGGCCTGCCCTCGGAGATCGAGCGTTACCTGCGCGTGTTCGGCGATGCCGGACGCGTGCGCAAGCCGGTGCTGGTCTAGCAGCGGGCCAGGTTTCTTTCGATCCGGTAAACCGCGCACGATGAATACGAGGCTTTGGTTCGCCGATGCCGCGCCAGTTCCGATTGACCAGTATTTGACGCGATCTGCGCGCATCCACTTCACAGCACCTTCACCCTGGGTGCAGTCGCTCGCGTTTTCAGGTCGAGTTAAGCAACATTCTGCTCTAGTTCGCGTTGCAGGCCAACGCTCCGCTGGGATCGTTGATCGATTTGGGGAACGCAGGGTGTTTCGTAGAACAGCGACGTCGAGGAAGGGACACAATCTCCTTCACGTCATCAAGCTCGTCTCGCCTTTCGTTATGGTCGTCGTGCTCCAGGCGGCAATCGCAGGATTCAGCCTCGAGGTGATGTCCTCGGTCCGCGCCTATGTCGCCGGCGAAGCGTTGTGGTCGCGCTCGCAGAAGAACGCTGTTTACTTCCTCAATCGCTATCTGCATTCGGGCGAGGCCAGCCAGTTCGCGCAATATCGGGCCGCGCTCGCCGTTCCCATTGGCGACCAATTCGCGCGCTGGGCGCTCGAACGCGACCCGGTCGACGTCGAGGTCGCCCGCATCGGCTTCCTGCAAGGCGGCAATCATCCCGATGACGTTCCGGGACTGATCTGGCTGTATCGCTACTTCAACCGTGTCAGTTTCCTCCAGGAAGCGATCCGGGAGTGGGCTGCCACCGATCCCATGCTGCTGGAGCTCAGCGTGTTCGGCGAGGTCATCCGGTCCGAGTTGGAGAACGGCCCCATTCACAACGACGGTCGCCTGCAATTCCTGTCGTCGCGGCTCTCGGAGCTCAATACCCAATTCACGCTGCATGCCAAGCGGTTCTCCACTGTCCTCGGTGAAGGCTCTCGTGCCATCAAGGTGACGCTGACGTGCATCAACATCGTCACCGCCGCGACGCTGATCCTGCTCCTGATCTGGCATACGCGGCGGCTGGTGCTGCAACGACAGGCGTTCGAGGAGGCCTTGCACGCCGAGAAAGAGCGCCTGGCCTGGCAGGCGTCGCACGACTGGCTGACCGGCCTGTCCAACCGCCGCGCCTTCGAGGCGAGCCTGCAGAGCGAGTTGGACAATGCCGCCGCGGGTCCGCTGGGACTGATTCTGCTCGACCTCGACCAGTTCAAGAGTGTCAACGATACCTGCGGCCACCTCGCCGGCGACCGCCTGCTCTGCCAGGTCTCGCGCCTCCTGCAACAGGACCGGCATGCGCGTGATCTGGTGGCCCGGCTCGGCGGTGACGAATTCGGCCTGATCCTGCCGCGGTGCCCGCCCCCGAATGCCGTCGATATCGCCGAACGGCTGCGCCGATTGTTCGAGCTGTTCAATTTCGCCTGGGACGACCGTTGCTTTGCGGTGACCGCCAGCATCGGCGTCGCCTGCATCACCGACCGCAACACTACGCTCGAGGATGCGATGCGGCGCGCGGATGCCGCCTGCTACCGTGCCAAAGAGAAGGGACGCAACCGGGTTCAGGTCGACGGCGTAAGGCCGGATGTCCTCGCCGCGGCAGCCCGGCCGCGCGAAGCGGCGCGCGCTTGACGCTGCCCGCGCCGTCACCGCCGCGGCAAGATTCCTAGGCCGGCGAGATGGGCGTCGAGGAACTGCTCGATCTGCTGACGCAGCATCTGCGGCGGCACGGCCACCATCCGCTCCTCGAGGCCGAGCGAGATGATTCCATGCACGGCCGAAAACAACGTACGCGACAAGAGCGCGATCTCCACGTCATTCGCGTCCGGCAATAGCCGCACCAAGGGTGGATGCATCAGTGCGAAGGCGTCCATGACCATCTGAAGGATGTCGTCCGGATAAGGGCGATCGTCCTCCATCCGATGCTCGAACAACGAGCGCAGCAAATTGGCGTGCTCAGCAAAGAAGTCGAGATAGGTCGCGGCGAGGCCATAGAGCTGACGAACGGGATCCTCGGCAGGAACTCCGCGGAGCCGCGTCGTGAGCGCCTGAACCGTCTCCCGATTGACGGTCAGGATCACCCCATCGAAGTCGCCGAACTCGTTATAGACGCTGCCGACCGAGCAACCGGCGGTCTCCGCGACATCGCGAACCTTCAATGATCTCAGCCCCTTAGCTGAAATGATGCTGCGGGCAATCTCCACGATCTGGAGCCGGCGCCGACTTTTTTTCTGCTCGCGCAGCGATTCTTCTTGAACATTGTTCATTTTCAAGCTACTCATTTTGAACATTGTTCAAATAACCCGGAGACCTGCAAAATGCAAACCCTCGCTGTTGATATCGCCGCCACCTTCGTCAATGACGCCGCAGCTCTCGTGACCGGCTTTGGCCGCGCCCTGCTGCGGTTCGCCATGACCCCGATCGATCGCGTCGCAAATGCCTGCGACATCGCCGGCGTGCTTACTGAGCGGCGCGCGACCTTCCGGATGTGGCGCGCCAACCGTGCCCGTGCGCGTCTCGAGGGCCGCCGGTTCAGCCTGCTCGGCCGCCTCTCGCCCTTTCGCCACCTTTCCCATCTCACCTGAGACAGGCACAGCCGGCACGTTCCGATCGGCTCGAATGCAAGATCCGGTTGCAACGAAGGACTCACCATCTCCGGACATTGACGGTCGATCTGGCGGACTTCGGCGATGCGGTTCAGCTTTTCCTCAGAACCGGCGCGATACTCGGCAAGCGCGGCCATCTCGCCCGAACTGCGGTCGCGCTCAGATATTTGCGAACCTAACGAGACCACTTGGAGACCAACAGGATCGGAAGGATCGAGGCGACAAGGCAGGCCGGCAACCGTCGTCACCCTGCAATCGTTCATCCCATACCCTTCCGGTCATGACGCTTCACCGACAACGTAAATCTCAGGCGGCCTTTCTAAAACAGGACTAGTCATGATCAGGGAATTGATGTCGTCACGCCGCTTCGCGCCGCTGTTCTGGGCGCAATTCTTCTCGGCGCTCAATGACAACGTGCTCAAGAACGCGCTCGTCATCATCCTGCTTTACAGTGCCGCGACCGGCCACGGCGATGCCCTGGTGACGATCGCAGGCGCCGTCTTCATCTTCCCCTATTTCATCCTGTCCGGGCTCGGTGGCCAGCTCGCCGACAAATACGTCAAATCCGTCGTCGCAAGGCGGCTCAAATTCGCCGAGATCTTCGCCGCGTGCTTTGCGGCCGCCGGCTTCTTCCTGCACTCAGTGCCACTGCTGTTCGCAGCGCTCGCGCTGTTCGGCATCATCGCCGCCATGTTCGGCCCGGTGAAGTATGCCATGTTGCCGGACCAGCTCGAGCTCGGCGAGCTCGCGACCGGCAACGCACTGGTCGAAGGCGCAACCTTCATGGCGATCCTGCTCGGCACCGTCGCCGGCGGCCAGTTCGTGGCCGGCTCCGCGCATATGGGCTGGGTCGCATCGGCCGTGGTCGTGCTGGCCCTGTTGTCCTGGGCCTTCGCCTCCCGCATTCCGGCGACCACGCCGTCTGCGCCCGATCTGCCCGTCACCGCCAATCCGTGGACCTCGACGCTCAGCCTGCTTAGGAGCCTGCACGCAGACCATCGGCTGTGGGACGGCACCGTGATCGTCTCCTGGTTCTGGCTCGTCGGCGCCATCGTGCTGTCGCTGCTGCCGGCGCTGGTCAAGGACGTCGTGGGCGGCACCGAGGGCGTGGTGACGCTGTGTCTTGCGATCTTCGCGATCGGCATCGCCGTCGGCTCGCTGTTCGCCGCCAGCCTCAGCCACGTTCGCCCGAACCTCGCTCTCGTGCCGATCGGCGCCATCATCATGGGATGTTCTGGCCTCGATCTCGCCTGGGCCATCGGCGTGACCACCAGGGGTCAGGACATCACCGCGGCCGGTTTCGCAACCTCGTTCGCGGGCTTGCGCATGATGATCGACTTCGTCGCCTTTGCATTCGGCGGTGGCTTGTTTGTCGTTCCCTCATTTGCGGCTGTTCAGGCCTGGTCGGCGCCGTCCGAGCGCGCCCGCATCATCGCCGCCGGCAACGTGCTGCAGGCGGCCTTCATGGTGGTCGGCTCGCTGTTCGTCGCGCTGCTGCAGGCGGCCGGCTTCCATGTCGGCTGGATCTTCTTCGGCCTCGGAGTCGCGAGCTTCGGCGCGGTGTGGTTCGTGCTGACCAAGTGGGGCAAGGAAGGCGTGCGCGACTTCGGCGGACTGCTGTTCCGCGCGCTGTTCCGCACCGAAATTCGCGGGCTCGAAAACCTGCCGCCATCAGGCACGCGCATGCTGATCGCGCCCAACCATGTCAGCCTGATCGACGGTCCGCTGCTGCACGCCGTGCTGCCGATCGACGCCAGTTTCGCGGTGGATACCGGCATCTCGAAGGCCTGGTGGGCCAAGCCGTTCCTGCGCGTGGTCAAGCACTACACCATGGATCCGACCAAGCCACTGGCTGCACGCGACCTGATCAAGCTCGTCGCCGCCGGTGAGCCGGTCGTGATCTTCCCGGAAGGACGCATCACCGTCTCGGGCTCGCTGATGAAGGTCTATGACGGCACCGCGATGATCGCCGACAAGGCCGACGCGGTGGTCGTGCCCGTCCGCATCGAGGGCGCGCAACGCTCGCATCTTAGCTATCTCAATAGCAGCCAGATCAAGCGCTCCTGGTTTCCGCGGGTGACGGTCACCATCCTGCCGCCGGTCAAGCTTCCAGTCGACCCGTCGCTGAAGGGCAAGGCGCGCCGCAACGCCGCCCGCAGCGCGCTCCAGGACGTGATGATAGATGCTCTCGTGAAGAACGCTATGCTCGATCAGACGCTGTTCGAGGCGCTCGGACACGCCTATCGCGACCGCGACACCGGCAAGGTCATCGTCGAAGACGCGCTCGGCACCAAGCTGACCTATCGCAAGCTGATTCTTGGCGCGCAGGTCTTGAGCCGCAAGCTCGAGGCAGGCACCGCCGCCGGCGAGAATGTCGGCGTGCTGCTGCCGAACTCGGCGGGCGTCGCCGTTGTCTTCATGGCGCTGCAAAGCATCGGCCGGGTGCCTGCCATGCTCAACTTCTCCGCCGGCCCCGTCAATGTGCTCGCCGCCATGAAGGCGGCGCAGGTCAAGACCGTGCTGACCTCGAAAGCCTTCATCGATAAGGGCAAGCTCGACAAGCTGATGGCGGCGATCTCCGCAGAGGCGCGAATCGTCTATCTCGAGGATGTCCGCGCCTCGATTGGCGTGACCGACAAGATCAAGGGCCTGCTCGCAAGCACCGCGCCGCGCGTCAGTCGCCAGGCCAACGATCCGGCCGTGGTGCTGTTCACGTCGGGCTCGGAAGGAACGCCCAAGGGCGTGGTGCTGTCCCATCGCAACATCCTCGCCAACGCGGCGCAGGCGCTGGCGCGGGTCGACGCCAACGCCAACGACAAGGTGTTCAACGTGCTGCCGGTGTTCCACTCGTTCGGGTTAACTGGTGGAATGATGATGCCGTTGCTGGCGGGCATTCCGATCTACATGTACCCCTCGCCGCTGCATTACCGGATCGTGCCCGAGCTGATCTACCAGACCGGCGCCACCATCCTGTTCGGCACCGACACGTTCCTCACCGGCTATGCACGCTCGGCGCACGCCTACGACTTCCGCACCCTGCGCCTCGTGATCGCCGGCGCCGAAGCGGTCAAGGACCGGACGCGTCAGGTGTTCATGGAACGCTACGGCATCCGCATCCTCGAAGGCTATGGCGTCACCGAGACTGCGCCGGTGCTGGCGATGAACACGCCGATGGCCAACCGTCCGGGCACCGTCGGCCGCCTGTCGCCGCTGATGGAAAGCCGGCTCGATCCGGTCCCCGGCATCGAGGACGGCGGTCGCCTCTCGGTGCGCGGACCGAACGTGATGCTCGGATATTTGCGGGCTGAAAATCCCGGCGTGCTCGAGCCGCTGGCAGACGGCTGGCACGACACCGGCGACATCGTGTCGATCGACGCGGCCGGCTTCATCACCATCAAAGGCCGCGCCAAGCGCTTTGCCAAGATCGCGGGCGAAATGGTCTCGCTCTCGGCGGTCGAGAGCATCGCGACGACGCTGTGGCCACAGGCCGCATCGGTCGCCGTCTCGATCCCGGACCAGCGCAAAGGCGAGCGCATCGTGCTGCTGACGACGGAGAAGAACGCCGAGCGCAGCGCGATGCAGGCCCAGGCCAAGGCGATCGGAGCGTCCGAGCTGACCGTTCCCGCGGCGATCATGGTGGTCGACAAGGTGCCGCTGCTCGGCACCGGCAAGACCGACTATGTCACGGCAACAACAATGGCCCGCGAGCAAGCGTCGGCACCGGAGCGCGAGGTGGCGTGACGACCGATCGGGACAAGCCTCTCAAACGCTGGCTTCGCTACGCCGCTCCTGCGCGTAACGCACCAGCGCCGCGAAGCGATAGATGCCGTGCACGAACTTGCCATAGGGCATGGTGATGAACAGCGCGAACACCGCGCCGAGATGCAGCGCCAGCAGCGGCCCCATCGCAGAGGTCTCGCGCAGGAGCAGAAGAGCCATTCCTGTGATGCCAGTCAGGAACAGCATGGCGATGAAGCCCACGTCCATGCCGTAGCGGCTCTCGTCGAGCAACGCTGGATCGCGGCGCATCTTGGCGGCGAAGAGCCCGATCGGTCCAATGATCAGGCCGATGCCGCCGAGCGTGCCGAGCACGACAGGCAGGTCCCACCACGGATAAGGCGCCTCCCAGCCGAGCCCATAATGATACAGCGTGGCGACCGACGTCGCGGCAAAGCACAGCAGGAAGCCGTAGAAGGTCAGGTGGTGATAGAGCTTGCGCCGGTCGGTCGGCCTGTCGTCTTCGTTGTAGCAGCCGATGCCGCCGCCATGGAGGTAGCGCAGCTCGCCGGCATCGCGGATTGCTTGAAAAATCGAACCGCCGTCGGCGCGGCCGGCAATCGGCGGACCGATGTCACGCCAGAAGGCGCGCACGCTCAACACGAGAGCGAGGATCGCATAAAGGAAGGCAGCGCTGAACAGCGCGGCCATGGCGTTGTGCGGCATCAGCCTGTAGAAGGCGCCAGGACCGCTGTGCACGCCGAACAGCACGCTGCGGTCGTTCCAGATGGCGAAGCCGAGGATGAAGGCGGCCATGCTGAGCGCGGCGATGATGCTGATGACCAGACCGTTGCGGGCAAATGTGCCTGATAGCGCCTGCGGCCAGGCATAGGCTGCGTAGGACTCGGCGCGCGCAATTGCCAGCGTCTTCGGAACGTTGACGTTGAATTCGTGCGGCGGCGAAAATTGGCAGTCGACATAGCAGGCGCCGCAGCCATGGCAGAGATTGGCGAGATAGTTGAGATCGCCGTCGGAGAAGGCGCGCCGCATCTCCATGGCCGGAAACACCGCGCACAGACCCTCGCAATAGCGGCAGGAATTGCAGACCGTCATCAGACGGTCGGCTTCGTCCAAAATCCTAGTTCCGTGCATGTTTCGCCGCTTCCCGTCCTGCGATCCGCCCGAACACGCTGCCGATGGTCATGCCCATGCCCGCGGCATAACCCTTGCCGAGCACGTTGCCGGCCATGATCTCGCCGGCCGCGAACATGTTAGCCGACGGCCTGCCGTCAGCCATCAGCATGCGCGCCTCCTTGTTCACGCGCGTGCCGAGATAGGTGAAGGTGATGCCGGGCCGCACCGGATAGGCCAGATAAGGCGGCGTCTCGATCCTCCGCGCCCAATGGGTTTTCTGCGGCGTGATGCCTTCGGTGCGGCAATCATCGAGGATGGTGTGATCGAAGGTGCCGGGCTGCACGGCGGCGTTGAATTCGGTGATCGTCTTCTCCAGCGCGGCCGGATCGAGATCTAACTTGCCGGCGAGCTCGGTCACCGTCTGCCCGGCGATCGGCGGAAACAGCGTCGGCATGAAGCTGGTGACCACGGTCGAGTCGAAGATGATGTAGGCGATCTGGTCGGGCTGCGCCGCGACCAGCCGGCCCCAGATCGCGTAGCGCTTCGGCCAGATGTCCTCGCCTTCATCGTAAAAGCGTTGCGCATGCTTGTTGACGACGATGCCGAACACGACGGAGTCATGGCGGGTGATGATGCCGCCGTCGAATTTCGGCGCACGGGCGTCGATCGCGACCGCATGGCACTGTGTGGGATCGCCGACCTCCTGCACACCCTTATCGAGCAGCATCTTCAGGATCGAGCCGCGGTTATAGGGCGTGCCCCGGATCAGGAAATTGTCGGCGGCCTCGCCCCAATATTGCTTCAGCCATTCGATGTTGGCCTCGAACCCGCCGGCCGCCGCCACCAGCGAGGGCGCGCAGATCTCGGTCTCGCCGTTGATCGGCCGCTTGAGGCGGGCGGCGAGGAACATGCCATCCTCGATCACCAGGTCGATGACTTCGGCGTCGTACTCGACCTCGACGCCGAGCTGCTCGGCGGTGAGATAGAGCGCATTCAGCATCGCTCGCCCGCCGCCGAGGAAGAACGAGTTGGTGCGGCCGAGGCTCAGCGTGCCGCCGAGGGAGGGCTGCCAGCGCACGCCCTGCTCGACGATCCAGTTCAGAATGTCCTTGGACTCCCGGATCATGTGACGGGCCAGCACCTCGTCGGTCTGCCCGCCGGTGACGCGCAGCAGGTCCTCCCAGAACTCCTCCTCAGTGTAGGGGCCGGTCAGGATTTCGGTCGCGGCATCATGGGCGCAGCGCATGTTGCGGGTGTGACGGGTGTTGCCGCCGCGATAGAATTTCGGCGCCCCCTCGAGCACCAGCACCGACGCCCCATTGCGGCGCGCGGCGATAGCTGCGCACAGAGCGGCATTGCCGCCGCCGATCACCAGCACATCGTATTTGCTGCCCATACCGTCTGCCCGATGGCACGCGAGACTAGAGACAATCCGCCGTCAGCGGCCATGTCCAAGCATGACCATTGTTGCGTAGTTTTGTATACAAAGATATACATAGGCGGCGCAAGCGGCATCTCTGCCTGGGCAGGATGCGTCGCGCCGCGAGGACGACATGGCCAGACGCCCGGCAAAAACAGGCGGAACGATCGCGCGCGGCGGTGGCGTCGCCCTGGGCGAAGCGGTGTTCCGCTCGCTCTGCGAAGCACTGCAGGCCGGCAGCTACCGTGCCGGCGACCGGCTGCGCGAGGAGGAGGTTGCGCAGCGGCTCAAGGTCAGCCGCACCCCGGTTCGCGAAGCCCTGGGACGCCTCGCGGCACGCGGCTTCGTCGAGCCGGCCGGCGGCCGCGGGCTGATCGTGCGCAACCTCGACATCTCCGAGGTGCTCGAGCTCTACGCCATGCGCGAGATCATGGAAGGCGCCGCTGCGCGCCTGGCCGCCGAGCACGCCTCGCCCCCGGAGATCGAGGCGCTCAGGGATATCGAGCAGGCTTTTGTCGAGACCTCCGCGAGCCACACTGCCGAGCTGGCGCGGCTCAACCGGGCCTTCCACGAGGCGATCTGCCGCGCCGCGCGCAACCGCTACCTCGACAGCGCTTCGCGCGAGTTGCAGGATTGGATCGCCCTGCTCGGACTGACCACCTTCACCGTGACAGGCCGCCCCAAGACAAGCCACGGCGAGCACCAAGCCATCATCGGCGCTATCGCTGCCCGCGACGGCGACAAGGCCGAGCAGCTCGCGCGCGCCCATATCCGCGAGGCCCTACGCTGCCGGCTCAAGCTGCTGCAGAAGCAATAGGCGCGAGGCGCCTCAGGCAATCACGTCCGCGACGATCGCCTTCAGAACGTCGCGCACATCAGCCGGCCTGAGCCGCACCTGCAAGCCGCGCTGGCCGCCGTTGAGATAAACCTGGTCATGCGCGAGCGCGCTCTGCTCGAGCACAGTGCGCACCGCCTTCCGCTGCCCGAACGGACTGATACCACCAACCTTGAAGCCGGTAAGGCGCTCGGCCTCTGGCGGCTTCATCATCTGCGCCGACTTGTCGCCGACGGCCGCGGCGAGCTTCTTCATCGAAACTTCCTGATCGGAGGGAACGATGACGCAGACCGGCTTGCCGTCCACCAGCGCCATCAGCGTCTTCAACACGCGCGCCGGGTCTTCACCGAGCGCGGAGGCGGCCTGGAGCCCGATGCTCGCGGCGTCGGGATCGTAGTCGTAAGTGTGGAGGGTGAAGGCAACTCCGGCGGCCGTGAGTGCGCGGGTGGCTGGGGTGACTTTGGACATGAGTCACAAGTACCACCGTCATCGCGAGGAGCGAAGCGACTAAGCAATCCAGAATTCTACCGCGGAGATAGCCTGGATTGCTTCGCTTCGCTCGCAATGACGGACGCGCCACACCTACGGTGTCGTCCTACTCCGCAGCGTCGCGCATTTCCACGCGTTCGGCCCTGGCCGCGCAGAACTTGAATTCCGGGATCTTGCCGAACGGATCGAGCGCCGGGTTGGTCAACAGGTTCGCCGCCGCCTCTGCGTAGCAGAACGGCATGAACACCATGTTCTCCGGCACGTCGCGGTCGGAGCGCACTTTGACCTCGACGGCGCCGCGGCGGGTCTCCAGGCGAATGAAGTCGCCCGGCGCGAGCCTCTTCTTGCGCATGTCCTTCGGCGACATGAACGCGACCGCCTCGGGCTCGATCTGGTCGAGCACCTGCGCGCGACGCGTCATCGAGCCGGTGTGCCAGTGCTCGAGCACGCGGCCGGTCGACAGTACCATCGGATATTCGGCGTCGGGCAGCTCGTCCGGCGGAATGACCTTGGCGGGCACGATCTTGCCGCGGCCGCTCGCGGTCGGGAAGCCCGTGGTGAAGATGATCTCGTTGCCGGGTTTGTCGGGAGCGTCGGCCGGATAGGTGACTGCGCCTTCGCGCACCAGCCGTTCCCAGGTGATGTTCTTCAGCGACGGCATCAACTCCGCCATTTCGGTGTAGACGTCGCCGGGGCCGGAATAATTCCACGGCAGCCCCATGCGCTTGCCGATCTCCTGGATGATCCAGAGATCCTGCCGCGCATCGCCGGGCGGCTTGATCACCTGGCGCGCGAGCTGCACGCGGCGGTCGGTGTTGGTGAAGGAGCCGTCCTTCTCGGCGAAGGCCGAGGCCGGCAGGATCACGTCGGCGTGGAACGCGGTCTCGGTAACGAAGAGATCCTGCACCACGAGATGATCGAGCATGGCAAGCGCGTGGCGTGCGTGCTGGAGGTCGGGATCGGACATCGCGGGGTTCTCGCCCTCGATGTACATGCCCTTGATCTCGCCGGCATGGATGGCGTTCATGATCTCGACCACGGTCAGGCCGCGGACGGGGTCGAGATCCTGTTGCCACAGCTTCTCGAAAGCGCCGCGCATGTCGTCGCGTCCGACCGGCTGGTAGTCCGGCAGGAACATCGGGATCAGGCCGGCATCGGAGGCGCCCTGCACGTTGTTCTGGCCGCGCAGCGGATGCAGGCCGGTCCCGGGACGGGCGACCTGGCCGGTGATCAGCGCCAGCGCAATCAGGCAGCGCGCATTGTCGGTGCCATGGACGTGCTGGCTGATGCCCATGCCCCAGAAGATGATCGACGATTTTGCGCGCGCATAGGTCCGCGCGACCTCGCGCAAGGTCTGCGCCGGGACGCCGCAGATCGGCTCCATCTTCTCCGGCGTGAACTCCTTGATCTTCTCCTTGAGCTCTTCAAAGCCTTCGGTATAGCCGGCGATGTATTGGTCGTCGGTCAAGCCTTCGGTGATGATCGTGTTGATCATCGCATTCAGCATGGCGACGTCGGAGCCCGGCTTGAACTGCAAATGCTTGGTCGCATGACGCGACAGCGACTGCCGGCGCGGATCCATCACGAACAGTTTTGCACCGTTCTGCTTGACCGCGTTCTTGATGAAGGTCGCCGCGACCGGATGGTTCACGGTGGGATTTGCGCCGATCACGACGATGACCTCGGCATCCATGGCGGCGGAGAACGGCGCCGACACCGCGCCCGAGCTCAGGCCTTCGAACAGCGCTGCCACGGACGAGGCATGACACAGACGGGTGCAGTGATCGACGTTGTTCGAACCGAAGCCGGTACGCACCAGCTTCTGGAACAGATAGGCCTCTTCGTTCGAACCCTTGGCCGAGCCGAAGCCCGCCAGCGCCTTCACGCCCTTCTCATCGCGGATCTTGACCAGACCCTTGGCCGCGATGTCGAGCGCTTCTTCCCAGCTCGCTTCGCGGAAATGGGTGAAGGGATTGGCCGGGTCGACCTGGTCGTTGGCATCCTTCTTCGCATTCGGCAGCCGCACCAGCGGCTTGGTCAGGCGGTGCGGATGGTGGATGTAGTCGAAGCCGAAGCGGCCCTTGACGCAGAGACGATTGTGATTGGCGGGGCCGTCGCGGCCCTCCGCGTAGATCACCTTCTCGTCCTTGACCTCGTAGGTCACCTGGCAGCCGACGCCGCAGAACGGGCAGAGCGAATCCACCTTCCTGTCGGCATAGGTGACGCGCGTTTGCTTGTCGTCGAGCATCACGGCCGGCATCAACGCGCCGGTCGGGCAGGCCTGCACGCATTCTCCGCAGGCGACGCAGGTCGACTCCCCCATGGGATCGTCGAAGTCGAACACGATCTTGGCGCCGGCATTGCGGTACGCCATGCCGATGACGTCGTTGACCTGGACTTCGCGGCAGGCACGCACGCACAGGCCGCACTGGATGCAGGCGTCGAGATTGACGCGCATCGCCGGATGGCTCGCGTCGGTCGCCCAGCGCTCGGCAGCGGGGAAGCGGCTCTCGGTGACACCCGTCGTCTCGGCCCAATGCCAGAACTTGGAATCCGGATCGTGCGAGGTCTCACGCGCCGGCTGGTCGGCGACGAGCAGCTCCATCACCATTTTTTGCGCAGCGACGGCGCGCGCGCTTTCGGTCTTCACCTTCATGCCGACCGACGGCGTGCGCTTGCAGGACGCCGCGAGCACGCGCTCGCCCTCGATCTCGACCATGCAGGCACGGCAATTGCCGTCCGGACGGTAGTCCGGCGCGGGCGAATAACAGAGGTGCGGGATCTCGCGGCCCTGGCGCTGGGCCACCTGCCAGATCGTCTCGCCGGGTTTGGCCTCGACCTGCTTGCCGTCGAGCTCGAACGTAATCTTGGTCATTCGGCCGCTTCCTTGAACTCGTCAGGGAAATATTTGATTACCGAGGACAGCGGATTCGATGCCGCCTGTCCAAGCCCGCAGATCGAGGCGTCGCGCATCGCCTGGCTCAATTCTTCCAGCAGGGCGCGGTTCCAGACCGGCTTCTGCATCAGCAGCGCCGCTTTCTGGGTTCCGACGCGGCACGGCGTGCACTGACCGCAGCTCTCGTCCTCGAAGAACTTCATCAGGTTCAGCGCCGCTGCGCGCACGCTGTCCTTGTGCGACAGGATCACGATCGCGGCGGAGCCGATGAAGCAGCCGTACTTCTCCAGCGTGCCGAAATCGAGCGGGATGTCGTCCATCGACGCCGGCAGGATGCCGCCGGACGCGCCGCCCGGGAGGTACGCGTAGAATTGATGGCCGTCGGCCATGCCGCCGCAATATTGATCGATCAGCTCGCGCACCGTGATTCCCGCGGGCGCGAGCTTCATGCCGGGATTCTTGACGCGGCCCGAGACCGAGAAGCTGCGCAGGCCATGGCGCTCATGGCGGCCATTGCCCTTCCACCAGTCGGCGCCCTTCTCGACGATGTCGCGCACCCACCACAGCGTCTCGATGTTGTTGATTAGCGTCGGCAGGCCGAACAGGCCGACCTGGAAGGGGTAAGGTGGCTTGTGCCTGGGCAGGCCGCGCTTGCCCTCGATGCTCTCCAGCAGCGAGGATTCCTCGCCGCAGATATAGGCACCGGCGCCGCGGCGCATATGCAGCGTCGGACCGCCCGGCGGGAGCTTGGCGATCTCGCACTCCAGGATCTCGCGTGAGGCCGGATATTCGTCGCGCAGATAGATGTAGACGTCGGAGGCTTGCACCACATGCGCGCCGATCAGCATGCCCTCGATGAAACGATGCGGATCGGTTTCGAGATAGTAGCGGTCCTTGAACGTGCCGGGCTCGCCCTCGTCGCCGTTGATCGCCATCAAGCGCGGGCCGGGTTCGCCCAGCACCGCGCGCCATTTGCGCCCGGTCGGGAAGCCTGCGCCGCCGAGACCGCGGAGCGAAGCGTCGTCGAGCGCCTTCAGCAGATCGTCCTTCGGCAATTCGCCGGAGCGGAGGCGATTGAGCAGCTTGTATCCGCCGCCGGCAATATAGGCGTCGTAATCGACATATTTCGGCAGATGCGCGTGAGTGTCGCCGGCCTTCGCGGCGGCCATGACATTGGCGACGGTCGCGTGGTCGACGAAGTTGTGGCCGACCTCAGCGGCAGGCGCGGTATCGCAACGGCCGACGCAGGGCGCGCGTACCACGCGAATGCCGGGACCCGATGCGCTCTGCAAATCTTGCAGCAGCTTCTCGCCGCCGAGCATCGCGCAGGTCAGCGAATCGCAGACGCGGATCGTTAGTGGGGCGATGTCAGGCTCACCTTCCTTCACTACGTCGAAATGCGCGTAAAAGGTCGCGGTCTCGAACACCTCGGCAAAGGCGAGCTTCATCTCGTCGGCGAGCGCGGCGAGGTGCGCGGCCGAAATCTGGTGGTACTTGTCTTGGATCAGGTGCAGATATTCGATCAGCAGGTCGCGCCGCCGCGGCCTGTCGCCGAGCAGCTGCTCGATCTCGTGCGCGGCGGTGGGGTCGACCTGTCGTCCCTTGGGGGTCGCGTTGGCTCGCTTCCGGCCACCGCCCGGATGTTCGAACGAGCGGACCTGTTGCACGTCGTGGCTCATCGCTGCGTCTCGTAGCCCTTCTTTGGAATATATCCAATCCTAGTCTCTGGCATACCAGATGCCAAGAGAATTCTTGCGCTCAAATAAGCATTTAAGGGCATGCGGCCAATAAGGCCGCATGCCCCTGTACGCCACGAGGAGGTTTGCGCGATCAGAGGATCTTAACCGCGCTCTCGAGCGTCTTGTAGACACCCCACGCCAGCGGAACGCAGACGAAGAGCCAGAACAGTGCTGCCTTGACATCGAGGCCGCCGGTGCCGATTCCGAACGAGCCAGTCTGCACGGTGCCGGCGCCCGCATTCGCCGCCTGCAACTTGGCGACGTCGGCCTCGCTCATGTACCATTTCGGATCGACCGGCTTGACCAGGTAGTTGCAGATGATGCCGGCGATCAGCATCGCACAAAGAATGTACATAGTGGTGTTGTAGAGCTGGTCGCGCGGAACGCCCGCCGCGAGTTGGAACTCGCGAATGTAGTTCACCACGACCGGGCCGATGATGCCTGCGGTCGACCATGCCGTCAGGAGCCGGCCGTGAATGGCGCCGACGAACTGGGTGCCGAACATGTCGGCGAGATAGGCCGGCACGGTCGCGAATCCGCCGCCATACATCGACAGGATGATGCCGAAGCCGAGCACGAAGAGCAGCTTCGAGCCCATGGCCGCAAAGGTCGGCGCCAGCGCGTAGAGAACGATGCCGAGAATAAAGAACGTGTAGTAGGTGTTCTTGCGGCCGATCGTGTCCGACAGCGTTGCCCAGAAGAAGCGGCCGCCGATGTTGAACAGCGATAGCAGGCCGGCGAAGCCCGCCGCAATTCCAGCGATAACCGTCTTCTGCTCGACCGAGAGCTGACCGAAGGTAAGCTCCGGATGTCCGATCAGCTTGCCGGCAAAGATTTCCTGGAGCATCGGAGAAGCCATTCCGATCACGCCGATGCCAGCCGACACGTTCAGACACAGCACCCACCAGATCAGCCAGAACTGCGGCGTCTTGTGCGCGTTGTTGAGATGGACGTGATGCTCGGAGATCATCGTCTTCTTCTCGCTCGGCGGCGTCCACCCTTCAGGCTTCCAGCCAGCCGGCGTCACGCGATAAGCGAAAGCGCCGATGGTCATGAAGACGAAATAGACGACGGCCATGACGACGAAGGCCTGCCATACACCGACATCGATCGAGGTCTTGAAATAGTTGATCAGGAGGTTGGCAAATGGCGCGCCGATCATGGCGCCGCCACCGAAGCCCATGATTGCCATGCCGGTCGCCATGCCGCGGCGGTCGGGAAACCATTTGATCAGCGTCGACACCGGCGAGATGTAACCGAGACCAAGACCTATGCCGCCGATCACGCCGGAGCCCAGCCACATGATCCAGAGCTGATGGGTATAGATGCCGATCGCGCCAAGCAGCAGGCCACCGCACCAGCATAGCGCAGCAACGAAGCCTGCCTTGCGCGGACCGACCCGCTCAAGCCAGCCGCCCCAAACAGCGGCGGCAACGCCGAGCACGACGAAGAACAGGGTGAACATCCATCCCAGGCTCGCGACCTTCCAGTCGCAGGTGGTGGTGAAGAGCTCTTGCCATAGCGACATATCCGGACAGGCTTTCGGCGCCGTGATGCCGATGGCTCGGGAAAGCGGCAGCCAGAATACTGAGAAGCCATAGGCCATGCCGATGCAGAGATGGATGCACAGCGCCGCCGGCGGCACCAGCCAGCGATTGAATCCGGCGGTCGCGATGGTCCGCTCGCGATCAAGAATCCCCGCGCCACGGCCCGAAATGGTCCCGGCGCTCTCAACACTAGCCATGCATTCCTCCCCTGAGGCCGCCCTTCTGAGCAGCCTGCCCTAAGATCCTGATCCCCAGTCCAGCGACGCAGCCAAATGTCCCTGCTGCTCCGCTCAATGATTCGACGCGCGTCAGGATCGTCACGCGCATCCGAAATGCTAACCCCTCGGGCGGGATGCTATGCCCTATACGACATACAGGCATTGTGAGCGCGGCCCGTCGATCAGCGTATCGCAGACAAGACTCAACCTCCGCGCCTGAACGGAGAAAGCCAATTGCAGCAGCCATGAACGATGTCGATAGACAAATGGTCGGTATCAGCGCGGTAACGTTCTCAAGAACGCGACGCACCATTAGCGCTCTCTATCGAACGATTTGATTTTTCTATCAAGAACACGATGCGCGCGTCGTTGCGCTCGGTGATCTCCACCGTGTCGCCGGTCTCGCGGATCAGGTTCGGAATGTCAATCACCGACAAGGGATCGGTGCAGTGAACCTCGAGCTGATCGCCGGGCTGCAACGGCTTCAGGGCTTTTCGGGTCTTCAGGGCGGGCAACGGACATTTTAACCCGGTGAGGTCGAGCGTCGTTCTGGTCATGGGCGCACCATGGCGGGGCCGATCGATGGCGTCAACGCAAGGACCGCTAGAGCAGATCGGCATAGAACAAGAAGCCTACGTCCTGTCCAGGTTCGACCTGCGTGATGTCTTCGCCAAGCTCAACGAGGCCACTGGTCTCCACCAGTGAGGACAATAGCCCGGCTCCCTCGCGCGGGAACTTGATGACCTCCAGCGTGCCATCCCTTCCGCGCCGCAAGGAGGCGCGAACATATTCGCGCCTGCCTTCTTTCTTCCTGTAGGTGAACGCAGCACGCACAGGGATCGGCAAGTGCGGCTCCGGCAGGGAACCGGCCAGCGCCAGCACCGTCGGCCGCACCACATGCACGAAGGTGACAAAGCTCGCAACGGGATTGCCGGGCAATCCGATCAGCGGCGTGCCGTCGATGATGCCCATCGCCACCGGTCGGCCGGGCTTGATCGCCATCCGCCACAGCACCAGCGAGCCGACGCTCTCGACCGCCGCCTTGACGTGATCCTCCTCGCCGGTCGAAACGCCGCCAATGGTGAGGATCAGGTCATGATCGCCTGCGACCTGCTTCAGGCCATGAGCAAGCGAGGTACGCTCGTCCCGCAAGATGCCGAGATCGCTGACCTCGCAGCCGAGCCGGCGCAGCATCGCCATCAGCATGAAGCGGTTGGAATCGAACAGTTGCGAGGCCGCGCGCGGCTCGCCGGGCGAGGCCAGCTCGTCACCGGTCGAGAAAACTGCGACGCGGATGCGCCTGACGACGTCGAGGCTGGTCAGGCCCAACGCTGCCGCAAGGGCGACATGCTGCGGCCGCAAGCGCTGCCCGGCGCGCAGCGCGACGTACCCTTCGGGAATGTCTTCGCCCGCAGGGCGGACATTGGCACCCGGCTTCAACCCGGGCGGCAGCACCACCTTGCCGGACTTATCGACGCGGACATCTTCCTGCATGAAGACGGTTTCGGCGCCCAGTGGCATCGGCGCGCCCGTGAAGATACGCGCGGTGTGGCCGGGCTTGATCGGCGCCTGTGCAAGACCGCCGGCCTGGATACGGCCGTCGAGCGGCAATGCTTGCTCGGCGCTTTGCGGAAGATCGGCGTTGCGCACAGCGTAACCATCGACGGCGGAATTGGTGAAGGGCGGCAGCGGCAAAGGCGCTGCGATGTCGCGCGCCAGTACGCGTCCGTCCGCGTCGACGAGCGCGACCGTTTCGAGATCGGCGATCGCATTGACGCGCGTGGTGATCAGGCCAACGGCCTCATCCACCGACATCATCGGGCCGCCGAAAGCAAAGCAATCGTCCGATAGTTGCGCCATGGTGCCTCGTCAGCGCATCGCGGCGCTTTTCGCCACCGCTTCGTCGACCGGCATCGCCGCGCGCAGCAACAAAGCCGCGGCGGCCGGAATATCGTCGAGATGGACAGTCGGCAGGCGGGTGTCAACCGCGACGTCGGCCACAATCCCGGCAATGCCGGGATCGTCTGGGAACAGCAGTGGCTTGCCATTGGCGCCGCGATGCACCTCGATCTTGCGATGTGGCTCCCGCTTGAAGCCCTCGACCACGACGAGATCGACCGCGGATAGCTTGCTCAACAGCTCCGGCAGTCGCGGCTCCGCGGCGCCGCGCAGCTCGTGCATCAGAGCCCAACGATTCGCCGAAGCAACCAGCACCTCGGCCGCGCCGGCCTCGCGATGGCGCCAGGAATCCTTGCCGGGCACGTCGACATCGAACTGGTGATGCGCATGCTTGATCACGGAAACGCGCAGGCCCTCCGCGTTGAAATGCGGGATCAGCCGCGTCAACAGCGTGGTCTTGCCCGCCCCGCTCCAGCCTGCAAGCCCGATGACTTTCATAACCGCCCGATCTCCGCCAACGGCTCACGAGCCGATGGAACCTCCGGCCTTTCCGCCATGCTTATATCGGCTTGATCCGAATGTCATGCTAACCTCGTGGCCATGATGAAGATCGACAAGACCCCGGTGCCCCTGATCGTCCCTGATACGGACGACCCGCGCCTGACCCAGAGCGTGACCGGGACTGACCAGACCGGCGCCAAGGTCGAGATCAAGGTGCCGATGGAGCGGCCACTGACGCTCTACCTGAATTCGCAGGAGATCGTCACCATGATGACGATCGGCGACTATCCGGAATATCTGGCACTCGGCTACCTGCTGAACCAGAACATGCTGAAATACAATGACGAGGTCACTGAGGTCGAGTACGACGACGACCTGCAGGTGGTCGTGGTGCGCACCTCACACCACACCAATTTCGAGGCCAAGCTGAAGAAGCGCACGCAGACCTCGGGCTGCGCGCAGGGCACAGCCTTCGGCGACCTGCTGGAAGCGGTCGAGAGCGTCGCACTGCCGAAGGCAGAGCTGCGCACCTCCTGGCTGTACCAGATGACCCAGACCATCAACACCATGCCCTCGCTCTATCTAGAGGCCGGCGCGATCCATGGCTGCGTGCTGTGCAAGGAGGGCACCCCGCTCTGCTACACCGAGGACGTCGGCCGCCACAATGCGGTCGACAAGATCGCGGGTTGGATGTACCGCCACGGCGTCGATGCCTCCGACAAGATCCTCTACACCACGGGACGCCTCACTTCGGAGATGGTGATCAAGACCGTGCGGATGGGGATTCCGATCCTGGTGTCGCGCTCCGGCTTCACCGCCTGGGGCGTCGATCTCGCAAGACAGGTCGGGCTGACGCTGGTCGGGCGCACGCGCGGAAAACGCTTCATCGCACTCGCGGGCGAGGACCGCATCGTCTACGACCAGAATCTCGCTTATGTCGAGGAGGAATCGGCCAAGCACAAGCGCAAGGGTGAAGGTGGTGACGACTAGGATTCTGCCGGCGAGTGTTCCGCCGACTGTTGGCGTGCTGCTCGCCGGCGGTCTCGCCCGGCGCATGGGCGGGGGTGACAAGCCAATGCGCAGCATCGGCGGCCGCACCATCCTGGAGCGTGTGATCGCGCGCCTTGCACCCCAATGCAGCGGGATGATCCTCAATGCCAACGGCGATCCCGCGCGCTTCGCCGCGTTCGGCTTGCAGGTGGTCGCCGATGGCGTGCCCGGCTTTCCCGGCCCCCTGACCGGCATCCTCGCGGCGCTCGACTGGACCGCGGCGAACCGGCCGAACATCGAGTGGGTGCTCAGCGCCGCGGGCGACTGCCCGTTCCTGCCGCGCGATCTGGTCACCCGCCTGCATGAGGCGCGGGCGCGCGAGAACGCGCAGCTCGCGGTCGCGGCATCAGGCGATCAGTCGCATCCTGTGATCGGTCTGTGGCGCGTGGACCTGCGTGAGGAGCTACGCCACGCGCTCGTGATCGAGGACCTCCGCAAGATCGACCGCTGGACCGCGCGCTATCTGCTGGCGACGGTGAGATGGCCGACCGAGCCGCTCGACCCGTTCTTCAATGCCAATACTGTCGAGGACATCGCCGAGGCCGAGCGGCTGGCGGCGCTGGATGAGACGTCCTAGCGCGCTTACGACGTGGCCGCATGCGGGGCCGTTCACGCAGGCCGAAATCCCGCGCGCTCCAGCGCCGCCCGCGCCTCATGCGAGCCGAGCGCATCGAGAAAGGCCTGCACTGCGGGCCGGTCTTTGCGCGCCGTCACCAGCGCGAAATCATAATGCTCCTCCGCGAGCGGAATGAAATCGAGGCCGCCCGCATGGGCGACCGGCGCAATGGTCATGCCCCAGTCGGCGCGGTGCTGGGCGACGGCGGCGGCCACTGCATTGTGCGAGCGGGGCTGGTTCCAATAGCCCTCCGGGCGGGCGCCCCCGAGCAGCCGATCGATCAGGATGCGCGTGCCGGCGCCCTGATTGCGGTTGACCATGATGCAGGTGGGATCAGAGATCGCAGCCGCGACCGCCTCCTTCGCACTGAGGTCTTCGAAACGCTTGTCGCCTTTGCGGAAGACGATGCCCTGCATCCGCCGCCAGCCCGGAACGAGCTCAAGCCCCTCGACGAGATAGGGCGAGTTGTAGGTCTCGCTTCTGTCGTCGAACAGATGGATCGGCGCGAGATCGCATTCCCCGCGCCGCGCCGCCGCGAGCCCGCCGAGGCTGCCGACGGCGATCGAGCGAACGGCAAGGCCGGCATGCGCGAGCTGTACCGTCACGAGATCGAGGCCGGTGCAATGGCTGCCGACGATGACGAGATCCGGCACGCGCACATGCGGCGTGAACAGGGTTACCTCGGCTTCAGTCCCGGCCGGCATCTGGTCGGCGAGCGCGTCGATGCGCAAAAAGCCGTCGGCCTGCGCGAATGACGTGATCGCACCAGATCCCTTGCCGGAGGGATAGGCGATCAGGCCGCCGCGGCCCTCGACCAGCGAGACCATGACGAATTCGGTGCGGCCGAGCTCCGAGGCGATGCGGACCGGCACGGTCGCGCTGACCTTGGCATCGGAGCGCGGCGGCAGCCCCGCCATCCTGCGCAGCACCGGCACGATCATGTCGTGGAAGGTGAACATCGCCGAGGTCGGAAAGCCCGGCAGGATCACCACTGGCTTGCCGTCGCACACCGCAAGGCACAGCGGCTTGCCGGGCTTGAGCGCCACGCCATGCGCGATGATTCCGGGCTGGCCGAGCCGGCCGATGATGCGATGGGACAGGTCGCCCGCGCCTTTCGACGTGCCGCCCGACAGCACCAGCATGTCGGCATCCGCCAGCGCGCGGCGCATGGCCGCTTCGAGCTTGGCTTCATCGTCGGGAATGGCGCCGAGGAAGACCGCCTCGCCGCCATTCTCGTCGATCGCAGCAGTGACGATCGCACCGTTGGTGTCGTAGATCTCGGCGGGCGCGAGCAGCTCTCCGGGCTGCACCAATTCGTCGCCGGTGGAGATGACGGCCACAAGAGGCTTGCGCGCGACATTCACCTCGGCGATGCCGCAAGCGGCCAGCATGCCGATCTCGCGCGAACCGATGATCGTCCCCGCACGCAGCAGCGCTTCGCCGCGCGCGATGTCGGATCCGGCATAGGAGACGAATTGCCCGGGCGACGTGGCGCGACGGACCTCGATCGCGTCCGATCCTGCCGGCTGGGTGTGCTCGACCATGACGACAGCGTCGGCGCCGCGCGGCAGCGGACCGCCGGTGGCGATCGCCGTTGCGGACCCAGCCGCCACTTGCAGCGTCGGGGCGGTGCCGCAGTGGATGGCTTCATCATTGAGCGCGAGACGAACGGGTGCACCTTCCCCTGCCGCAACGACATCGGCGGAGCGGACGGCAAAGCCGTCGACATTGGAGCGGTCGAACGGCGGAACGTCGATCGGTGCCGTGACGTCTTCGGCGAGCGCCGCACCGAGTGCATCGGCGAGCTTGCACGCTGCACTCGGAATCGACCGCGGGAACAGCGCCGCCTCGAAACTTGCCAGCGCTTCTTCGCGCGACAGGATCTTGAGGAACTGCTCCTGTTCGAGCGCGCTGCGCTCTTGCGATCGCGGAATCATCGGCATGCCGGAACCCATATCATTCCCGCATCAGATAGGCACCGACCGGCGTGCCCGCCGCAAATCCCTCGTGGCTGGCGGGGACGAGCAGCCATGCATCGGCGCGGACGATCGCCTGGAGCGGCCATTCGCCCACGGCAAGCAGCATCCACGCATGATGTTCCTCGACCAGCAGGGCCATTTCTGCGATGCCGACACCGGATGCAATCTTGCGTGCGAGCGGCAAGGTGAGCTGTCGGCGTGGCCGGCGCGCCGACAACTGATCGATGAGCGGCAGCGCGAGCGCGAGCCAGGCCGCGAGCGCATGATCGGGCGAGCCCGGCAAGGCGACAATCGGAACCTTTTCGAGCCGGCCGACCGCAGCGGTGCGTCCAGGCTGGAGCGCAAGGCCATGGGCAAGCACCTCGCCACGCTGGGCCAGCGCCGCGACAGCTGCATCCCCATGGCCGACGCCACTGCCGCCGACCGTCAGCAGCAGATCGCAGGAGGAAGCGTCGAGCGCCTCGGCAATCGATGCTTCATCACGCGCGCCGGCCTCACACGTCTTCACCTCCAGCCCCGACACGCGCGCGATGCCGGCGATCATCTGCGCCGTTGCCGTTGCGCCCGGCACGTTGACGATGCGCAGCCGCGGCCGCCGCACGCCGAGCTTCTCCAGATGCGCGACGCGCGCGATCAGCAGATCGGCCGCGCCGATCGGATAGCCCTCGGCGCCGGCGGGCGTGCGCGCGGCGACGTCGCTTCCCGCTCGCCTGACGCCCTGCCCCGGCACGGCCTCGGCCAGCACCTGCGCGAGCGGACCTGACAGCTCGACCGCCCCGGCGTCGAGCACGCAGTCGCATCCCTCCGGCATCGCCTCACCGGCATCGACCCATGCAGGAGCCATCGCCAGTGGCAGCGGCGAATACGCGGACGCACCGACGAGATCATTGGCGGAGAGCGCCCAACCGTCTGCGGCGGCAATGTCGCGCGGGGGATAGGCGGCAAGCAGCGGAGCGCCCACCGCGACGCAGCCGCTCGCTTCCGCCAGCGGCAACTCCATCGGCGCGACAGGATCGACGCCTCGCAGCAACGCGGCGAGCGCAGTGTCGAGCGGCGTGAGCGAGGACGGCAGGCGCTGAATCATGCGCCATGATGGACCATGCATCGCCCGGTTTGGCAACCGCCAGCGCTACGGACATTACCCGCCCGACCTGTCCGAATTGGGGAAGAACAGCTGCTGCCCGTCGATCTTGTAGCCGGCGATCGCGGTCTGCCCCTCCGGCGAGGTCAGCCAGTCGATGAAGGTCTGCGCGAGATCCTTCTTCACGTTCGGAAACTTGTTGGGGTTCACCAGCATCACGCCGTACTGATTGAGCAATCGCCTGTCGCCTTCGACGACGATATCGAGATCGCCGCGATCCCTGAACGAGATCCAGCTGCCGCGGTCCGACAGCACATAGGCGTTCGCGGCGCGCGCGGCCTCGAGCGCCGCCTTCATGCCCGGTCCGGCCTCGCGATACCAGGCGCCCTTGGCGCTGGCGATGTCGATGCCGGCGACGATCCAGAGCGCGAGCTCCGCGGCATGGGTGCCCGAGCGGTCACCGCGCGTCACGAACGGCGTCCCCTTGGCCTCGATCGCCTTCAGCGCGGTCGCGATGTCTTTGCCTTTGACGCCCGCGGGATCGCTCTTCGGCCCGATCAGCACATAATCGCTGTACATCACGTCGAGGCGCTTCACGCCAAAACCGTCGGCGACGAATTTCTCCTCCTGCGGTCGCGCATGCATCAGCACGACGTCGACCTCGCCCCTTCGCGCCCCGTCGAGCACTTCATCGGCGCGCCGCACGATCACCGTCACGTCGATGCCGGTCTTCGCACGGAAGATCGGCAGCAGATAATCGAGCAGGCCGGACTCCTGCGTCGCCGTGGTCGATGCGAGGACGATGCCGCGCTCCTCAGCGGATGACGCCGCAACGCCCGCGGCAAGGCCGCAGAGAAGCGTGAATGCAACGGACAGGCGGCGGACGGCCATGATCGTGTTCCCATTGGCTTTGACGGGATCATGATGATGACCGATTGCGCCGCACTCGTGACGCATCGGGGCTGCTTGCGCTCCGCGCCGGCCAGGCCGAGTGCGGCATCGCCCGCGCGCGGCGGCGGCGCGCTCGACCTCGCAATGCGGCAGCGCAGCTATTTGCATGCCGGCCCTGCTCCGGCCACTCGGCGAGAGGCGGCGGCGCCAGTGTGCCGAGGAGCCGACCGGCTACGACCCCCGCCGGCCGGTCGGATCCGCTTCGCCGCCTGACATTGACGCCCGCCCCCAAATAGTTGCAAAAGAAACCAATTCAGCCGGGCATACCCGGGCAACACCGGCCAACGAGCCGGATCAAGGGAGGAGAACCATGAATCCAATCAGGTTTGGACTGCCGGTCGCGGCCGCCTTCGTCGCGACGTTCTCGGCGGCGGCGCTGCTGCCGGATGCCGCAATGGCGCAGGTGTCCGACGACCTCGTCAAGATCGGCGTGCTCACCGACATGAACGGGCCGGCCTCGGCACCGACCGGCCAGGGCTCGGTGACGGCGGCGCAGATGGCGATCGACGATTTCGGCGGCACGGTGCTTGGCAAGCCGATCAGCGTCGTGATCGGCGACCACCAGCTCAAGGCCGACATCGGCGGCACGATCGCGCGGCGCTGGTACGACGTCGACCAGGTCGATCTGATCGTCGACGTGCCGGTCTCCGCGGTCGGGCTCGCGGTGCAGAACGTCGCCAACGAGAAGAAGCGGCTGTTCATCACCCACTCAACCGGCACCGCGGATTTCCACGGCAAGTTCTGCTCTCCTTATGCGATCCAATGGGTGTTCGACACCCGCGCCCTCGCGGTCGGCACCGCGGATGCGGTGGTCAAGCGCGGCGGCGACAGCTGGTTCTTCATTACCGACGACTACGCCTTCGGCCATTCGCTGGAGCGCGACGCTTCCGCCGTCGTCACCGCCAATGGCGGCAAGGTGCTGGGCTCGGTCCGGCCCCCGCTGGCGACGCCCGACCTCTCCTCCTTCGTGCTGCAGGCGCAGGCCTCCAAGGCCAAGATCATCGGCATTGCCGCCGGTCCCCCCAACAACATGAACGAGATCAAGACCGGCTCGGAGTTCGGCGTGTTCAAGGGCGGCCAGCAGATGGCGGCGCTGCTGGCGCTGATCACCGACATCCACGGCCTCGGCCTGCAGGCTGCGCAGGGCCTGCTCCTGACGACGTCGTTCTATTGGGACATGGACGACAAGACCCGCGAATGGTCGAAGCGGTATTTCGCCAAGATGAACAAGATGCCGTCGATGTGGCAGGCCGGGGTCTATTCCAGCGTGATGCACTATCTCAACGCCATCAAGGAAACCGGCACAGACGATCCGCTCAAGGTCGCCGCCAAAATGCGCGAGAAGCCGATCGAAGATTTCTTCGCCCGCAACGGCCGCTTGCGCGAGGACAATCTGATGGTGCACGACCTCTGGCTGGTGCAGGTAAAGACGCCGGAGGAGAGCAAATATCCGTGGGACTATTACAAGATCCTCACGACCATTTCCGGCGACAAGGCGTTCGGGCCGCCGGACCCGGCGTGCCCGCTCCTGAAGAAGTGAGATTGGCGAGTGGCGAATAGGGAGTAGCGAATGGACCAACTCCATTCGCTACTCACCACTCGCCATTCGCTATTTCACCACGCCGATCTCGCGAAAATACGTCATCACGCCCGGATGGATCAGCTCCGGCTTCGGCGCTGCCGCGACCGTGTTCGCGGCCGTCGTCTCGCAGGCCTGCGCGAGCCTCTTGCAGAACGTCGCCTCGACGCCGTGCAGCGTCTTGGCGAGGCGATAGGCGACATCGTCAGGCAGATCCTCGCGCGTCAGCACAAAACTCCACGAGCCGAGCGAGGCGATCGGCTCCGTTTGCTTCGGATAGCTATTGGCCGGCACGATGAGCGGCTTGAGGAACGCATGCTTGGCGCGGATGCGCGCGATCTCGTCCAGCTCAGGCGCAATGAAGCGCGCGCCTGATGCGCTCGATGCCACCGCGGCAAAGCCGGGCCAGCCGATGCCGGCGCCCCACAGCGCGGCGACGCGGCCGTCTTCGACCATCGCGGGGCCATCGCCGGCGCGGTCGAGATAGATCGCCTTGAAATCCTCGTCCTGCTTCAGGCCGAGTCCGTCAAGCACATAGCGCGCCAGGATCGGGAGGCCCGAGCCTTTGGCGCCGAAGGCCACGGGCTGTCCGACGAGATCGTGAATCGTCTTGTAGGGACTGTCCGCCCGCACCACGAACATGCCAGGGTTGGAATAGATCGCGGTGAGAATCTTCAGCGCTACCTTCGCACGGCCAATGCCGGCGAAGGCCTCATAGGCCGGCTCGCCTGCGACCAGCGCAAGATCAAGCTCGCCCTTCTCCAAAAGCGGAATGTTCTCGCTGCTGCCCTTGGTGTTGCGCGGGACGACGGAAATTTGCGGGTCGGCTGCGTTCATCACCTCTGCGAAGGCGTTGCCATAGAGTGGAAAGCCGCCGCCGGGCGTCGCGGTGCCCAAGCTGATCGTCGTGGTCGAAATGGCCGTGCCTCCGGTCTGGGCAGCAGCGGGGCCAAGGAGCAGCGCCGCACTGATGAGGATGAACGTTGCGAATCTCATGGTCGCTCCCGCGGACCTGCGTCAACACCGACTTGCGACGATGTAGGCAGCAGCCGGATTTTGTGAAAGCATGTCGCCCAAAGACAATAAAGCAATGGGAGGCGTCATGTTGCGAATTTTGCGTAATGGTGTTTTCGGGCTCGTGGTTCTTGCTACGCTTTTCGGCGCCACGCCGCGCGCCTGCGCTGCGTATCCCGACCGTCCCGTGCACTGGCTGATCGGCTTTTCCGCCGGCGGCCCGGTCGACATCGTGGCGCGGATCATGGCGCAGTGGCTGTCGGACCGCCTCGGCCAGCAATTCATCGTCGAGAACCGGACCGGCTCCGGCGGCAACATCGCGGCCGCCGCCGCGATCAATTCGCCGCCGGACGGCTACACGCTGCTGTTCGTCGCCCCCAACAATGCGATCTCGACCTCGCTCTACAAGAAGCTGCCGTTCGACTTCCTGCGCGACACCGTGCCGGTCGCCAGCATCATGCAGCTCACCAACATGCTGGTCGTCTCCAACGCGTTTCCGGCGAAGACGGTTCAGGAGTTCATCGACTATTGCAAGGCCAATCCCGGCAAGGTCTCCTTTGCCTCCTCCGGCAACGGCACCTCGGTGCACATGTCGGCCGAGCTGTTCAAGGTGATGACCAAATGCGACATGGTGCACGTGCCCTATCGCGGCTCGGCGATCGCCTTCCCCGACATCATCTCCAACAAGGTGCAGCTGATCTTCGACAACCTGCCCTCCGCGCTGGAGCAGGCCAAAGGCGGCAATGTCCGCGCGTTAGGGGTGACCTCGCCGCAGCGCTGGCCGAGCGTTCCCGACGTGCCCGCGATTGCCGAGACCGTGCCGGGCTTCGAAGCGGTCGGCTTCTACGGCATCTCCGCGCCGAAGGGCACCCCGACCGAGGTGATCGAGATCCTCAACAAAGCAGTGGGCGAAGCGCTGAACGACCCGAAGCTGGTGGCACGGCTGGCGGAGACCGGCGGCATCCCCAAGCCGATGACGCCGGCCGAGTTCGGCAAGCTGGTCGCGGACGAGACCGAGAAGTGGCGGAAGGTGGTGGAGTTCGCCGGCGTGTCGGTGGATTAGGGCCCCACGGCGGGCGCTGTTCCTCGCCGGCAAGACGTTCGGGGGACCGGCGGGCCCCCTCACAACAAAAGTGCGAAAACAACCCCATGCACAGTAGAAGACGTGAGCAATTTCAGCGGGTTACGGAAGCGGAAAGCCAGCCGCCGGCACATGACCGCAGAGCCGTTTGACTCGTCGGGCAAAACAATGGCAAAATGCGATTATTCCGAATCCAGCAATCCACCGAAAGGCCGCGCTTGCCACGCGGCGCCGGCGTTCCGTTGGGCAGCCAGCATTGCACCCCCGCCCCAGGCCCTGTAAACGAACCGCGCACCGTTGCCGGCCGCTTGCAAAAATGGCCGCCTCGCGGCGGGGCCTGTAGCTCAATGGTTAGAGCCGGCCGCTCATAACGGTCTGGTTGCAGGTTCGAGTCCTGCCGGGCCCACCAGTAAATCGATGATCATCACGACTTGGCAGGCTTTCGTTTTCCCTTGCTGCAACAGAAACGCCGCGCGCTGCCCCTCATTGCTCGCTTCAATGGTTATCAAACTCCCGCTTAACGTTCGATCTAGCGAGCCTCCCCGCAAAGTCGCGTCTTGACCAGCATCAGCCTCTGGCAAGCGAAAGAAAGGTGGGGCAGCGGCACGGCCCAGCGAGTGGTTCGGCTCGCGCTCAAGACGGAGACGAGGCCCAAGGCCATCAGCAGCATGCCAAGCCAGGTCCATCCCTGCCCGCCATCACCCGCCTCGGCGGTTGAAAAGGCGAGCGGCGTCGCCGAAGGCATCGAGGCGGCAACCACGTCACTGGCGGCCGGCGCGGCCGCCAAACGTGCATCCACGTCGACTTGGCGCGACGCGATTTCGTCCGGCGTGAGCCGGTCGGCGCGTTTGGAGAGGGGGGCCGGCGACACGTGGGTCGCAATCCCGGTAGCAAGGATGGGACCGGCATCAACCACCTGCACGGGCGCGGACGGGCTCGGCCGAGACGTATCCACCGCTGCGGAGCGCTGCAACTCCGCGCGCGCATCTACCATCGCCTTCCGCTTGCGCGCTGCGGTCTTGTTCTCTTCGGCCATGGCGACACGATAACTGGCGGCGCGATACCGAACCGGGATCTTCACCGGCTCTGTCCCTTCGGCGACCTGGAACCAGCATCTGCGCCGGCCTTCCAGCGCTGGCCGTCGGCGGTCGACCTGCCGGGCCGCGACAAGCACTTCACTTCCGCGACTTCCGCGGAAGTGGGCGCAGAGGCTGTCGCGGGACCGGCATTGAAGAATCCGGAAAATGGGTTCGAAGACGCTGATGACGTCGGGAGACCTGCAACAAGTACAAAAGCGGCGAAACAAAATCGCAAATGACCGGACATGGAAACCCCGGTGTTGCGCCCCTGCCCGAACACGAGCTTTGGCCGTGACCTAGGTCGCGATGCGACTTAAATCGGGCATTGCGGTGGATTCGTTTTGGCCACAGACCCTACGACGACCTCTCCACCAGCCCGATCGTCCATTTTCGCCATCCCCTCAAGGTCGCACTTTCAAGCATCGGCCCGCGCAAGCTTGCAAAGGCTGTAGCCCACCCGAACGGATGTAGCCGTTGTTACGGGGTGCCCGACGAAGCGCCATATCCGAACTGACGACTGGGCATTCGACCTTCCCGGGATGACATTGTGTCCGGAGCGCAGAACCCGTCCGATCGCGCGGAGCGATCGCGATGAGGGAGGCTATGATGGATTTTTCGCGGATGTCGGATGGAATCCGGCTGCATCACGCCTCGCATCACCACGATGGCTACGATGGCGAGCGCGGACCGGGCCCTGGGCCGAGTGCTTCGTTCGTAGCTGACGTGGTCGGCGGTGGCGCTCTGGTCCATGGTCCAGGCCCTTTTGCGGGTCAATTTGCTGGTCCTGGAGCCCACCACGCGAGCGCCAACATCCGGCATCACGAGTCCGACCAGGTTCAATCCAAACATCCCACGTCGGGGGTCGACACGGGCGGCCACGCCGGCAACCACGCTGCGGCGGGCCTGGACGTTTCGTCCACGAAGCCTGCAGCCGACGCATCACATCCAGGGACGGGCATTGCTTCGGTCGAGAATGGGGCGAACACGGCGGGGAACGGCGGCGATGGCTACTTTTATGGAGGGATCATTCACGCGTCCCTGCTGATTTATGAACCGATCAACATCTCGGTGAGTATGGGGTACGGCTCGGTCGCCCTGGCCAACCAGCCCAACAATTTGAATGTCGATCAATCCGCTCTTCAGGTGGCCGGCGTCGGCGGCCATGGCGGCAATGACAACATTGTATCGGGAGGGAGCGTCAGTACGTCCTTGAGCGCCGGCGTGATCGCGAGCGGCGACAACAGCGCCGGAAACGGCGGCAGCGGCTATTTCTCGGGTGCGATCGTGGACGCTCCCGTGGTGATCTATCACCCGATCAACATTGCCGTGGCGGGTTCGGGCGGCACGGCGCTTGCAAGTCAATCGAACACGGTCGACATCGATCAATCGGCCACTCAGGTCGCGGGCGTCGGCGGAAGCGGCGGAAATGCAAACGTGGCCGCCGGCGGCAGCGCCATCACGCTCGACCCCAGTTGGGGATCAAGCAACGGAGGGGGCGTCTTCGACGTTCAAACGGGCGGAAGCCAGGCTGGCAATGGCGGCGATGGCGCGTTCTACGGCGGGCTCGTCCATACTTCCTTCGTACTGTACGACCCGATCAACATCGCAGTCGCGGGCTATGGTTCCAACGTTTACGCGGTTCAGACAAATGACGCCTACGTGGATCAATCCATCATTCAGATCGCCGGCATTGGCGGGTACGGGGGCAACGGCAACGCCGCGGCGGGCGGCCATGCAAGCCTTCTCTCCCACGGCTTGTGGGGCGGGTCCGACACGATCGCGACCGGTTCGAACGGCGCAGGCAATGGCGGCAAGGGCTATTTTGCCGGCAGCCTGATCGATGTCAGCGTCGCGATCTATGCGCCCATCAACATCGCAATCGCGGGTCCCCATTCGACGGCGATAGCCGATCAGGTCAACAACGTGCACGTCGACCAGAGTGCGATCCAGATCGCCGGACTTGGCGGGGACGGCGGCCACGGCAATCTCGCGCTGGGTGGCGATCTTTCCGCCCACCTTCTGTCGGATCTTCACCTGCTGGGATAGCGAAACACCGCGCCGCTCGCACAAGCCCGATCGCGAGCCGCTTCGACACTCTGCGCATGCAAGCTCGCCCTGCGGGCTCTCCCGGATGTTTCGAGTTCCGATGTTGCGCGACGAATGTCGTACTTTCGTACGTAGGTCGACCAAACCGGATGGTGTCCGATTTGACATCTATCGCCATCGCGCCTGGGCGGATCAGACTTTGCCGCGCGCGTCCGCCCGATCGGGACGGATGATGCGCGAAAGCCAGCAGAAAGAGGGAGGCTCAAATGTTGCCCAAAGCGATCAGCATCTCGGACTCGATCGAATTCAAATCGATCAGCACCGGTGGTCAAAGTGTCGGAAATGGAGGCGACGGCACCTTCAAGGGAGCCATCATCAGCAAGCCGACGCTCAACTTCGATCCAACCAACAAGGCGGAAGGTGCCGACGTGCACGTGAGCACCGGCGATCACGTCAAGCAGACGGCAGATTGGGATGCCGGCGGCGCCAACGCGAAGGCCTCGTGGTTTTCGAAGGTCCATGGCGCAGACGCCGAGTCGAACGGAAGCCAGAAATCCTACAGCGGTCACGATACCTCCAAGGTATACGCCAATACGGATGCGACCCAGATCAACAAGGTCTGGGTGGATCAGCACCAGGAGGTCGTGGCCGGCATCGGCGGCAATGGCGGAGACGGCAACGCCGCGGTGGGCGGAGAGGTGAGCTTCCATCTCGATACGTTCTGACCATCGGCTCGTCCGACTGGCAGGACCGGTGGCCCCCGCCACCGGTCCTGACGCTCGAGCCAATACCCCGCCGATACCGTTGGCAGATGACGTTAGCCATCGGTCAAGTGCGCCGGACCTCGATTTCAGGCGGTGACGATCATGCTGATGCCGCCCCTTCAGTGGCCTATCCTGCCGCAGATCCGGACGCCACTGCACGCGGCCCTCCGGTCCTGCGCGGGACCGCTTGGTCTCGTATTCGCCTATAGCTGCAGCTACAACCTGCTTCTGTTTGCGCCCTCCATCTATCTTCTTCAGATCTACGATCGGGTGTTGTCGAGCCGGAGCGGCGACACGTTGCTTCTGCTCACGCTCATTGTCGCGATCACAGTGGTCGTGGGCGGCGTGTTCGATGCGTTGCGGCGCGCCGTCCTGGGACGCCTTGGCGCCTGGCTCGACGATCGCCTTCGTCCTTGCGTGCTTTCGGCCGGCCTCGAATCGGCGTTTCGCAGGGACTCGACGCAAGCGTCGGGCGCATATCGGGATCTCACCGTGCTGCGCCAGTTCGTCGAGTCCGGCGCATGCACGCTGCTGTTCGACGCGCTCTGGGCGCCCTTGTTCCTCCTTGTCCTCTTTCTGATCCATCCCCTGCTTGGCATGGTGGGCGCCTGCTGCGTCGCCTTCCTGTTCGCGCTCACGGTTGCCGGAGAGCTGGTCACGGAAGACGTTCTGCAAAGATCCGGCGCCGCACTGTCCAGAAGCTGCGGCCGCCTCCAGACGGCCGCGGGCAACATCCACATGATCCGCGCCATGGGAATGTTCGACAGCGCAGCGCGCATGATTCACCGTGACGCGCAGCACGCGCGCAGGGAGCACGATGTTGCACTCCGGCGAGGCGAGATCGTCATGCTGGCCACCAAGCCGGTTCGCGCGCTGTCGCAGGTCTTGATCATGGGGGCTGCCGCGTGGCTCGTCCTCGATCACGGGAAGAGCCCGGCAATCATATTTGCTTCCACGCTGATGTTCAGCCGGACGCTCGCGCCGGTCGAAAGTGCGCTCGCTGGCTGGAAATCACTCGTAACGGCCCTGAGCGCCTGTCAGCGGCTCGGCGCACTTCTCGCCGCATTCCCCGTCGCGCTGCAGCAGAGCGCGGAGGTTTCTCCGCCGCAGGCGCGAAGCGGCCTCGTCGTCGACAATGTTAGCGTGCGGCCTGCGGGGACCGACCATTTTCTGCTGAGCGGCGTCTCGTTCAGCCTCATGCCCGGACAATGCCTTGGCATTATCGGCCCGTCCGGGTCAGGCAAATCCTTGCTCGGCCAGGTGATCGCCGGGCTATCGATGCCAACGGATGGCCGTGTCCTCCTCGACAATACCGTCATCCCGCTGCTTCGCGAGGGCCGAAACGGCGACCGCCTCGGATATCTCCCCCAAGATATCAACCTGCTCGGCGACACGATCAACGACATCATCGCACGCCTTGAAGATGCCGACCGGCGGGAGGTCGTCGAAGCGGCCAAGCTCGTCGGAGTTCATGGGGCGATCATGCGCCTGCCGCAGGGTTACGACACGATGGTTCACAGCGAAACAAACTTCTCACGCGGATATCGGCAGCGCCTCGGACTTGCCCGCGCCTTTTTCGGCAGTCCACGCCTCATCGTTCTCGACGAACCCAACGCCAGCCTCGACTACGGGGGCGAGCGAATGCTCCTGGATGCCATCGAGCGCATGAAGCTCGCAGGCGTCATCCTTGTCGTCGTCACTCACAGGATGGGTCTCCTCGCAGCCACGGACAAAATTGCCATCATGGAAGACGGTGCGATCGCCGCATTCGGCGACAGCGAGGACATCTTTGAACGGCACCTGAGCCGCCCCCAAGTCACTTCGCAGATTGCGCCATGATCTGGAATTCTCTCATCATCCGGAAGTTTCCCGCGGTCTCGAGACTTCCCATGATCTGGGAGCAGCTCATGCGAGCTCCGGCGCGCCCCGCGCCCGCCCGGCGATTTGGCGTCGTGGTGACCGCAATCGACGATTTCGAGCCGCTGGAATTTCCATGGTGCTCGACGCCCACGCCGATCTCTCCGCGCGGAAGGCTTCGCGGTCTCACAGTCGCGGGCAATCTGCTGGTGCTCTGCTTCATGCTGGGACTTGGTACATGGGCGAGCCTCGCGCCGCTCGAGAGCGCCGCGATCGCATCTGGAGTCGTGGAATCGGAATCGAGCCGCAAGACGATTCAGCATCTGGAAGGCGGTATCGTCAGGAGGATCCTTGTTTCGGATGGCGATATCGTGCGAAGCGGCCAAATGCTGATCGCGCTGGACAACACCCGGGCCGCCTCGGAGATGCAAAGCCTTCAAGGCCAATTGTGGGATGCAGTTGCTCGTGCCGCACGGCTTCAAGCCGAGCAGCAGAGATTTGAGAGGATCGCAATTCCGGACGCGCTGGAACAGGACAGCAAGCAGAACGGGGTGGCCGCCGCTGCGGTATCGGCGCAGCAGTTCATTTTTCAGGCGCGCCTGCAGGTTCACGAGTCGCAGCTTACGGTCATTCGCGAACGAAGGCGTCAAGTCGAGAAGGAGATCGAAGGTCTCAAGGCTCAGGAGAGCGCCACCGGGCAGCGGGTCGACATCGTCCGGGAGGAACTGGATATGGTCGCGACCCTCGTCAACAAGGGACTCGAACGGCGACCGCGGCTTCTGAACCTGCAGCGGGAGCTGGCCGACGTTGAGGGCCGCCGCGGCGAGATCGCCGCGCAGATTTCTCGCGCCGCGCAGGTCATCAGCGAACAGCAGGCCACATTGTTCAAGCTCGAGAGCGAGAGGCAGAACGAGATCGCACAGTCGCTTCGTGAAGCGCAGAACCAGATATTCCAGCTCCGCGAGCGATTGCTTGCGGCCAAGGATCAGCTATCGCGAACGGAGATCAAGGCGCCCGAGGACGGCGTGATAACCGATCTGCGGATTCATACGGCAGGCGGCGTCATCGGAGCTGGTGCTCCGCTCATGGACCTGGTACCCCGGCAAGATCGCCTCATCGTGACCGCGCGCCTGAGGCCCGAGGACATCGACGTGGTTCATCCCGGCCTCAATGCCGAGGTTCACCTCGTACCGTACAATCAGCGTCGCGTGCCTCGCCTGAAGGGAACCGTCGTGCACGTATCCGCGGACCGGCTCCTCGACAAGCGTACCGACCAGCCATACTACGCGACCAAAATCCGGATCGACGACGCGCAGATCGCGGCAAACGACATCCAGATCGTCCCCGGTATGCCGGTTCAAGTGTTCATCACGACAAGGCGCGGTACTGTGGCTCTCTACGCGCTCAGGCCCCTGCTCGACAGCTTCCGTGGTGCATTCAGAGAGGACTAATTTTCCAGCATTGGAGCTGCGCCTGGATCGTGATCGCGACTCTGCGCGGGCAACCGGCCGCGCCAGCGGAGGACAGCTTCCGTGCGATTGTGCGCAGCACATTTCCTCATGATATGCTGGATGTGCATTTTGACTGTGCTTTCCGCGAGGTTCAGTTTGGCGGCGATCAGCTTGTTGGGCAGGCCGAGCTCCAATTCCGCCAGAACCTGTTGCTCACGAGGCGTGAGATCGGTCACGCTCCTGTCGATAGCCACTCCGACTCCCTCGTTCATCAGATATGCGGGCGCAAGCCCGCGCGTATCCGACGGCTCCAGATCCGCTATCCTGTTCGTCCCGGCCACGGGCAACGGCCGGTAGACGCCACCAACAAGGACAAGCCGCAGGCCAGCCATGGCGATCTCGATCGATAGCGAGGTGGAAAGAAAGCCGCGCACGCCCCGCTGCATCGCAGCCTGCACGGTCGGCTCGTCATCATGGTTTGACAGGACTGCAACGGCGGCGTTGGGACAACACTCCGCAACGAAGGCGAGATCGTCCTCAACCGAAGGATCGCCGATGGGCCTATCCGCGATACTCAGCACCACCAGACGAACATCGCGGGCTGACGTAGAGTCCAGGCTTTGGACCGTTGCCATGTCAAGGATCTCAAGGTGGTCCAGCTCCCGCCTGAGGACGTTCAGCATGCATGTGCGAGGCAATAGGAGCGGCTCGATGATTACCAGAACCGGCAAGTGAAGCGATTCATTGAGCCGTTTTGAGGTGTTCGTTATGTCGTGCATGATTTCCTCAAGATGAAAAGAACTTCCGCGATATTCCCATTCCGTATTGCGTCTTCCCCTGCTGCTGCTGCATTCATTCTGAATGCATCATCACGAGGCGCAGTGCCGCCGTTAGTGCCGTATCCACTGCGGGATCACTTTGCGGCTAGGTGGAAATTCTTTCCGCTCAAATCACTTGGGTGCGTACCGCACGGTCGCGCAGTCGACGCCTCCCCTAATTGCAGATATTTCGATACGCCGTTGACGCCGCCGACCCTGACTTGCCGTCGACGACATATGCTTCATCCTCCTTCACGAGGTAAAGAAACGGCCTCTCCGCGGTCTCGCCGCCTGACGCGCTTCTTCCTTTCACACGCCCGCAAATCGTATCCACAGGGCGTCCGAGCGTGTTCTTTCGCATCGTGCGCTTCATATCGGTGAATTCGGCCGATTCTGGATCCTCCATCTTCGCCGAGATCGTGACCTTCGCCTTGTCCAGGACAGGATCTGAAGTTTCCGCGGAGTGTTCGGATGCCGAGACGCCGATCCTCGTCCGAGGCGACGCCACCTTGGCAAGGTCGGCCGCTCCACGCTTCTTCGGGGAAGATCTCTTGCCGGACCTTGCCGGAGTAGCAGAATTCGATTTGACGGCCGCAGGATCTGGCGCCAAAGCCATCTGCATTGGCAGCGCGGGTCGGGCGACTGCGCCCCCGTTGAAACAGGGGCGTGACGCGCAATCAAGGAAATACCCTCGGGAAGGCGCGAACCAGCCAAAGCCGATCAGGATTCCCGCCAGCACTCCAACAAAAAGCAGTCCCATCCGATTCCCCTCCACGGGAGGTCGGTTCGCACTCGTAACTAAGGACTAATTGCGCGCTGGTGATCTATCTGTTGCGCAAAAGCGTTAAACGCTCATTAAGCGCGCGCGGTTGTCCGGCACGTGCCTGGATGAGCGGATCAGATCCGTGACGAACTACCGCAAAGAGCCAATCGTGAAAGCAATCATGGCCGATTTGGCCCGCTCCTGGACCCTTCTGCCGATCGCCGGCTTGTGTGGCCCTCAGGCCAGTTTCGAAGCACCGCACCAGTTTCGCACCAGAAACGGCGTGAACGAAACGGAACGAAGGCCATCGGACTCGAACAAAAGCGCAGGAAGGTCAACGCCCCTAGTCGAAATTCTGCCGCTCATAACGATCTGGTTGCAGGTTCGAGTCCTGCCGGGCCCACCAGCCTTCGCTGTCTACGCCAGCTTCGGCTAGGCAAGCCACATCGTGCCGAAGGCAACCACGCCGAAGCCGGCAGGGCGGAGGCGGGCTGTTCGGGCCCGCGAGCTATGGCGAGCCGCGCCCTCTTCGCTCGCCGGCCCGCGAGACCGGTGCCAGCGCGCGTCCGACAAAAATATCGAAAACACGAAAGAGCATGGCAGCCGGCGGCGAGTATGCTTTGCCCGACAAGGCGAAGACAATTGACACTTGGGGCAAACCAGGAGCACGAGTCCATCATCGTGGCAATGTTGGTTAGTGCACCGTAACTCAGGCCCGCACCTTCATTGTGATGAAGGAGGCGTGGACAGCGCGCAGCTAAAGAGTGCTCGCGGAGCGCATCACTCAACCGCCCGACGTCCCTTCCGCCGTCGCCTCGCGCCCGTACCGCGCTTTGCCGCGCAGGATTGCCTTGTCGACGTCGAAGGTCAGCGTCCAGATCGAGGTTTCGCCGAGTCCGACATACTGGAAATCGAAGATGAAGGTCTGTTCGTTCTGCCACGAGCCCTTGGCGGCGCGAATGCCGAGGAAGCTCGGCGCGCTCTTGCGGTACAGGCCGTCGAGCCCGATCGGCCCGTCGAGCTGGCGCCGCGCCGGATCGCCCGCCGCCATCTGCACGATGTAGCGTGGGTTCTCGTCGGCCAGGAAGAGCACCAGCGATTTGATGCCGAGCGCATTGTCGGAGAATCTGTAAGTCTTCCCCGAGATCGCGGCAGCGATCGCCGGCGCAGCGCCGACCTTGGTCGCCTTCTCGGTCGAGACCTCCGCGATCACCTCGGCCAGTCGGTCGGCTGCCGCCGGGTTGGCCGGCAGCGCAGAATCGGCTTTGACCGCGCCGGAGATATCGTCGGCCAGTCTGCCCAAAGGACAAAAATCCCGCGCCGTCATCACGGCGACGATGTCTTTTTCGGGCAGCACCATGATTACCTGGCAGTGATATCCGACCGCCATATAGACGTGCTTGCCGGGAATCGCCCAGAACTGGTTGGCGTAGCGCAGCGCGGGATCGGACCGCGCGTTCATGTTAATGGTGGCATGGCCGACGGCCTCGAGAAAGTCCGCTGGCAGCAGCCGCTTGCCATCCCATTCGCCGTTACGCAGATAGAGATAGCCGAGCTTCGCCATGTCGCGAGGCCGCATCGCGAGGCCAAAGCCGCCAATCGGAAGCCGTTGCGGATCCCGGCGCCAGAATGGCGGCGCGATGCCGAGCGGGCCGAACAGCCGCTCGTTGGCATAATCGGCGGTGTTCTTTCCGGTGAGCTTGCTGATGATTGCGGACAGCAGATGCGAGCCGCCGCTGTTGTAATAGAAGCTCTCGCCCGGCGCATGCGCCATCGGACGGTCGAGGATGAAGTTTACCCAATCGGGACTCGCGCCCATGTCCCGCATCGATTGTTCGCGGCCGCCTTCAAACCCTTCGTCCCACTCGAGGCCGGACGTCATGTTGAGCAGATGCTGAACCGTGACCGCCTTCTTGCGCTCGTCGGCATCGGCGACTTTCCGATCGGCAAAGAAATCCAGCATCGGGTGGTCGAGGCGATCTAGCAGGCCATCCTTGTAAGCCATCGCCGTCAGCGTCGCGACCACCGCCTTGGTGGCGGAATTAATCGTGTGCGGCATGTCGGCAGTGAACGGCGCGTAGTACGCATCGAGCACGACGCGGCCGTGGCGGGTCACCAGCAGGCTGTCGAAGCTGCGCGTGGTACCGAACGCAACAACCCTGGCGAGTGCGGCCGAATCCATGCCCTGCTCTTCCGGCGTCGAGGTTTGCCATTGTGTTGTCGGCCACACCGCCTCATTACTCTGTCCGCTCGTGGCGCCGGAATGGACGCAGATGAGCAGGACAAGCATGCCGAGCATCGCCCTGTTTCGTGATGAACGCCCGATGAAACGATCAGCCACTTGCATGCTCTACCCCTGCCTGGGTTGTTGCGCACCGGCATATCTACCACAGGCAGCAGCCACTTCATGACACAATTTAGAGAGATGCGGCGAAGCGCGCGGAGGCGCAGCACGCAAGTTGCGCGTTCGATACCAGGCCGCGTCGTCTCAAGCCAATTCCAGCCGGAGGGACGGCCCGACCATGCCCGCGGCGCGCTGAAGCATGGCCAGCGTGATATACCGTTCGTCGGGTCGAGCAGGACGCCCGATCTGGCTGCGCCTGCTCGATCTGCCACGCAAGGACTTCGTTGACGGCGATGGCCTCGAACTCGTCGCACTTGCCTTCTTCGCCGAGGAAATCGTCGAGCTGCATGCGGTAAAGCACGACGGGCATATTTGGCGTTCATGACGGCCCCTGAACAGGCAGCTCTCCTCACTTCGGGTAAGAAGAAAGCGAAGCGGACTCTGTCGGCTGCAGGACGCAACGTTTTGCGCCTCGCTCTCCGCCGACCGAGCCTCCCAGAACCGAGCGCTCCGTTTCAGGGCGTCAGCGATTTTGTCGCCCAAAGCGTCATTTCGTCTTGCCATCACGAAAGTCTCGATCCTATTCTGGCGCATTCGGCCGCGAAGCTGGCCGAGCCCTGCGGCCGCGCAGACGGCCCGTAAACAATGAAGACATGAGGAGGACACGCTATGGCATTGAAGCAGCTTGCGTTGGGTCTCGCTCTCACCCTTGGCATCGGGGCAACTACCGCGCCTGTCGTTGCGCAGGATGGTCCCAAACTCTATGTCTTCACCTCGGGGTCACTCGGTGGGTTCCCCAAAGCGGCGCTGCAGATGGGCGGCCAAGGCAACATCGATTGGGCCCCGGTGAGCTTCTACGTGCTGAAGCATCCTAAGGGCAACGTTATCATCGACACCGGCAACAACGACAAGACGATCACCGATCCCGAGGGCTGGTGGGGTCCGCTGGCCAAGGGCTTCGGCCTCAAGATGACCAAGGATGACGCAATCCCCGCCCAGCTCGCCAAGATTGACCTGAAGACCGATGACATCAAGTACGTGGTGGTCGGCCACCTCCATCTCGATCACGGCGGCAATGTCGGCCAGTTTCCCAATGCCACCCTCGTGGCACAGGAAGACGAACTAAAGGCCGCCTGGTGGCCCGACGTCGGCTTCTCCGTTTATTATATCCCCGGCGATTTTGCCGATACCAAGAAGATGAACATCATTCGCCTCAGCGGCGACCTCGACCTGTTCGACGATGGTTCGGTGCGTGTGATGCGCGCGCCCGGCCATACGCCTGGAAGCCAGTTCGTTGTGGTCAAGCTTCCGAAGACCGGCACAGTCATCCTGACCAGCGATGTTGTCTATCTCAAGGAAAATCTAGACAAGAACCTGATTCCGCCGATCCCGGGCACGCAGTCTCCGAACGATGCGTACCGCAGCTATCAGCGCGTTCGCCAGATCCGCGACGCCAACAACGCGCAAATCTTCTACGGTCACGATCCCGAGATCTTTAAAGCCACCAAGAAGGCGCCCGAGTTCTACGACTGAGATTTGAAGCGGGTGGGGACATCTCCAAGGACGCGACCGGCAGGGTGCATCGTCGGGAACGTTGCATGACCATCTCGCCTAGCAGCGTGTCGCTTCCGGGCGTGTCGGCCGGTACGCCTGCCATTTCGGCCATTGAAGTTAGCAAGCGCTACGGACCGGTCGCAGCTCTCGATCGACTAACGCTCGACGTCCGCGCCGGAGAGGTATTCGGGCTGTTGGGGCCCAATGGCTCCGGCAAGACCACCTTCATACGGCTGCTTGCCGGCTATCTTCTGCCGTCCGCCGGCCAACTTACCGTGGGGGGCCTTGACGTCGTAAGGGAGTCCCTCGCGGTGAGGCGGCGCATCGGCTACGTGCCGGAAGCGGCGCCGCTCTATCCCCATATGCGCGTCGGCGAATTTCTTGCCTTCATGGCACGGCTGCGCGGCCTGCCGGAGGCCGAGATTGGTGTTGCCATCGACCGCGTGGTCGAGCGGCTCGCGCTGTCTGAGGTGATGCACAAGCTCACACACGCCGTGTCCCGCGGCTACCGCCAGCGCACGGCACTGGCGCAGGCGCTGATCCATGAGCCGGATATCCTTGTCCTTGACGAACCGACCAACGGCCTCGATCCCAGGCAGATCATCGAGATGCGGGAACTGATCCGCTCATTGGCCGGCCGTCACACTGTGCTGATGAGCTCGCATATCCTCAGCGAAGTGGAAAAAACCGCTGACCGTGTCGCGGTGCTGCTGAGCGGTCGCCTGCTTGGCGTGCGCGCGGTCGCCGATACGCCCGATCTTGAACAATGGTTTCTGTCGCTCACATGAGAACGCTGCGCGTCCTGTTTGCCAAGGAGCTCAACGCGGTGCTGACGTCTCCGATCGGCTATACCGTTGCCGCGGTGTTTCTCCTCGTGTTGGGTTATACGTTCAGCCTTACTTTGTTTGCGACCAAGGTCGCCAACCTGCAATACATCTTCCACCAGATGTACGTGCTCTCCATCCTCTTGGTCCCAGTGCTGACCATGCGCTCCTTCGCCGAGGAGCGGCGCTCCGAAACCCTCGAACTCTTGCTGACCGCGCCGGTGCGGGAAGTGTGGATCGTGCTCGCCAAGTATGCAGCGACGCTGACGCTGGTGCTCAGCATGTTTGCCGCCTCGCTCATCTATGCCGCGATCCTGGATCGTTATGGTGAGCCGGACTGGGGCCCGATCTATGCGGGATATCTGGCGCTGGCGCTGCATGCTTCGCTGCTGGTTGCGGTCGGCCTTCTGATGTCCAGCCTGACGGAGAACCAGGTGGTTGCGGCCGCGCTGTCGATCGGGACGTTCTTGATGCTCTGGTTCGCCGATTCCGTGTCCTACCTGCTCGTCCCGCCGTTTGACAGCGTTGCCATCAACCTGTCGCTGATCGGCCATTTCAAGCCGATGGTCTCGGGCTCCGTGTTCTTGTCCGACATCGGCTACTATATCAGCGCGAGCATGCTTGCGCTTTTCCTCACCGCTTGGGGGCTCGCGCAGCGATGAGCGCTGATCTCCTCAACATCGGCTGGTTCGTCGGCGTGATTGCTGCGCTGGCGCTGCTGTCTGCGGCGGGGCTGAAGCTGCCGGTGCAGATCGGCTCGGCCAACCGCGCCATCAGCACTGCCTTGGTCGTCGTCGTGGCATTGACCGTCGTCATTTTCGCCAATGTCGCGCTGTTCCGCCATGACGCCTATCTGGACCTGACGCGAGAGAAGGCTTTCACACCTTCGACTGAAGCGCGCGACATGGTGAGCGCGCTCAAGGAGCCGGTGGACGTCGCGTATTTCTATCAGAAGCAAAATCCGGGTGCCCGCGCGCTCGCCACCATGCTCGCCCAACTCGAACGGCAGAATGCCAATTTCCGCGTGCAGCTGATTGATGCCGACCAGAATCCGGCACTGGCCAGCAGCTTTGGCGTGCGCACCTATAACTCCGCGGTCCTGCGCGCCGGCGGCCGACGTGTCGAGGTGGTGACCACCGACGACCGCGAGGTCGCGATCGGCCTGCTACGATTGATGCGCCGGCGCGAGCTCGTCGTCTGCTTCGCCGTGGGGCATGGCGAGTACGACATCGACAATTTTGAATTCCACACCCATTTCGAGGGCGCGCAGAGCCATAGTCACGACGCTTCGGGACTTGCAGTTGTGCAGATGGAGCAGCACGGCATCGGCCGTCTCCGGCGTGCGCTGGAAAAACTTGGGCTCTCCGCGCGTAAAGTCTCCTTTGCCACCGGCCAGCCAATCCCGGACGATTGCGCCGTCGTCGTCGAAGCCAATCCGCGCACGCGCTACAGCCCCGGCGAGAGTGAGATGCTGCGCCGCTATCTGGAGCGTGGGGGCTCGGCGATGCTGCTGGTCGAGCCTGATTATGTACTGGATGAAAGCATCGCCACGTTGCTGGCGCGGGCAGGCATCAGGATAGGCAATGGCGTGATCGTCGATCCCAAAGACCACTACTTCACCGACGAGCAGATGATCGCCGTGTCGCATTACGCTGCCCATCCGGTCACGCGTGGTCTTTCGCTGTCTTTCTATCCCGGCGCCCGGCCGCTCGAGCAGGTGTCGGCGCCAGATGTGAGGGTGGTGCCGCTCGCGGTCAGCAGTGCGGAAAGCTATGTCATCAGCGATCGCCTTGCCAATCGACCGGCCCCGGAGGCAGATCCGCCGGCGGCGCGGATCATTGCGCTTGCGTCGGAGGGGCGTCTCAGCGAGGCAGCGAAGCCGTTTCGCCTGATCGTCGTGGGGGATGCCGACGTCGCATCCAATTCCTTCTTCCCTTATCTCGGGAATTCCGACGTGGTGCTTGCCAGCATCGGTTGGCTGAGCCGCGAGGAGAAGGCGCCGACCATGAAGCCGCCAGTGGAGGTCCTGCCAACGGTGACGCTGACGGGCGAGCAGACCCGCGGCATCTTCATCGTCACGGTGCTGTTGATGCCGGGGTTGATCGCTTTCGCTGGCGGCATCATGTGGTGGCGGCGGCGATGAGCCGTTTCGCCTGGCCTGCCGCGGCGCTCGCCGCCATTGCCTTCCTCGCGGCTCTTGCCCTCACCGGGGGCCGCGGCGGACCGGGCCTTGCGCCTTTCACGCCGAGCGGCCTCCTCGTTATGTCGACTGCAGAAGTGCGAGAGGTCGATGTCGCGGCCCCTGCCGGACAATGGCGCTTTGCACGGGAGGGCGAGGGCTGGCGCGTTGCGCAAGGAAATGCGCCGCCGGGATTCAACGCGCGGCTCGAGGCGGCGTTGACGCTTCTGCGCAACTCCGGGCCGGAGCGGATGCTGAGCGAGGACGAGGTTGCCAGCGTCGACGCCGCGCAATTTGGGCTCGATCCGCCAAAACTGCGCGTGGTGGTCAGGGGAGCGGAAGGCAAAACCTTCGCGATCTCCTTTGGCGCAACCAGCCTGCTCGGACTTTCGCATTATGCCAGGATCGATGGCCGGCGTGAGGTCGCGCTGCTCCCCGGCTTCGTGGCGGAAGCCTGGGAACAGGTGGGAGGCGCGCAGTGACCGGGAGACTCCCAAAGTGGATCGGACTAGCTCTCGTCCTGCTCTGGCCGGGCGTCGTGCTTGCGCACGCCATCACGACAGCGCTGCTGCGTGTTGAACTCGTCGATAATCGCCTGCGCTACGCGCTGTCGATCGTGCTGCCGGAAATACCGATCGGATCCGCCGAGGGCCTGAAGGCGGCCGCCAATGGCGATCGCGTCGCCGCGGAGCGGATTGCTGGCTACGCGCGCGAAACCCTTTTCATCGAACTTGCGGGCGCGCGTTGCCGGATGGGTGTCGTGCGCATCGGCGGCGCCGGCGCGACCGACGCCCGCGGCACCATCGAGATCGACTTCACCTGTAACGCTTCGCAAGGCCGTCTCGACATCACCGAGGACTGGAGCGCGCTTCTCGGCGAGCATTATCAGACCCTCGGCAATGTCATGACATCGAGCGGTGAGCGGCAGGTCGCTTTCCAGGAGGGCTCCCGGAAGGTGTCGCTTGATCTCGATCGCCCGCTCGCTACCGGCTGGTTCGACTTCATCAAGCTCGGCGTTGAGCATATCGTCACCGGCTATGATCATCTCCTGTTTCTTGTCGCGCTGCTTGCGACCGCAAAGGGCCTAGGGTCCGTGGTGCGCATCGTGACGGCATTCACCGTTGCCCACAGCGTCACGCTGTCGCTCGCGACCTTCGGCATCGTTACCGTCCCGGACCGCATTGTCGAGCCGCTGATCGCCGCGACCATCGTCTGGGTGGCCTTGGAGAATCTTCTTTTCATCGAGCCAGCCCGACGGCGATGGATCTGGGTCTTCGGTTTCGGCCTTCTCCACGGCTTCGGCTTTGCGTCGGCTCTGGGGGAACTGGATCTTAAGGGACGGGCCATTGTACGCGCACTGCTGGGATTCAATCTCGGCATTGAGATTGGGCAGTTGCTCTTCGTCGCAATGATCATGCCCTTGCTGACGCTAATGAGACACGGGCGCGGAGCTTCCCTTACGCCCCGGATCGCGTCGCTGGCAGTCGTTGCGGTCGGTACTTACTGGTTAGCCGAGCGCATTTTTTATTGGTGAAGCAGAGCGACATTTGCCAGCGAGGATTATTGCACGAGCGAAGCCCTTATCCGTCTTGCAACAGAATACGATTGCGAGAGGTGCTGAACCTTAACGGACATCTTCCTGCGCCGCACCATCAGCACGCGCCCCTTTCGGGTGACGACCAGCTTCGACGATTTCGCCATCACGACCGGCCCGGCTTCTATGCCTGCCTCCGTTGCCCCAGGATTTTGGCGAGATGCCGCTCAATTACGGGCAAATGATCGCCTTGATAATCCCATCGCGCCGCGCGACCTGCTGCTCGAAGGCGGCGGGCGTCTGGTCGAGCGAGAAGCGATGCGTAGCCAGCGGCGCCAGCTTGACCTGCCCGCCTTGCGCGAGCGCGATGGCCCGCGGATAGACCTCCGGCATGCGGCGCGAAAACTTGATCGACAGGCCCTTCCGACGCGACTCGGCGCCGCTCAGGATGTACTGATTATTGTCGGGGATGCCGACGAGAACGACCCGGCCACCGATACGTGCGGAGCGCGCGGCATGCTCGAAGCCGTGCGATGAGTCGGTTGCCTCGATCACCAGATCGACGCCGCGGCCTTCCGTGGCGTCCGCGACCTCGGCGTAGCTGCCGCAAGCCACGTCCGCCCCGAGGTCGCAGGCCAGCGCGGTACGCTGCTCGACGGGGTCAATCGCGATGATCTTCCCGCTGCCTGCGAGCCGCGCCAGCTGCACGAGCAGTAATCCCACCGGCCCGCAGCCGAGCACCGCCAAGGTTTCCAGAAGCCGCGGACGCGCCAGATCCATGGCATGGATCGCGACACCGAGCGTCTCCAGGATCGCCGCGCCGGCCGGATCGATGCTGTCAGGCACCAAATGCACGGCGGATTTTGGCACGCAGACGAATTCGGCCATGGCGCCGTTGTGGGGCGCGTAGCCCAGGAACTTCACATTGGGGCAGAGATTGGTGTGGCCGCGGTGGCACCACTCGCAATGGCCGCAGGGAATGGAGGGATCGACCGCCACCAGCGCGTCGGCCGAGAACCCCGCCTTGCGCGCCGAGTCCGGCGTGAGCACGCCTGAGAATTCGTGCCCCAGAACGAACGGCGTTACGCTGGTCGGACCGGTTGTTCCGCCCTCGAGATAGGAATGCAGGTCGCTGCCGCAAACCCCGACTGCCTTGACGCGGACGATGAGCTCGTCCTCCGCGAGCGGCCTCGGCTCGGGGATATCGAGGACGCGGATATCACGAATGTCCTGGAGCACCGCAGCGCGCATGTCGACGCCATCCTTCTGAGCAATTGTCTCGCCCATGTTACATATGTAACAGCGGGGAGACAAATGCTTTTGCGCGCCTTTCGGCGCACGTCCGCTGCGCGTGGACAGGGGTGCGCACGGCGCGGAATTAATAGCGGCGAGGGAACTTACGGCTATTTCTGCTTGTCGATCAGTTTCAGCGCGGCAACGGCGGTGTTCTCGTCGGTCACTAGCACCTTGCCGATCCGGCCCCGCAGCACCGACGCGATGATCGGCGCCTTGTTGGGCCCCCCGGCGATCAACATCGACGTAGGCACACGCGCCAGCTTCTCGAGCGGCATCGCAATGGCGCGGCTGTTGATGCCGTGATCGATAGGCCTGCCGGTCTTGTCGAGAAATTGCGCCAGGACGTCGCCGACGGCGCCTGCCGCGCGCAGATGCTCAGCGCGGACGTCCGGCGGCAGCCCATGCCGCATCAACAGCGAGCGCGGCGTCATGTCTCCCATGCTCAGGAGCGCAAGATCGATCCGTTCAACGCTGTTCAGCACCTCCTGATAGACCTCTTGAGCCAGGAAGGTGTCGCGCGAGCGCCGGCTGCTGACGAAGATCGGAGCGGCCAGATAGCTGCACTGGGCGTGCAGCCGGTGCGCGAGCTCGCCCGCAATCTCGAACGTGTTGAGCTCAAGTCCGCGTGACAGGCCGCCCATCATGGAGACGATGGAGAGTTCGGGATAGTCCGCCGGCGTGACGTAACGGATCGTCTCGCGCAACGTTGCGCCCCATCCGATACCGATGATGCGCGGCCGCTTCTGTTCGAGGAATTTCGAGAGATACGCTCCCGCCGCCATCCCGATCAGGCTGCCGACCTGCTCGGGATTCTCCGGGCTCGGGATGACGACGGCGTCCTCGAGGCCGCATTCCCGGCGCAAGCGATGCTCTAGCTCCGTGCAGCTCGCGAAGGCGGAGTTGAGGCGGATGTTGACGATACCGGTCTGCCGGGCATCCGACAGCATGCGGTTGACGCGGGCGCGGGTCAGCCCCAGCCGCTCGCCGATCTCGGCCTGGGTCAGGTTCTCCATATAGTAAAGCCAAGCGACCCGCAGGATGGTTTGATCAGTCACGGCGCAGCCCCCGCAGCGGCCCCAAGGCACAGTCAGACGTCGGCGGCATTTGAGGCGATCTTTCGGTGGTCGTCAAATCTGCGGCATGTGGATTCCGTCATGCGGGCTTCGCGCCCGGTACGCCATCCTCGACCACAAAGCTCGTCATCCGGCGCACGGCGCTTGCGGCGTTCTTGACGTCGTCGAGTGCCTCGAATCCCACAGTGCAATGCCGGGCGTCGAGCTCGACGGTCGCATAGCCGCGCTTGTCGCCGCGCGCATAGACCAGATGCGGATTCTCCGCCAATGCCTTGCGCACACTGGCTTCGCTCGGTCCGTCAGAGGTGATCGACGTGCCGACGAACTCGGTCGCGATGGTCGGGCCATCCGGGCGGGCGAAATCGTGCTTCAGATCGGCGGCAAAGAAGGCATGACGGTCGCCGCCGATTACGACCGGATTGCGCCGGCGATGCGTCACGAGCGAATCAAGGAGACGGCGGCGTGCATTGGGATAACCGTCCCAGCCGTCCATCCAGAAATGCGCGCCATCGTCCCCTTCCCTCTTGTCCGGCGCCATCAAGGTCTGCTGCGCGACGATAGTCCAGCGGCCGCGGCAGTCGCGCAGGCCCGCATCGAGCCATTGCTCCTGTTCGCGCCCCAGCATCGTCCGCGCTTCGTCCGTCCGGCCTGCACAGTCCGTCACCCAGGTCGGCCGCCCGCTTCCGACACACGCCGATGCCGAACGATATTGCCGATCGTCGAGCAACAGCACGTCGAGCATGTCGCCGAAGCGATAGTGCTCGTAGATCGTGGCGTCCGCGCCGCGTGGACGCGCCGAGGGCGGCAGCGGCATGTGCTCGTAATAGGCCTGATAGGCGGCCGCGCGGATCTTCAGAAACTGAACAGCATCGCGCACCGTGTAGGAGCGATCATTGGCATAATCGTCCATCACCTCGTGATCGTCCCAGACCGAGAGCCAGGGAAAGGCGGCGTGCGCCGCTTGCAGGTCGGGATCGCTCTTGTAGAGCGCGTAGCGGTTGCGAAATTCCTCGAGCGTGGTCGGAATTCCGACGCCGTGCTGGCGGACGTGGCGCGATCCCCAGGATTTCTCATAGATGTAATCGCCGAGATGCACGACGAGGTCGAGATCGCGTGCGGCCATGTCGCGGTAGGCGGCAAAATAGCCTTGCTCGTATTGCTGGCAGGATGCGAAGGCAAAACGGAACGACCGCTCCGACCCCGCGGGCGCGGTTCGGGTGCGGCCGACCGGGCTGAGCGCCGGCCCGACGCGGAAGCGGTACCAGTAAACCCAGTCCGGCCGCAGCCCCGTCGCCTCGACGTGCACGGAATGCGCCAGCTCTGCGGTCGTCCGCACGATGCCGCGCGAGGCGATGCGCGAGAAGGCCTCCTCGTCGGCAACCTGCCATTCAACGTCCACAGGCGTGGGCCCCATGCCGCCGCCCTCGAGCGGCTGCGGCGCAAGACGGGTCCACAGGGTGACGCGATCCTCCCGCGGGCATCCGGAGGCAACACCGAGCGTGAAAGGATCCGCGTCAAACGAAACCGGCGCTCCCCGCACGAACCCGGCGGGCGCAGCCAACGCGGCGCTCGCCAGCGACCCCACGAGAAAGCGACGGCGGGGAATCATGCGCGGGCCGGCGCCGTTTCGAGCTTGCGACGGATGCTAACGGCGAGATCCGGCCGGTCGGTCGTGATCTGCCGCACCGGTTGGCCCAGCCAGTAGCTGATATCCTCGGGCGTGTTGGTCACCCACGCACCGATTCGCGCCGGACCGAGGATGCCGAGCGCCAGCGGCATCGCTGGCATCAGCAGTGTCTTCTCGATGGCCACGATGCAGTCGCGAATTCTGGCGAACCGCTCGAGCGCCGGCTTGATCCCGCCCATCATCTCGGCCGAGCGGCGATCGAGCGAAGCCAGCACCTGCGCGTCCGGTGCCTGCTTGCGGACGGTTTCGATCACCTCGGGGACGAAGCAGGTCAAGATCGCCCGCCGCTGCAGCCCGCGTCGCCTGATCTCCTCGATCAGCTTCGCCTCGAGTCCCTGGTAGACGTTGCCCAGGGCATCAGTCTTGATCTCAATTTGCAGCTCGAGCGCCGTATCGCTGAAGACGTCGAGCACCTCGCCGAGGGTCGGAATGCACTCGCCGCCAGCATCGCGGAGCTGGATCGAGGTCAGGTGCTTCAGGCTGCGCTCGCCGACTGGGCCAGTGCCATGCGCGGTACGGTCGAGTAAGGGGTCGTGGATCACGACGATGCCACCGTCTGAGCTCTGGTGGACGTCGAACTCTACCGCGTCGGCGCCAAGGCCATAGAGGTTACGGAATCCGAGAATGCTGTTCTCGGGCCAAAGGTCACGTGCCCCGCGATGACCGGCAATGATAACCATGATCAGTTCCTACTTGCTGCTGTCGACAAGACCCTTGATGAACCAGCGCTGCAGCAGCAGGACGACCAACACCGGCGGCAACATCGTGAGGAGCGCACCACTCATCGCGATGTTCCAGGCCGGCTCGCTGTCGGAGCGAGGGATCAGGCCCTTCAACGCAATGACCGCCGTTGCCATGTCCTTGTCGGTCGTGAACAGCAACGGCCAGAGATACTGATTCCAACCGAACAGGAACAGGATGATGGCGAGCGCGACCATGTTCGGCACGGAGAGCGGCAGCAGGATGCTCCAGAAGAAGTGTAGCGGCGAGGCGCCGTCCAGCCTGGCAGCCTCGCATAGCTCCTCCGGGATCGTCAGGAAGAATTGGCGAAAGAGGAATGTGGCAGTGGCTGAGGCGATCAGCGGGAGGACCAGTCCGGGATAGGTGTTGACCATATTCCATTCGAGCGCGATCGCGACCTCGTGCCCGCTGATCCAGGCCCAGAGATCCGCGACATGCAGCGCATCCAGAAGCCATTGCAGCGGCAGCGCCGCATTTGCCACGGCTTCGAAGGTCGGCACGATGCGAACCTCGATCGGCAGCATCAGGGACGTGAAGATGAGCCAGAATGCGAGCATTCGGTAGCGGAACCGGAAGTAGGTGATCGCGAAGGCCGAGAGCAGTGAGACCGCGATCTTGCCGGCCGTGATGCCGAGCGCCACGATAACCGAATTGGCGAAAGTGCGGCTGAAATTGCCCTTGCTCCAGGCCAGTTGCAGATTGTCGAAAAATTGACCTCCCGGCAGCCACGGCAAGGGCACCTTCTGCACCTCGGCCACGGTGAGCGAGCCGGCCACGAACGCGAAATACAGCGGCACGCAAACCATCAGCGCGCCGGCGATCAGGATCGCGTGGCAGATCACGTTGAGGACCGGCGAGCGTTCGACCATCCGGCTAGACCCCGTAATTGACCTTGCGGTCGAAATAGCGGAATTGCAGCAGCGTGCAGATCAGCGCAAAGCTCATCAAGAGAACCGATTGTGCGGCCGAAGAGCCGAGATCGAGATTGACGAAGCCGTCGACAAAGACCTTGTAGACCAGAATGTTGGTCGCACCGGCCGGGCCGCCTTTGGTCACTGCATCGATGATGGCAAAGGTTTCGAAGAAGCCATAGATGAAGTTCATCACCGTGAGGAAGAAGATGGTGGGCCCGAGCATCGGCAGCGCGATCGCGACGAAGCGGCGGATCGGACCCGCGCCGTCCACGGCGGCAGCCTCCATCAGCGACACCGGCACCGCGAGCAATCCTACGACCAGAAAGATGTAGTCGTAGCAGATGTGCTTCCAGGATGCTGCGAGCGTCACCAGAATCAGCGCATCGGTGGGATTGAGATTGGGGTCCCATGCAATGCCGAAACCGTGCAGCACCTGCGCGAGCGGGCCAACCGCCGGATTGAACAGGAAGGCCCAAAGGATGCCGGCGATCGCCGGCGCGATAGCATAGGGTAGCAGGATGATCGTGCGATAGGCCGAACGGCCGCGTACGATCCTGTCGGTCGCAAACGCCAGCACCAGCGCGCTGGTCAAGGTGAGCACGTTCTGCGCCACCGTGAACCAGAACGTCACCGTGATCGACTGGCGGTAATCGCTGCTCGCAAGCAGCGTCTTGAAGTTGTCGAACCAGACGAACTGGACGTTGGTCCCGAAGGGATCGCTGAGCAGGACGGATTGCATCAGCGCTCGCAGGGACGGAATGAAGAAGAAGAACAGCAGGATCAGCAATTGCGGCAGCAACAGCAGCATCGGCAGGCCGGGACCGTCGCCGAAATTGGCGCGCTTCAGTCCGGCCTCCTCACGCTGCCGCGTTCTGCTCGACCGTCGTGGGGTGCCGGCGAGTGCCGCCGGCACGGCCTTGGACCCGCGGCCCCCGTGCCTTCCCTGCAGCACGGGTGCGCGTGCCTCGCGCCACGGGATCGACAGGCGCAACGTCATGGACGCTCAGTTTCCGGAGTCTTCCCGGCGTTGAGTTTCTCGAATTGCCGCAGGATCTCGTTACCCCGCTTGACGGCGTCATCCATGGCCTGCTGCGGCTGCTTCTGACCGGCGAACACCGCCTCGACCTCCTGGCGCTGGGCCAGCATCGTCTGCACGAAGTTGCCGAAGCGGAAGCCGCGCGAATTCTCGTTCGGTGTGCCGCGCGAGAGCTGCAGCACCGCGATCTCCCGGGTCGGATGATCCTTGTAATAGCCACGTTCGCGCGCGAGCGCATAGGCGCGGTTGGTGGCGGGAACATAGCCAGTTGCGCCGTGCCACCAGACCTGGGTTTCCGGCTGCGCGACGAAATCCAGGAAGGCCGCGACGGCCTCGTATCGCTCCGGTGTGTGGCCCTTCATGACCCAGATGGCCCCGCCCCCGATGGTGCTGTTGAGAGGCGGATTGATGTCGCTCTCGTGCGGTAGGAAGGTGGCGCTCCAGTTGATGGTCGCGTTGCGCTCGATGTTGCCGTGTGATGCGGTCGAATTGACGAAGGTCGAGCACCGGCCCGACGTGAACAATTGTTCGGGACTGAAGCCCTGGCCCGCGATCTGCATCACACCGTCATCGAGCCATTTCTTGAGCCGCGCGACTTGCGAGACTACCTTCGTCTTGTTGTAGACGAACTCGGTACCGAGCCCGTCGAAACCGTTCGCGAGCGTACCGTAGGGCTGATTGTTGATGGCGCTGTAGTTCTCGAGCAGGCTCCAGTAGAAATCGCCGGGCAGCACTGTGCCGCACTCGCTGATCCCCTTGGACTTGATGGCGTAGAGCTGCTTCTCCAACTCCTGCCAGGTCTCGGCTGGCTTGTCGAAGCCGGCCTTCTGGAAGTGATCCTTGTTGTACCAGAAGATCGGCGTCGACGAGTTGAAGGGCATCGCCGACATCCGGCCCTTGTAGCTCCAGAAGCTTGCCACGGGTTTGATGAAGTCCGAGAAGTCGATCTTGTAACCCTTCTGCTCCACCAAATCCTGCACGGGGACAATGGCTCCTGACAGCAGCATCGTCATGTAACCGCGCTCGGCGATCTGCACCATTTCCGGCGGCCGCTTGGCGCGATAGGCGGCGATCACCCCGTTGGTCACCTCGTCATAGTTCCCTTTGGCGACCGCGACGACCGTGTACTTGTCCTGCGAGGTGTTGAACTTCTCGACCAGCTCATTGAGCCGGTCGCCGAGGACGCCACTCATGGCATGCCACCACTGGACCTCGACCCGCGCCTGCGCCGGACCAACCAATGCCAACGCGCCGAACAAGGCCGCAATGAATGCGACTTTCCTACCCATGGGCAGCCCTCCCTAGCCCGCCAAAATGCGGTCCTATACATTTGTATTTCTATCATGACATATGTGTCGATATGATGAAAGGGCTCGAACGCCCTCTCCTGCGTAGGCAGCCACCTCGGATGCAAACCGCGCCTGGGTAGGTCCGGTCCAGCTGGCAATGGGGCTACGAAGCGCTTCGAATTGCCCGGCCGACCTTCTGCAGGGCCTCGAAGGCGGAAAAGCGCCGATCGACCCAGTCCGCCAGAGCAGCCTGAGGTCGAGAAATGTCTCCCAGAACCGACATCGCCTGCATCGCCTCGCCGAGATCGGCATGGTCGCCCGAGGCGACCGATCCAAGCATCGCGGAGCCGAGCAGGACGGCTTCCGGGGATGCCGACGCGGCGACCGTCAGCCCCGTCATATCGGCGAGGACTTGCCGCACGAGGGGACTCTTTGCGGCACCACCGCTGACCACCATCGTATCGACCGCAATGCCCTTCTCTTGCTGAGCGCGAACAATCTGCTTCGCCCCGCAGCCGAGACCGCACAGCCCGGCGAGATAAAGCGCCAGCAGGCTCTCCAGATCCGAGCGCATATCGAGCCCGGCAATCAGCGCACGCGCATCAGGATCTGCGAACGGCGCGCGATTGCCGAGGAATTCGGGGACGACATGAATCTCGCCGACCAACTGCGGAATCATTCCGGCACCGCCGCGAGATTCGGTTTCCGAGGCAAGCCAATCCGCAAGCGTCTGCCGCTTCTGGCGTGCAGCCTGTGCCGCTTGCGAGGAATGCGGATGCATCTGCAACAGATGCTCGATGGCAGCGCCGGCGGCCGACTGCCCGCCTTCATTGAGCCAAAGTCCGGGCACCATGGCGGAGAAATAGGGTCCCCACACGCCGGGCACGAAAGACGGATCCGGCGTGGTCGTCATGGTACAGGCGGACGTTCCGAACACATAGGCCATGCGCGTGAGCACCGTGCCCGCCGTACCGCGCGCGCCCACCGTACCAACACCGCCGGCATGAGCATCGATGAGGCCAGCGGCGACCGCCGTACCCGCGGTGAGGCCGAGATGGGCCGCGGCCTCCGCCGTCAGACCCGCCGCCAGTTTTGTTCCGCCGGGCACGATCTCGGTGCCGATCCTGCGAAACTGCTCGTCCGCCAGCACGCCGAGGCCGACCTTGCGGAAGAATTGATCGTCCCAGCGGGCTTCGTGACCCAGATAGGTCCACTTGCAGGTCACGGTACAGATGGAGCGAGACAGGCTCCCTGTCGCACGCCAGGTGAGAAAGTCCGTCAAGTCCATGAACTGCCACGCACGGGAGAATGTGTCAGGCATGTTTTCCGCGAGCCACAACAGTTTTGGCGTCTCCATCTCCGGTGAGATCGTTCCGCCGACATAGTCGAGAACTTTTTCGCCCGTCTGATTGATCCGGCGCGCCTGATCGGCGGCGCGGTGATCCATCCATACAATGATGTTGCGCTCAGGATCGCCGGACGGGCCGACGGGCAGCGGCGCGCCTCCCTCGCCCAGCACCACCAGGGAGCAGGTCGCGTCGAAGCCGATTCCCGCGATGCTGTCCGGAGCGATGCCGGCCTGTACCACCACGCCACGCACGCTGCGGCACACGGCACGCCAGATATCCTCGCTCGACTGCTCGACGATGTCGCCGGCCTCCCGCCAAAGTGCGATGGATGCGCTGTCACTCGCAAGGAGCGCACCGAAGCGGTCGAACACGCCGGCCCTTGCGCTGCCGGTGCCGACATCGATGCCGAGAAAATGGCGGTTATCGGATTGCTTGGCCATGGATCGCCGGTCGGAGAATGCTACAGATCGTTGCTCTGCGGCAGAATGACGAGGTCGCGGATGGTGACGTTTCTCGGACGGGTCAGCATAAAAAGCACCGCCTGCGCGACTTCCACCGGCTGCATCAAGCCCCCGGCCGCCATTTCCTCCTCGATCTTCGCCTTGGGCCAGTCCTTGATCAGCGCGGTCACGACTGGACCGGGCGCAACGGCGCCGACGCGCAAGCCGTGTTTGGCGACCTGGCGGCGCAGCGTATGCACGAAAGCCTGCACCGCGTGCTTGGACGCCGTGTAGATCGGCTCCCAAACGACGGGGACGAGACCGGCGATCGAACTGGTGACGATGATGTCGCCGCTCCTGCGCTCGACCATGTGCGGCAGCACCGCATGGACCGACCGGAACAGCGCATTGATGTTCAAATTGAGCATGCGGTCCCAGGCGTCGGGATCGCCGCCAAGCACCTCGCCGCCAACATAGGCGCCTGCGTTGGCATGGAAGATGTCCAGCCGGTCCGCTTTCTCCAACACCTGCGGCATCATGGCCTTCATGCTCTGAGGATCGGTCAGATCGATACGCAACGGGATCGCCTGGTCGCCCAACTCGGCGCAGGCGCTGCTCAGCGCCTCCTCCGCCCGATCGATCAGCACCACCCGCGCGCCAGCCCCGATCAATGTTCTGGCGCATTCGAGACCGATGCCCGATGCGGCGCCGGTGATCGCGGCAACCTTTCCTGCTAGTTCCTGGGCCACGGCTTGTCCTTCTTGTGAGAGTTATTCAAGCCCGGCCATGGGACAGGCGCGAGCGCCGTGCCAGCGAATCGACGACGACTGCTACGGCAAGTACCCCGCCCGTGATCATGTACCGGAGCGACGAGGAGAGATCGAGCAGTGTGAGCCCGCTCGCGATGGACTGGATGACGATGATGCCGAGGAGCGCAGAATAGGCGCTGCCACGGCCGCCAAAAAGGCTCGTGCCGCCGATGACAGCGGCTGCGATTGCATTGAGGTTGACGTCTCCGGTGCCGGCCTGTTGGCTGGACGACGCCAGGCGCGCCGCGGCAAGAATGCCGCCAGCGGCTGCCAGCGTGGAGCACAGCATGAAGGCAGTCAAATAGACCCGGCGAACGTTGATGCCGGCCCGGCGGGCTGCCTCGCGATTGCCGCCGACCGCAGACATCGAGCGACCCCATTTGGTCCGCGTCAACGCGTAGTTCATGACCACGCACAAGCCGACGAACAGACCGAACATCCACGGCACGCCGCGCCCGAGATTGAGATAGTAGACGATGAATTCGAGCACGACAGTAACCAGCAGCGCCTTCAGCACCATGCGGCCAGGCGAACTCGCCGACAGTCCTGCCTGCCGACGGCGGACTGCCGTGCGATAACCGGTCACGAACATGACGAGACTCGCGACCGCCGCCAGCGCGTAGGACACGATCGGCGGCATGACAAGCATCTGCCCGAAATCGACCAGCGGCGATCCGTAAGGAAGATTGATCGAGCCCGAAGAACCGAGCAGATACAGCTGGAGCCCGAGCCAGGCCAGCAGGCCTGCCAGCGTCGACACGAAACTCGGCATCCCGAGGCGATTGAACAGAAATGCGTAGAGCGCGCCGATGCCAGCGCCCATTACCAACGCCGTGACGATCGCCACGGCGACCGGCCAATCCTGACCGACCCAAAGCACGCCAATAAGCGCCGAAGCGAACCCGCTCACCGAGCCAACCGAAAGGTCAATTTCGCCGACCATCAGGATGCAGACGATGCCCAGCGAGATGACGCCCACCGTCGAGCAATCGAACAGCAAATTGACCAGATTGTTCGGCTCCAGAAAAACGGGGTTGAGGCTCTCGAAGACCGTGCAGATGACGATGAGTCCGACGACCACCGGCAGCGAACCCAGGTCGCCCGATCGCACGCGGTCCACGAAAGCGCTGACGATGCTCCCGAGCGTATCCGCGTGCTTGAGTCGCTCGTCGCTCCGGTCGAGCGGGCGCGCCGTCGAGACCTGTTGCGTGTCGCTGGTCATCGCTGCTGCTCCGCCGGCTGATGGGCGCGACGCCGGCCGGCGCGCCGCGAGACGGAGTTCTCATCCGCACCGGTAATCGCAGTGACGAGATCCTGATTGGAAGCGTCCGGTCCGAATTCACCGTTGTTGCGGCCGAGACGCAATACCAGGATCCGGTCGGCCACGGCGCGTACGTCCTCCATGTTATGGCTGATCATGATGACACCGAGGCCGCGGGCGCGGACGCGCTCGACAAGGTCGAGCACCTCGGCGGTCTGGGCGACGCCAAGTGCTGCGGTCGGCTCATCAAGCAGGATGAGCTTCGGCTCCGTCAGCAGCGAGCGTGCGATCGCCACAGTTTGGCGCTGTCCGCCGGAGAGCGAAGCAACGGGCTCGCGCACGCTCGGGATCCGCGCCGACAGCTCGTTGAGCAAGGTCCAGGCGCGAAGCTCCATGGAGACCTCATCGAGCCGCATTGGATTGAGCTCACGGCCGAGGAAGATGTTGGCGACCACGTCGAGATTCTCGCAGAGCGCCAAGTCCTGGAAAACGGTGGCTATGCCGAGGCGGAGCGCCGCGGCGGGATCGGCCAGGACGACATCTTCGCCGTCGAAGGCGATCGTTCCGGCGGTGGGCTGATGCACGCCGGCGAGGATCTTCACCAGCGTGGACTTTCCAGCGCCGTTATCGCCCACGAGCGCGACGACCTCGCCGGCATGCACGTCGAGATCGACATCAGTGAGAGCGGAAACGGCACCGAAATGCTTGGAAATTCCGCGAAGACTCAGAACCGGCCTGCGCGGTCCGCCCTGCGGGTGGTCGACATTCGAGATCGTGGTCATTTCCAAGTCTCTTCTCTCGTCGTTCGTCCCGGCCGCCGGAAGCGGCCGGGACAAACGCAGCTACGGTGTTATGCCGAGCTTCTTGCAGCCGGCGGCATATCGGCCCGTGCAGAGCTGATCGGCCGTCTGGATTTTCTTATCGATGATCTCCGCCTTCAGGTTTTCTTGAGTGACGACCGCCGGCACGAACAGCTTCGATGGCGCATTGAACAGCGTGGTTTCCGCCTTGGGCGTCTCGCCGGACAGGAATTTCACCGCCGATTGGGCAGCCGCAGCGGCCACAATCTCGCTGGGTTTGGAAATCGTGTTGTACTGATCGCCGGCGATGATGAGCTGAAGCGCGGCGATGGTCGCGTCGTTGCCCGTCACCGGCGGCACCGGATCGACACCGGCGGCCTTGAAAGCGGCAATTGCGCCACCACCCGTGCCGTCATTGGCGGCCACCACGCCGAGGATCTTCTTGCCAAAGCGGGTGATCTGGCCGCTCGCCCATTGCTGCGCCTTGGGCGGCGCCCAGTCCGGCGTGTCGTATTCGGCGAGAATGGGATAGCCGCTCTTATCAAGACCCTCATGGATGCCCTTCTTGATGAGTCCCGCGGCGGCATCGGTCGGCGACCCGTTGATTTCGAGCACGCCTTCACCCTCCTTCGCCGTGACGTTGGCGGCTTTCAGATGCTTGACCAGCGATTCGGAGATGGCCTTGCCGATGGCTTCATTGTCGAAGGACACGTAAAAATCGACCTTGGCATCGGGGACCGGCCGGTCATAGGCGATGACCTTGATGCCCTGCGATTGTGCCATCTTGACCAGGGAGGCTGCGGCCGTCGAATCGACGGGGTCGAGCACGATCACCTTGGCGCCCTGCGAGATTGCCGAGTTGAACTGCTGCTGCTGCCGCGCGGCATCTGCACTGGCGTTCTGGTAGATCACCTTGCAACTGGCGCAGAGTTTCTTCATCTCGGCCGCGAAGCCCGGATAGTCGTGCTGTTCGTAGCGGGTGGAGGCCTGGTCGGGCATCAGGAAGGCCACCGTCGCGTCCTTCACCTCCGCGGCCTGCGAGAACGTGGCTGTCGTGCCCAGCAGCGACACGGCCAATGCGATCGTGCAATATTTCGGCGACAACTTTTTCATTCGTACTTTCCTTTCCGGAACTGAATGTTAGACTGCTCTCGTTGATCCATCGAAGACACGCCTTCGCTGCTCCATGACCGGCGGCGATGGGTGCCGATGCACTGAAGCCACCAAAAATTTGGACAACCGTCTCCAATCGCAGACCGCCATCGGCGTGTCCGCGTCGCTCTTGCCGTAGTGAACCTCCTCCCCTTTTTCTCCTTTACCGGCTATGCAGCACGTGCCGCGTTGATGTTCTGCGCCAACAATCGCCTGAAGCGCGAAGGCGGCATTCCTTTCTCGGCCAAGAACTGTCGGTTGAAATTGGAGAGATTGTTGAAGCCGACTTCGAAGCAGATGTCGGTGATGGACGCGTGCTCGTCGCTCATCAGTATCTGACAGGCAAGATTGATGCGAAGACGCTTGACGTATTGCACCAGTGACATGCCGGTGTGCCGGCGGAAGGAGCGCGAAAACGCGCTCTGCGACTGGCCAGCGATAGCCGCGAGCTCAGATTCACCGAAAGGCTGCGTCAGGTTCTGCCGGATGAAGGCGAGTGCCTTGTTCATGCCCGCGGACATGTATCCAGACGGGTCGGGCAGATATTTCGGGCTGGAAAGCGGACGCGCATTTCGGGCGCGGCTGAGCGTGCCCAAGATCATCAGGAACAGCTCGATCCGGCGCACGCCGTTCGCCGCCACGATCTCCTCCATGAGCGGGGCGATCTTGTCGCTGATGCTGCGGCTGAAGAGCGCGCCACGGCGGGCGAATTCCAGCAGCGTGGCGAGGCCCGACAGCTCGGGCATGACCTTCATCATGTCACCGATGAATTGTTCGCTGAACTGAAGGATGCGTCCGCGAAGAGGAATGGTGCTCCCCGCCGGCAGATCGCTTACCCAATTGTGCGGCAGGTTGGGGCCGGTGAGCACGAGATTGCCCGGCTCGAACTCGCCGATAAAGTCGCCAACGAAATAGCGACCGCTGGTGGTCACAACCTGATGGAGCTCGTATTCGGGATGGAAATGCCAGCGGACCGTGTGGAATGGATAGCCGTGCGACCACGCCTTGAACGACTCGCCGCGCCGTATCTGGACGACTTCCAGGTCCGGTTCCATATCCGCTCCCTTCAGGCCGGTGCGGTTTACAGTTTTCCGCCCCTGTTCCTTATCGCTGAATCTTGTTCAGCGCTTCCTCTCGCGCGGAGAGTAGCGACCCGTACCTAGGCACGCCACCACCATTTCAATGCTGAACTGATACTTTTTTGACGTGCGGCACGCAGTTCCGTAGCCCCGCGGCGTGGGCGGATCGACTGCAGCCGCTGCTACGTAGTGCTTGGACAACGCGCTCAAGATGACTGAGGTTGAACACAGCAGGAACAGGCTGCTGCTGAAATCATGCGACGCGCTGGATCCGCAGAGAAGTGACTGGACCAGTGCGACCGTTTCAAGCTTCCTGAGCATAGATTTTTCTTGATCTCTCGGTGCACACGCGGTGCACACGCCGCCTCCTAACCACTGAAACACTTGAGCTCTCGCTCGATCATCGGCAAGTTTGAGCTAGGTCCAGCCAGCGCAAAGAGCACCAGATCCAATTTGGGGTTACAATAACCCTTTCGTGCGGCGAGTCCGAATACCCACGCAGCCTGGCGCAATAAGAAGGTGCGCGCGCTTGCAGCTCGCCCACGCTCTGCCCCAGTGCTGTCGCCTAGTGCGCTAGTAGTTGGTTGCCGACCTCTCATTCGGGATCCCATTGATTGGGCATTCGGCGGTGCCCGCGGTCCCACGGGTCATCGCCTCGACCATGTCACGCGTGCCTTCGGGATCGGCGGTCCATTTCGAATAGAAGTCGTAAGGACAGGCCGCGAGACCCTTTGCGCTTTCGCCGGAGTTGATCATGCCGATATAGCCGCGATGTACGAGCTTGTAGAGGTGGTTCTGCGATTGGTTGTTGCGGCGGGCATCACGAATCAGATGCTTCGACAGCGCCGCGTATTGGATGCCATATTCCTCCTCGCCGGTTTCGCCGAGCGTGCGGCCATCGAAGCCGATGATCGCAGAGTGGCCGAAATAGGAATAAACGCCGTCAAAGCCCGCGGCATTGGCGACCGCAACATAGACATTGTTGGCCCAGGCCATCGCCTTGGAGATCAGCACCTGCTGTTCCTTGGCCGGGTACATGTAGCCCTGGCAGCGCACGATCAGTTCGGCGCCCTTCATGGCGCAGTCACGCCAGATTTCCGGATAGTTGCCATCGTCGCAGATGATCAGGCTGACCTTGAGACCTTTCGGGCCGTCGGAGACATAGGTGCAATTGCCGGGATACCAGCCTTCGATCGGCACCCACGGCATGATCTTGCGGTATTTCTGCATAATCTCACCCCTATCATTCATCAAAATCAAGGAGTTGTAGGGCGCCTTGCGAGGATGCTGCTCGTGACGCTCGCCGGTGAGCGAGAACACGCCCCACACTTTCGCCTTGCGACAGGCTTCGGCAAAGATCGCGGTTTCCTCGCCCGGCACGATCGACGCGGTCTCGTACATCTCCTTGGAGTCATACATGATGCCGTGGGTGGAGTATTCCGGGAAGATCACCAGATCCATGCCCGGCAGGCCCACCTTCGTGCCCACCACCATGTCGGCAATCTTGCGCGCGTTGTCGAGCACCTCCGCCTTGGTGTGCAGGCGCGGCATCTTGTAATTGACGACTGCGACGCCGACCGTGTCGTTGCTGCTGGAGATGTCACCGTGAAGCATTGGTATTGCCTTCTGCTCTGGTTGAAAATGAGACGCCGCTGAAGCGGCGGCGTTGATGTCAGTGGCTGATCATCCAGGGACGCGCGGTAGGAAAACCCTTCGCGCCGCTCTTGCTCCTGGTCATCAGGCGCACCGGTTTCGTCTTGCCCGTCGAGCAACAGCCGCAGCCGGGCCCGTGCGAGGCCTTGTATTGCGCCACCGTCTGCGGCGCATACGTGCTGCGTTCGTTGACCGCATGGGCCTTTCGCTTCTCCGCCGGCATGCAGAAGAAGTTCGGCGCGGTGAGGATCACGCGCTGCGCCATGTCTTCACATTGCGGACAGGGCTGCGGATGGTCGCATTCCGCCATCGGTCGGAGATCCTTGAAGGGTCCGCAGCCGTCACAGAGATATTCGTACATCGGCATCTTTGACCTCGACGCATTTGGTGATCGTATGTGCGGAGACGGCCCCTCACCCTGAGCCTCTCGCCGTAAGAACGGGGAGAGGGAGAGAGGCTACTTGTCCGGCGATATCGGCATCTGAATATCGCCCTTGATGTGCTTGATCGGTCCCGCCGACGACGGCATGACGTCGAAGTCGAAGATTTCCGTCGGCAGCCACAGCGTGGCGCAGGCATTGGGGACGTCGACCACGCCGGAGATGTGGCCCTGGCACGGCGCAGTGCCGAGGATCGAATAGGCCTGAGCACCGGAATAGCCGAACTTCTTCAGGTACTCGATGGCGTTGAGGCAGGCCTGGCGATAGGCGATATGGACGTCGAGATAGTGCTGCTTGCCGGCCTCATCGACCGAGATACCTTCGAAGATCAGATAGTCCTTGTAGTTCGGCGTGATCGGCGATGGCTTGAAGATCGGGTTCTTGATGCCGTATTTCGCCATGCCGTCCTTGATCACCTCGACCTTCAGGTGCAGCCAGCCGGCCATCTCAATCGCGCCGCAGAAGGTGATCTCGCCGTCACCCTGGCTGAAGTGCAGATCGCCCATCGAGAGACCGGCGCCGGGCACATAGACCGGGAAATAGATCTTCGAGCCGCGGGAGAGATCCTTGATGTCGCAATTGCCGCCATGCTCACGCGGCGGCACCGTGCGCGCACCCTCTGCGCCGATCTTGTCTTTGACCTCGCCCTTGGCGCGACCGCCATGGGCGGTCGGCGCAAACGGCGGATTGGCCAAACCAGGCACGCGGGTCGGATTGGTCGAGATCAGCTCGGCCTCGCGCTTGTTCCAGGTGTCCAGCATCTTCGGATCGGGCAGACAGCCGATCAGGCCGGGATGGATCAGGCCCGCGAAATTGACGCCGGGCACGTGACGCGACGAGGTGTAGAGACCCTTGATGTCCCAGATCGACTTCTGTGCTATCGGAAAATGATCCGTGAGGAAGCCGCCGCCGTTTTGCTTGGAGAAGAAGCCGTTGAAGCCCCACAGGCTTTCCTTGAGCGGACCGACATCGAGTAGGTCGACGACGAGGAGGTCGCCGGGCTCGGCGCCCTTGACGCCGATCGGCCCCGACAGAAAGTGCACGATCGACAAATCGATGTCACGCACATCATCAGCGGAATCGTTGTTCTTGATGAAGCCGCCGGTCCAGTCATAGGTCTCGATGATGAAATCGTCGCCAGGATTGACCCAGGCCACGATCGGGATGTCGGGGTGCCAGCGGTTGTGCACCATGTCGTTTTCGTAAGCCGACTTGGTGAGATCGACCTTGATCAGTGTCTCTGGCATCGGGATGCTCCCCTTTTACACGGTTGGTTAGACGGACAGATATTTCGACACTTGCGCGGCATCGACGGAGTCGCGCGGATCGTCCCTGACGATCTCGCCGTTCTCGATCACCAGCACGCGGTCGGCGATATCGAGCGCGAAGCTCAGAACCTGCTCGGACACGACGATCGACAAGCCTCGCTCATCGCGGATCCGCTTCAGCGTGCGCGCCATGTCCTTGATGATGGATGGCTGGATGCCCTCGGTCGGCTCGTCCAGCAGCAACACCTTCGGCTTGGTCGCGAGCGCACGCGCGATCGCGAGCTGCTGTTGCTGGCCGCCGGAGAGATTGCCCCCGCGGCGGCCCTTCATCTCCAGGAGCACAGGGAATAATTCGTAGATGTCGCCCGGCACCTCGGTTCCGCCGGAGACGGCGAGTCCGGTCTCGATGTTCTCCTTCACCGTCATTGCCGAGAAAATCATGCGACCTTGAGGCACATAGGCGAGGCCCTTGGCGACCCGCTCGTAGCTCGGCAGGCTGCCGAGCTCGGCGCCGTCCATCGTCACCGAGCCACTTCTGGCCGGCAGGATGCCCATCAGCGACTTCATCAGCGTGGTCTTGCCCATGCCGTTGCGACCCATGATCGCCACGATCTCGTTGGGCGCGACCTTGACGTTGAGCCCATGCAACACCTCGCTCTGGCCGTAGGCGACGTGAAGATCGGAAATTGCCAGCATCAACGCGCTCCTTAGTGGCCGAGGTACACTTCGATGACTTTGGGATCGTTCTTTACCCGCTCCATGGTGCCCTCGGAGAGGATCTGGCCCTGGTGCAGCACGGTGACCTTGTGCGCGATGTCCTCGACGAACTTCATGTCGTGCTCGATCACCAGCACCGAGCGGTTCTTGATGATGCGGTTGAGCAGCTCGGCGGTCTTGGCACGCTCGGAGACGCTCATGCCGGCCACGGGCTCGTCGAGCATCAAAAGATCCGGCTCCTGGATCAGCAGCATGCCGATCTCGAGCCACTGCTTCTGGCCATGGCTGAGCTCGGAGGCATAAGTGTTGAGCTTCTCGTTGAGGAAGATCATCTCCGCCACTTGCTCGACCCGCTCCTTCACCGGCTGGTCGCGCTGGAAGGTCAGCGAGCCGAACACAGTGCGGCCGCGCGGAAACGAGATCTCGAGGTTCTCGAAGACGGTGAGATCCTCGAACACCGACGGCGTCTGGAATTTGCGCCCGACGCCTGCCTTGACGATCTCGTTCTCCTTCAGCTTGGTCAGCTCTGTGCCACGAAACTGGATCGAGCCTTCGGTGGCCTTGGTCTTGCCGCAGATCAGATCGAGCACCGTGGTCTTGCCGGCGCCGTTGGGACCAATGATGACACGGATCTCGTTTTCCTCGACGTAGAAGGAGAGGTCTTTGACTGCCTTGAACCCGTCGAACGAGACGGTCAGTCCTGAGACTGCGAGCAGAAAATCCTTGGGCTGACGTCCAACGAGCATGATGGTCTCCTCACTCTGCCGGCGCGCCGTCGGCGACCGAATTGTCGTTCCAGCCCGCCTTCGACTTACGCGAGGCAAACAGCCGATCGATGCGCGGCTGCACGTAATCAGCCCAGAGTCCGGACAGGCCGTTCGGGAAAGCGAGCACGACCGCGATGAACAGCGCGCCGAGACCGAACAGCCAGAGTTGCGGGAAGGATTCCGACAGGCTGGTCTTGGCGAAATTCACCAGAATTGCGCCCCACACCGCACCGAAGATCGACATCCGCCCGCCGACCGCGGTGTAGATCACCATCTCGATCGACGGCACGATGCCGACAAAGGACGGCGACATGAAACCGACATTGAGCGCGAACATGGCACCGCCGATCGCGGCGAAGATCGCGGCCATGCAGAAGGCGAAGATCTTGAAATTGGCAACGCTGTAGCCGGAGAAGCGGACGCGGTCTTCTTGCTCACGCATCGCCACCAGAATGCGGCCGAGCTTGGTCAGGCGGATGAACTGCGCGATGCCGATGCAGACGAACAGCAACACCACCTCGACGAAGTAGAGGATGACCTTGGAATGGTCCGGCCGGATGTCCCATCCCTTGAGGGTTCGCAGGTCGGTCATGCCGTTGATGCCGCCGGTGTAGCCCTGCTGCCCGACGATCAGGATGGTCAGGATGGCCGCGACGGCCTGGGTGATGATCGCGAAATAGGTCCCGCCGACGCGGCGCTTGAACATCGCCGTGCCGATGATCAGGGCAAAGAGACCGGGGACCAGAATGATGGCGAGCATGGTGAGCGTAAGACTGTGAAATGGCTGCCAGAACAACGGCAACGAGGTGATCTGATTCCAGTCCATGAAATCCGGAATGCCGGGCGTCGACTGGATTTTCGTGTTCTCGACGCTGGACGCCTCGAGCTTGAGGAACATTGCCATGCAGTAGCCGCCGAGGCCGAAAAAAACACCCTGGCCCAGGCTCAGGATGCCGCCATAACCCCAGCACAGCACCAGGCCGATCGCGACAAAGGCGTAGGTCAGATATTTCGCGACCAGGTTGAGGCGAAAGACGTCCAAAGTCAGCGGCAGGATCACGAACAGAACGGCCGCCAGCGCGATGAAGCCGATGAGCTCGGATCGATTGAAGAAGCGTGAGCTGATGATCATGACTTGCCTGCTTCCGTTATTTGCGGACTTTGAGGGCGAACAGACCCTGCGGCCGCAGCATCAGGATGCCGACGACGGCGAGCAGCGTAAGCACCTTGGCCATCGAACCCGACATGAAAAATTCGAGCGTCGATTGCGTCTGCGAGATGGAGAACGCGGAGGCGATGGTGCCGAGCAGGCTGGCGGCGCCGCCGAACACGACCACCAAGAACGTATCGACGATGTAGAGCTGCCCGGAGGTCGGCCCGGTCGAGCCGATCATGGTGAAAGCGCTGCCGGCAATTCCGGCAATGCCGCAGCCGAGCCCAAAGGTGTAGCGGTCGACCTTCTCGGTGTTGATTCCGACCGCGCCGGCCATGATGCGGTTCTGCACGACGGCGCGGACCTGGCGGCCCCAGCGCGATTTGTACATGACATAGGCGGCGCCAAGCGTGATCAGCACGGTGAGGCACATCACGAAGACGCCGTTGATCGGCACTTCGATGCTGTCGGTGACGTGCAACGAGCCCAGCATCCATTGCGGCAACTCGACGCCGACCTCACGCGCGCCGAACACGGAGCGATAGGCCTGCTGCAGCATCAGGCTGAGGCCCCAAGTGGCGAGCAGCGTGTCGAGCGGCCGCTTGTACAGATGCCGTATCAGCACCAATTCCACCAGCATGCCCAGCGCGCCGGATGCGACAAAGGCCAGGATCATCGCGAGGAAGAAGTAGCCGCTGAATAGGCTTGGCAAATAGGCCTGGAAGAGATTCGAGGTCATCCAGGTGACGTAGGCCCCGAGGATCATGAACTCGCCATGGGCCATGTTGATGACGCCCATCTGGCCGAAGATGATCGCAAGCCCGAGCGCCATCAGGACGTAGACCGAGAACAGGATCAGTCCTGCAAAACCCTGCATGACGAAGATGGAGCCTAGCTCACCAAGCGAGTAGTCGCCGAACATCGATGTCCTCCGTCGGGGAAAGGGTCCCGCGTCGCGAGCAGGTTCGCGACGCGGGGGTCTTGAGCGTGGACTTGCAATCCACGCCAGGGAGCGGCTTGGTTGGGAAAATCGCGACTGGCGCTGCGGTTTACTGGTAACCCTTGGGGAACGGATCCGGCTCGACGAGATCGGCGGTTTCGTAGATCAGCTCGAACTGACCATCGAGCTTGGCGCGTCCCACCCGGGTCTTCGACCAGAGATGATGGTTCTCGTGGATGCGTACGTAGCCTTCGGGGGCACCCTTGAACTCGACGCCCGGCGAAGCCGCGGCGATCTTGTCGACGTCGAAGGAGCCCGCCTTCTCCACCGTCAACTTCCACAGCCACGGGCCGAGATAGGCAGCCTGGGTGACGTCTCCGATCACGGTCTTCTCGCCCCATACCTTCTGAAACGCGGGCACGAAAGCCTTGTTGTTCGGATTGTCGAGCGACTGGAAGTACTTCATGCAAGCATAGGCGCCCGCAATGTTCTCGCCGCCGATGCCGTCTATTTCGTCTTCGGTCACCGAGATCGTCAGCAACGCCTGCTTGGAGAGGTCGATACCGGCCGCCTTGAGCTGCTTGTAGAAGGCGACATTGGAGCCGCCGACGACGTCGGTGAAGATCACATCGGGCTTGGTCAGTTTGATCTTGTTGATGACCGAGTTGAACTGGGTGTTGCCGAGCGGATAATATTCCTCGCCAACGACCTTGCCCTTCAGCACGTTCTCGACGTGCTTGCGCGCGATCTTGTTCGAGGTGCGCGGCCAGATGTAGTCGGAGCCGATGAAGAAGAACGACTTCGCGCCCTTCTCCTTCGCGATCCAGTTCAGGCCGGCCAAAATCTGTTGGGTCGCCTCCTGGCCGGTGTAGATGACGTTCTTGGATTGCTCGAGGCCTTCGTAGAAGGTCGGGTAGTAGAGCATGCCGTTATACTGCTCCATGACCGGCAGCACGGCCTTGCGCGAGGCGGAGGTCCAGCAGCCCATGATGGCCGCGACCTTGTCGTTGACCAGCAGCTTCTTGGCCTTTTCGGCGAAGGTCGGCCAGTCGCTGGCGCCGTCTTCCTGGATGAACTTGATCTTGCGCCCGAGCACGCCGCCCATGGCGTTGATCTGCTCGATGGCGAGCTTTTCGGCTTCGATCGAGCCGGTCTCGGAGATCGCCATCGTGCCGGTCGCCGAGTGCAGGATGCCGACCGTTACCTCGGTATCGGTGACCGCGAGCCCCGTGGTGTTGACCGCCGAAGTGGAGGGAGCCTGCGCAAACGACGCCCGTGGCAGCATCGCGATGGCCGGCACGGCCGCCATTCCCATTAATAGTTTGCGCCGGAGCGGCGACAACAGGCCCTTGTTTGCTTCGTCTGACATGAGCACCCCACTTTTGTTCGAGAACGCGCGATTTGTCCGGTGAGGATGGCTCGAATTTGTGCATCGCAAGCATACGCAAGATCGCGTATACTGCACCGCAAAATACCGACGTAGGCTTTTGGTACGGGATTTGCGAGGGGATCCGGCGGGTTCAGAAGTGGGGTTCGAGTGGCAGGGCGGCAGCGAATAGACCGCGTCAGGCGCCAGTACAACCAATGGGTCGCCAACCAGACGCTGGAAGACTACGCGCTGCGCTTCACCGCCAAGAGTGCGCGCCGCTGGTCCGCCGCCCGCGTCGCCAACACCGCGATCGGCGCAATCTCCTTTCTGGTGCTCGAAGCAATCGGCGGCACCATCACCCTCAATTACGGTGTCACCAACGCCGCCGCGGCGATCCTCGTCGTCTCCACCATCATCTTCTCCTGCGGCGTGCCGATTGCCTATTATGCAGCCAAATGCGGCATCGACATTGACCTTCTGACCCGCGGTGCCGGCTTCGGCTATATCGGCTCGACCGTTACCTCACTGATCTACGCCTCCTTCACCTTCATCTTCTTCGCCGTCGAGGCGGTGATCCTGGCAACCGCGCTGGAGATGTGCTTGGGGATTCCGCGCCCGATCGGCTACCTCATCAGCGCGATAGCGATTATCCCGCTCGTGACCTACGGCATCACGCTGATCAGCCGCTTCCAGCTCTGGACCCAGCCGCTCTGGGTCATCCTGCACATCCTGCCCTTTGCCGCGATCGCATGGGCCAACCCCCATTCGTTCACGGAGTGGCGCAAGTTCTCGGGCGAGCACGGCGACCTCAACGGACATTTCGATCTGTTGCTGTTCGGCGTGGCATCGTCGGTGGTGTTCTCGCTGGTGGCGCAGATCGGCGAACAGGTCGACTTCCTGCGCTTTCTGCCGCGCGATCGACGGACCTCCAGGAGGTCGTGGTGGATTGCACTGATGAGCGCAGGGCCGGGCTGGATCGTGCTCGGCGCACTGAAACTTCTCGCCGGCTCGTTCCTCGCCTTCTTTGCGCTGAGCCACGGTGTGCCGCCCGAAGAGGCCGCTGAGCCCGCGCATATGTATCTCGTCGCATTTCGATACGTGTTATCAGAGCCGGACCTTGCGCTGGCGCTGACCGGAATCTTCGTGATCCTGTCGCAGCTCAAGATTAACGTCACCAACGCCTATGCCGGTTCGATCGCCTGGTCGAACTTCTTCTCGCGTCTGACGCACAGCCATCCCGGGCGCGTCGTGTGGCTGGTGTTCAACGTGATGGTCGCGCTGCTGCTAATGGAAATCGGTGTCTACAAGGCACTGGAGCAGACACTCGCGCTCTACTCCAACGTCGCGATTGCCTGGGTAGGCGCGTTGGTATCCGACCTCGTGGTCAACAAGCCACTCGGCCTGCGTCCACCGCAAATGGAGTTCAAGCGCGCGCATCTCTACGACATCAATCCGGTCGGCGTCGGCGCGATGACGCTGGCGATCATCGTCTCGATCGCGGCATTCTACGGCCTGTTCGGTTCGACCATGAAGGCGCTGGCGGCCTTCGTCGCGCTGACGGTTGCATTCGTGACCGCGCCCGTTATCGCCTGGCTCACCGGCGGAAAATTCTACATCGCACGCAACCCGGAGAAGAGTTGGGCCAATGTCGAGGCGATCCAGTGCTGCATCTGCGAGCACAGCTTCGAGCCGGAGGACACGACCTCCTGTCCCGCTTATGCCGGCCCGATCTGCTCGCTGTGCTGCTCCCTGGATGCTCGCTGCCATGATCTCTGCAAGCCGCACGGGCGCGCGCAGGTGCAGTTCTCCGAGGCGCTGAGCAAGATCCTTCCGCAGCCGATCTATCAGCGGATCAACTCGCAGTTCGGCCACTATATCGGTGTGTTCGTGGTCTCCGCTGGTCTCGTCGCACTGGTGTTGGGGCTGATCTATCTCCAGACCTCGGCAAGCGTGCAGGGCGAGAACATGCTCGTGTCCAACGTGCTCTGGAAGGTGTTCTTCTCGCTCAGCATCATCATCGGTGTGGTGGCCTGGCTGTTCGTGCTGGCGCAGCAAAGTCGTCGCGCGGCCGAGGCCGAGACGCGGCGGCAGACGACGCTGCTGATCCAGGAGATCGACGCGCACAAGCGCACCGACGCCGAGCTCCAGCGCGCCAAGGAGGTCGCGGAATCCGCCAACCTCGCCAAGAGCCGCTATGTCGTCGGCCTCAGCCACGAACTGCGCTCGCCGCTGAACGCGATCAGCGGCTATGCGCAGCTCCTGGAGCAGGATGCGACGCTGAACACCAAGCCGCGCGACCAGGTCCGCGTCGTCCGCCGCAGCGCCGACCACCTCTCCGGCCTGATTGACGGCATTCTGGATATCTCCAAGATCGAAGCGGGACGGCTGTATCTCTCGCGCGACGAGGTGCGGCTCAGCGAGTTTCTGGACCAGCTCGTCGGCATGTTCCGCCTGCAGGCGGCCGCCAAGGGCATCGACTTCGTGTTCAGGCGGCCAGCGCATGTGCCGATCGTGGTCTATGCCGACGAGAAGCGGCTGCGGCAGGTGCTGATCAATCTGCTGTCCAACGCGATCAAGTTCACGCAGGCCGGCAGTGTGCAGTTCGTGGTTCACTACCGCAGCCCTGTCGCCGAATTCGAGGTGATCGACACCGGTCCCGGCATCCAGGCCGGCGATCTCGAAAGGATCTTCGCGCCTTTCGAACGCGGCGCACTCGGTGTCTCACAGCCGCAAACCGGGACGGGGCTCGGCCTGACCATCAGCCGGCTGCTCGCCGGCGTCATGGGCGGCGACATCAAGGTCACGAGCACGGTGGGCACCGGCAGTACGTTCAAGGTCAAGATGCTGCTGTCGGAAGTCACCAATCCGCAGCGCACCGCGCCAGTGGAGGCGCCGGTCTCCGGCTATCACGGCGCGCGCAAGACTATCCTTATCACCGACGACGAGCCCGTCCATCGCGATCTCCTGCGCGAAGTGCTGACGCCGCTCGGCTTCATCCTGCTCAGCGCGCCCGACGGCCCAGCCTGCCTGGCGCTGGCGCAGCATTGCCGGCCCGATCTGTTTCTCCTCGATATCTCGATGGCCGGCATGGACGGATGGACGGTGGCGGAGACGTTGCGCAAGACCGGCCATCACCAGGCTCGCATCCTGATGGTGTCGGCGAGCGCGCTGGAAGCCCACGGCGCGCCGCTGGCGCAACCGTTCCACGATGGCTATCTGATGAAGCCGATCGACATTCCCAAGCTATTGGAGACCATTCGCCAGCTGCTCAAGATCGATTGGGAATACGAGGTCGATCAGGTCACCGTTCCGAACTGGCGGCCGGACACCGGCTCGCGCCCGTCGGTCAGGCATGTCGAGGAACTGATCGGTCTTGGGCAATTGGGCTACATCCGCGCCATCCAGGTCAAGCTTGATGAAATCGGCAACGATCATCCCGAGCACGCCGATTTCGTCACGCAGATGCGCTCGCTGATCGACCGCTTCGATCTCGATCAATACATGGCGACGTTAAAGACCCTGCACGGCTATGATCATTGAATCCAAAAAGCGCGATGTCGCCCTCGTCGTCGACGATTCCCCGGAGACGCTGCGGCTGCTCACCGACGCGCTCGACGGTGCCGACATGACCGTCATGGTCGCGCTCGACGGTGCTTCGGCAATCCGGATCGTCGACCAGATCACGCCGGACATCGTGCTGCTCGACGCCGTCATGCCAGGAATGGACGGTTTCGAGACCTGCAAACGCCTGAAGCGCGACGCCGGCCTTGCCAACGTGCCGATCATCTTCATGACGGGCCTTGCGGAAACCGAACACATCGTCCGCGGCCTGGAGGCTGGCGGCGTCGATTACGTGACAAAGCCGATCGCGGTCAAGGAGATGCTTGCGCGAATTCGCGTCCACCTTGCCAATGCGCGCCTGACCCAGAGCGCCCGCACCGCCCTCGACGTCTCCGGCCGCTATCTGCTGGCGGTGAACAATATCGGCAAATTGATGTGGGCGACGCCGCAAGCTCAAAAGCTGCTGTCGGACACGCTTGCGACTGGCGACGACAACGATGTCGTGCTGCCCGATCCTCTGCCGCAATGGCTGGAGCAGTCGCAAAAAAACAACGCCGGTTTGAAGGCCGCGGCCGTGGCGACACTTCCCGGCAACGAGCACCTGCGACTGCAATTTATGGGCAAACTCGGGCCGAACGAATTCCTGCTGCGGCTGGAGAAGCATTCCCGCGCTGACGCGCCGGCCGCATTTTCCAGTGAGTTCGGGCTGACGATGCGCGAGGGCGAGGTGCTATCGTGGCTGTCCAAGGGTAAGACTAACCGCGATATCGCGCAGATTCTGGGTCTCAGCCCGCGCACCGTCGACAAGCACCTCGAGCAAATCTATTCCAAGCTGGGTGTCGAGAACCGAACCGCAGCGGCTGCGATCGCCGTGAATGCGACACATCGGAGGTCCTAGGAAAAGGCGCCGGTGCAGCAATTTTGCGAGCAATAGCTGCAGGAATTGCTGCACAACGCTTGGGAGCAATTGCGCGGGTTGCCCGCGTCCCGCTCAATTTTTGGGCGTGCATCCGCCGGACAGCTCGGGCTGAAGCGTGAGATTCGTGACGCCAATAGTAGCGCCCCGGCTATTGGCTTGCGCCCGCCACAGGCGTTTGTCTTCGAGCGTGGTCGAACGCAAGAGCTGTATGGGTCAGCGTGGGCATGCACGTAGGCGGCAACACTTCTGGGCGACCTCACTCCTCCGGGTCATACCCAGTTAATGGGGTATTTTCGCCTCGGTTAAGCAGCCCAAGCCGTCGTTCCAGCTCTGCCTTTTTCGCTAAGAGCTTCAACGCGAGAATGTCATTGACCACTGTATGGAGTTGCCACAGCTCCTCCACAGACATGCGCCGCAACCGCTCCCGTTCCATGAATGCCCCGACTCACGTAGCGCCACAGCTTGGAGCCAGCGAACGGAGACGGCAACGAGACGTCGGTTGAGATTGAAAGTTATCTACATTTACGGCGTTGGTTTGCTTTCTGAGGGGCCCGCTCTACGGATCCAGCTGAAGCTGCTCCAGTCCATCCTCGATGACTCGGAGGTCCTCAAGTAGAGCATCTCGAGAGTCAGCAGAGTCAACGCCTGATGTGGCTTGCAGCTGTTCGAGCAATTGGTGCCGAAGGTCTCTCATATTCTCCAAGGCCTGCCGGTTCTTCAGACGCACATAAGCCGAAACGATCGATTCAATGCTTGTTGCCAATGGGTAGGTCCAAATACAAATTTCTAAAAGAGGTTGCATCGTAACTCATTTGAGATGCACCGCAAGCCACAAAGGTGAGCCTGCCGGACGGCCAGTCAAGATCACGCTTGGCGAGCTGCGCTTCACCCGGAGTGCGCGACTTGGTCGCGGGCGAGTTACGGGAACGGCTGGATCCGCTAATCCGGCGAACATAACCGTCGATATCCGGATCAAGTAGCCGAAGGCCACGTGGGTCGCCCGACCGTGGACGCCGAGGTAGAGTATGGCGCGCTGAGGCCTGCCGCGCGAAGCGGTCTTCGAAGGCCTTAGGCACGATCTCGCGCTGCAGAATGTGAAGGCGCCACGGCTGGTGCCCTCCTCGGCCGGACGCACCGGCAGACGAACGATCCCTGCAGGGCAATCCCGAGAAAGATCAAATCGACCCGAAGCGGCCTCCGATCGACCTGGTCGATGGGCAGAAACTAAACACGTATTGGGTTGCATCAACGCGCTCGGAGGCGCCTGCGTCCTGTCAGAGTCTGTCGAGGTCGTGGATTACCGGCCGGAGGGAACGACTGCGATCGAGATCGAGCGTTGCCAGCGTGATGGGAAGCTTGAAGCGTCGCTTGCCGGCGCTTCCCGGATTCAAATAGAGCACGCCATCGGCGGTTTCGATCCGAACCTTATGGGAATGACCAGAAACTACAACGTCGATTCCAAGCTCGGCCGGCTTTACCTTCAGCTCCTTGAGGTCGTGCAGGACATAGAAGCGTCGGCCGCCGAGCTGCAGTGTTTCGGTTTCAGAAAAGCATTTGGCCCAGTCGCCCCGATCGACATTTCCTCTGATCGCAGTGACGGGCGCGATCTGGCGAAGGCGCTCCACAACATCCGGAGTGCCGATATCGCCGGCATGGATGATGTGAGACACGCCTGCCAAGCAGCGCTCCACCTCGGGCCTTAAAAGCCCATGTGTGTCCGAGATCACCCCAATCTTCATGCGAGGTCGGGCTTCAATGAGGAACATCCAGTCGCCCCCCTCCGACCTCTTCACCGTTTTGATCGGTGACGAGGATCGAGCAGTGACGGCCCGCCAGCTTGGGACGCTATTTCAGTACCATGGCAAGTCCAGAGTTTGCTCGCTGAACGCGTGCTCGCAGCCTTCGTTCCCGTGCTGAAGACGCATGCACGTCTACTGCCTCGCGACTGGGGAGAAGGAAAATCCGGCCTCGGCCGCCTAGAAGCCGTTGTGCACAGGCGGTCGGACCAGGTGGAAAAGCCGGATGCGCGCAATTTGGAATCCTTGTTAGCAGCCGGAACGGGCACGGTCGGCAAGGATGCGTTCCTGTCAAGGCGGCCCGCCGTCAGGATGCTGCGCGGCTGGGCGATCTCCGTGCTGCAGGAGGCCGGCGCCATCCGAGAGTGCGAGGAGCATGGCTGGATGCAGGACCGCGCCGACCCGCACGCTCACGAGCCTTCGACATCGCCCGCCAAGATACGCGGCGTCTCTCCGATCAGGTCCGCGATGTTCTGGATTCGATTGGCGACACCTGTCCGAAGTGCCCCTCCGAGGCGGGCTAGGCACGGCGAATTCGTCGGCGGGTTTGGTTTGATCGGCTCTCTGGAGGAACCGCGCCATTCGGTCCTAATTGGATTTATCAAGATCACCATTGGTCCGACAGACGGTGCTGCGATGGCGGATTTCACACAATTTCGCGACCGCATGATCAGGGTGCAGCTTGCGGGTCGTGGAATCCGCGACCTGCGGGTTCTGGACGCGATGATGCAGGTCCCGCGAGAGCGGTTCGTGGAACCCGGACTTGAGGAATTCGCCTATGAGGATGGCGCGCTGCCGATCGCGCACGCCCAGACTATCTCGCAGCCCTACATTGTCGCGCTAATGACTGAGGCGGCCGAACTGAAGTCCACCGACAGGGTGCTCGAAGTTGGAACCGGCTCAGGGTATGCCGCGGCCGTGGCCTCACGCCTCGCCAGAACTGTTCACACCATCGAGCGGCATGCCGATCTGGCCAGAGTCGCCGCCGACCGTCTTTCGGCCCTGGGATATACCAACTGCTGCGTTCATACGGCCGACGGCACACGAGGTCTGCCCGAGGAGGCGCCATTCGACGCTATCCTGGTCGCTGCCGGCGGACCGACGGTACCGGAGCCGCTCAAGCGGCAATTGGCGATCGGCGGGCGCCTCGTCATCCCCATCGGCGACTTCGAACATGAACAATCATTGCTGCGGCTCACTCGCCGGAGCGACGTCGAATTCGAGGAAGAAACTTTCGGAGCAGTCCGTTTCGTGCCTCTGATTGGGGAACACGGATGGGCCGAGGACGGCACGCGCTCTGCCAGCAATCACGTCCCCGGACATACCCAATTCCGCTCGCTCCCGGAGATGATCCGTGCCGCCGTCGAACCCTTGCCGGCTTTCGACGATCCCGCTTTCGGCGCGTCGTTCGACCGCTTTGCGTCCTCTCGAATCGTGTTGCTGGGCGAAGCCAGCCACGGCACGTCTGAATTCTACCAGGCGCGAGCCGCGATCACGCGCCGCCTGATCGAGAAGCACGGCTTTACGGCCGTTGCAGTCGAAGCAGATTGGCCTGACGCCGCCGCGATCGACCGATACGTTCGTCTGCGGGCGTCCCGCAGCTCGAGCGAAAGTCCGTTCGAGCGCTTCCCGACCTGGATGTGGCGCAACACCGATGTGGCCGCTTTCGTCGAATGGATGCGCGAACACAACGAAAGCAAGCCTGCAGGCGACCGGGCCGCATTCTTCGGTCTCGACATCTACAACATGCGCAGCTCCATCGCGGCCGTCCTCGCCTATCTCGACAGGGTAGATCCTGCAGCAGCAGCGGTTGCTCGCGAGCGTTATGGATGCCTGACCCCTTGGCAGCGCGAACCATCGACCTATGGTCGTGCCGTCCTGACCGAAGGCTATCAAAAATGCGAGGCGGAGGTGGTCCGACAGTGCCAGGACATCCTCGGAAAGCAACTCGACTACGCTGCGACCGACCCCGACAGCTTCCTGGATGCCGCGCAGAACGCGCGTCTTGTCGCCTCCGCCGAGCGCTACTACCGGATCATGTATTACGGAGGCGCGGAATCATGGAACCTGCGCGATACGCACATGTTTGAAACCCTGGAGCATATCCTCGACGCACAGGGTCCTCAATCAAAGGCCGTGGTCTGGGCGCACAACTCTCATATCGGCGATGCCCGCTTCACTGAGATGGGCGCGGTCCGCGAGGAGCTCAACATCGGTCAGCTTAGCCGAATGAAGTTTGCGACCGCAGCGTGCCTGATCGGACTTGGCACCCACACCGGTACCGTGGCTGCCGCATCGCACTGGGACGGCGAGATGGAAGTGATGCAGGTGCGAGCCTCTCGAGGTGATAGCTACGAGCGCCAGTTTCACGAGGCCGGTGGGGCGCGCGGACTGCTCGAGTTCCGCCGCGATGAGAGCCTTCGCCGTCGCTTGCTCGACCCGCGCCTCGAACGGTTTATCGGGGTTATCTATCGTCCGGACACCGAACTGCAAAGCCATTACGCGGAAGCCTCCCTGCCTCAGCAGTTTGATGCGTTCTTGTGGTTCGATGAGACTCATGCCGTCCGGTCGCTGGGACCTGAACATCGGCGTGCCGGCGTCCCCGACACCTATCCGTTCGGCCTGTGAAGCGACGTCGCGCGGAGCAACCCATCGAAGCTCCAGATCTTGTGCTGTTACCGTTGGCGAGTTCGCCACGGGCGCAGAGCGATCGACACGACGATCGGTGCATTCGTGGCGTTTTCCGCAACCTACATGCTCGGAGCGGCGGCTCTGAGCCGACCAGGCGCAACTGCTGCCGGACGACGATCCTCCAAAGACGTGTAGCGGCGGAGACGCGTTTGGATCGATTCAGCTCCACCTGAGTTCATTGGAAAGATTGCAACCCGGGCGCGACGCGGTAGAGCGCTGTCCTGCCAGAGATCATCGATGACAGGCTTTGGTTGTTCGGTTAGGTTTTGTTGGCGGCGCGTCTCGGCCGCGATGCTCGCGCTGATTGTTCTGTTTGCCCTGCCCTGCCACTCAGAAAGTGCTCGCGTCCGCGTCAACATCGCGGGCCTGGGGACCGAAGGGTGCGATGTCATGCACACCGGACGCGTCAGTAAGGACGACGTGATGAAATGGGTTGAAGGGTTCTGGAGCGGTCTAAATTACGTGGCCGCGGCAAGCGGCCAGAAGCAGTCGATTGTTGATACTGGCTTGATGGCGGCTGAACTCGAGAAGGCTTGCCGCCGCCGTCCGTCGCAGATTTTGGCAACCGCCGCCTGGAATGCATTCCTTGCGCTGAATGAAAAGTAAGGCTGGCCGCAGCTAATGGGTCAGTTGGATGGCGGGAGGCCAGAAGTACGCCGGCCCCCCTCCACCAGTTCGACCGGGCCTCACGCTGTCGCCTGCGGATGGCCACCATGCGCGTACCAGATCCGAACAGCAGCTATCAGCGCCACCAGCGTGCCGGCGATCGGCTTCATCGATTCCGGCACCTCCCGGACCAGATCGATCTTCAGCATGCCGTTCTCGAAGCTCGCATTCTTCACCTGGACGTAGTCGGCCAGGTTGAACACGCGGCGGAACGGCCGCATGGAGATGCCCTGGAACAGGAAGTTGTGATCACCTTTGTCGGCCTTGCGGCCCTCCACCGTAAGCTTGGATTGCTCTGCAGTGATCGTGCAACATGGATAAAAGCGACGCCGGGATGTTCCGGCGGTATCTGCCGAACCGTAGAACGCGTCCGGCACCACATCGGTGGCAAGCAACCAATTAGAAGTACTGTTTTCGAGTTCAAGAGAGGCGACCGCTTTGTCTGCGGAATTTTCGAAGTAATGGCGTGTGCTGCTGGCGGCAGCAATGACTGGAGGCGGGCACAGCGGCGGAACCCGGCTGCGACCCGTGTGCCTGTGACGAATGGCGTGTCGGTGGCATCGGGCGTTCGGTCGCGACGCCTCATTGGTTACCCAGACAACCCAACGATTCTTTCCTCCTGGAACGAGGACGACACGTGCTTAGCGGCAACGCGAGCGTTCTCCACGGCAGGGTCTGACTTCGGAGTGCCGATCGGGCGCTCGGTCTGTTCTCAGCCGAAGGTTCCAGACCGGACCGTCCGGCGCGCAAACCCGAACCAGGCGAATGGGAAGGCAACGACACAAAGACCTGCCATTGGAAGAAAGGCTGCTCCGGCGTATCTCGCATATATGGCGCCCGACACGAGCGTTAGCAGCGCGGTCACCAGTCCGGAGCCGAACGCATACAGAGCCTGAGCTGTCGCGGCGATGCTTATGGGGATTACCGCCCGCACGAGGCGCATACAAGCGAGATGAAGCAGCGCAAAAGTTAGTCCGTGCAACGGCTGTATCAGTGAGAGCAGCAAAACTGATGTCGTCAGGCCCGCAACGGACCAACGCACGACGCCCGCAGCTGCCGCCACGATAGCGGCGCCACGCGCGCCAAGCCGGTCAAGCATTACCGGACCAATGAACAAAAAAACGAATACCTCTGCCAGGACCGCTTCGGACCATAGGAAGCTGATTGTCGACGCGGGCAAGCCAGAATCGCTCCACCGTATGACCGCGAAGGCGTCGTGCATTGCGTGGCTGCCGTAGACCAAGGCTGAAACCGCGATCACCGATCGAAACCCCGCAATCTTGAGAACCGCGAACACTTTGTCCGCAGCAGAGCGGATCCCGCCCATCGATGCGGCTTGAGTGGCCGGAGGGGGAACCCATACCGTCGCGCCGGCGGCCGCGATCAGGAGGATCGCATTCACCCAGAGGACTGGCGCAAGATCCGTAGAAGTTATGAGCTGGCCAACTGCCAATGTGCCCAGCACAAACGACGCCGAGCCAGCGCCTCGTATCCAGCCGTATTCAAAAGCCCTCCCCGCTCTCTGCTGCGGCGCGGCGTTAACCGACAACGCATCAGCAATTGCGGTAGTAGGAGCAAGAGCCGCCGCCTGAACCAGCGCGGCAAGGAGCAACAGCACGAAAGTATCCGCCCGGAGCAAGGCAGCGGAGGCTGCGCCGGCCACGATCGCACAGCCTGCGAGCACAAGGCGCAACGATCCGAGAAGGTCGGCCAAGGCTGCAACGACTGGACCGGAGACGAGGCGCACCAGCATCGCGGCAGCCAGCAGTTCGCCAATCTGCTGGGCACTCACGGTCTTTGTTTCGAAGAACTTTGGCCAGAACGGTGATGCCGCGCCGAATGCTGCGTATAGCGCAACATACAACACGACATAAGCAAGCGGCCTAGCTTCGCGCACGCCTTTACGCCTGAATTCTAAAGGCTCGACTGGTATCGCTGGCGCAGGTTGGGTCACATCGAACCAATCGCGCACCCACTTGCCACCAGCAGTTCGGGGTCGAACGGATCATCGCTGTCCAAAAACGCTGGATCGGCCTCCTCGATCCAAAGGCGCGAACAGCATCTCGCTCCCGACCAGCCCCCCGGGGTCACGGATGGCGCTACCGTTGTCCGAAACGGCAACACGCAGGAACTCACGGTCGCAGTCGGTCAGCCTCAAGGCGAGCGACGGAGCGGAACGAGCGATTTGCAGCAATCGGATAAGACAGGCAAACGACTCGGATTGAATCTGGCGCCGATCCCAGAAGCGGCACGGCAGCGGCTGGGGGCTGGCTTGATGGTCGAAGAGGTGGAGCCTGGTAGCCCGGCTGCCGAGAGCGGGATCCAGCCGGGGGACGTGGTCACCACGGTCAACAACCGCGAGGTCCATCAACCCTCCGATATGGCCGAGGCGTGGACGAACGCGCGGCGGGAGAACAGGCCGGTGCTCCTGCACGTCAAGCGCGACGGCCAGTCTCTTTTTGTCGCGGTCTCCTGAACCAGGACTAGCATTCTCTGACGCCGAAAGCGGGACCGCGAGCCGGCGCGGACGCCTGTCCGGAGACAGGTCGCGCGTCACGGCCTGATGTTGGAAAGAACATTTGTGCTCGTACCCGCCGGACTGCTCCAGCGGCACGAAAGCGACTACCGCGACCTAAACACCATGACAACGATTAGCTATTCTCCCCGTTTGTCGAATTGCAATCGACGAACTGCTATCCAACCACGCGGACGCCATCGGGCGCAGGATCGCTAGGGAATTCCAAATCGAAACCTCTGGCGGTCGAAGTGAAGAGAGCCTCAAATCGGTTCTGCTCCGAGCAGCGCTTGCAGGACTGCTCGTTGCCTCTATTGCTGCTCGATCAGGTTGGCTCGGTCCGAGCTGGTCCGGACTGTCATAGCCTTTCCGATGGCACTTAGTATCCTTGCCTTCACGATTCATCGACGGCATGGTCTCTCGGTTCTTAGCATCACCATCTGCACTGTCCTCCAAGGCGCGTGCAGCCTCGCCGCACTCTCCGCAACACTGTCGCTCACCGTCCAAAAGCTTTCGCCAGAGTTTGCCCTCCTCGCGACATTTGGATCTTCGCTCTTGGTCGCTCTCTGCCTCCTCGACGATCGCTCGCTGCGGGAGCGTCGGCGGCAAGCAATGCTATCGGTCTCGCCCGCAACGCCGTCGCCGCTGGCTCCATTGGAGCGATCGCCATTTCGCTTCACCGATGCAGCCGCCGCGGCAGCAGGTCCGCTTCATCTCCGCTCTGCAGATAGCGATTGTAATACTTGCGGAAGGTCTGCGAGCAGGTCCCGTGGTGCCGATAGAAGTCGCCCACCCCGCTTGAACAACGGCGACCACTACCGCTCCAGATCCGGATCCGGCGCGGGCTCTCCTTCTTGAGTGTAGACCTGCGGCTCTATCGCACGAACCGGGGCAACAACGTTGAAAGTCTGTTGCGTCGAACGGCCGACAACGTTGTCCCTTCCGTACCGCTGTAAGCGCCGCCGTATGGTGTAGTCCCCGGTCGCCAGGAACTACAACGGTGCGGACACGATCGCCTCAAAGACGAGTTCGAGTTGGCGATCGTTCGATCACGGAGAATTGCGCCGCTCATCGCAAACGCCATCGCCGACGCAAACGGACTCAGCATCTCATCGGTCATGGTGATGCTTCTATTCCGTGCGCTTCCCGTCCGCCACAGCACCTATCGTGCAAGTGGTTTGGCCCCGAGACTCCAACGAGAGATAGGCCCTGGTCGCACACAGCGACTTTGTCCGGGTCCAAATCCAGGCCTTTCGGAGAGCCTGTCTTCGTCGTACGATGCGTCCCCCGAAAGCTCGGGCGAACAAAAGACGGCGCGAACTTCTCCGGGCGCAACGGCGGCTGTTCGTCTCCCATTAGTAGTGAGGCGATCCGCACGGATTGACCGCAAGTCGGCCGGATGCTCCTCCATCGCACGCGCCGTCTCTTGGGTCGCCAGCAGAGTGCGGTGATCATTTCGATCTGAGCGCATCTGCCGTATCGAGCGGGCGATCTTTGATTTTCGGCCAAGAGATCAACAGTCAGTCATGTGAACGATCCAATTGCCTAGTCCGGACGCCGACCATGTCCGATCAACGATCAGTAGCTTTCGACATGGATGCATACCGCGGCCTCAGCTATGTCGGCGGTCTGGTCGTGATCGGAGCGATCTATCTCGTCTCGGCGAAGGGCGGCCTTGCCCTCGCCTCTATCCATCCCAGCGCAACGCCAATTTGGCCGCCGACAGGTGTCGCGCTGGCGGCGGTGCTGTTGTGGGGATATCGAATTTGGCCCGCAATTTTTGCGGCGGCGATGATCGCCAATGCGACGACGGCCGGCTCCGTTGCCACCGCATTTGCGATTGCAACAGGCAACTCGCTCGAGGCGGTTGCCGGCGCGTATCTCATCAAGCGGTGGTCAGGCGGGTGTGAGACGTTTTCAACGCCTGATTCTGTTGCAAAGTTTACCCTGATCTGCGTCGTGATCGCGACACCGATCAGCGCCAGCATTGGACTGAGCAGCCTGGCACTCTTCGGGTACATCGCGCCGAAGAATTTCGCGGACGCGTGGATCACCTGGTGGCTGGGAGACGTGACCGGCGCACTGGTCATTACCCCCGTTATCGTTTTGTGGGCATCAAACCAACATCATGCCTTCAACCGGCACGATTTTTTGGAAACGGCCGGGGTCCTCGCGACAGCGGCGGCTGTTGGCCTCATTGCTTTCAGCCCCCTGATCGAGCAGACGCCCGGCCGAGATCCACTCGGTTTTCTAGCGATCCTGCCCATGTTATGGGCGGCCCTGCGTCGCGGTCCACGCGATACCGCAACGGTTGCCCTCGTGCTTGCGGGCATTACGATTTGGGCAACGCATACGGGCGGCGGCCCCTTCGCGACGCCAGATCGCAATGCGTCATTCCTGCTGGTGTTGATGTTCTTGATCAGTATTACCGTTCCAAGCTTGCTGCTGAGCGCGGATGTCGAAGTCCGCAAGAAAGCGGAAGGAAACCTGCGCCGCGCGCATGTCGAACTCGAGCAGAAGGTCGCAGAGCGCACGCAGGAACTGGAGCTCGCCAACGCAGCGAAATCGCGCTTTCTGGCCATGGCAAGCCATGATTTGCGGCAGCCTTTACATGCGTTGGGCTTGTTCGTCGCCCAGCTGCGCACGCCGCTCAAGCCGGAGGAAAGGACAAGAACGATCGAACGGGTCGACGCAACCCGCAAGGAAATGGATGAAATGTTCAGTTCGCTCCTGGACATTTCCAGGCTCGATGCCGGGATGCTTACCCCCAAAATCACCGAGTTCCCGATCGGGCGCCTGTTGCAAAAAATCGAGACGGCGTTTGACCAGGCGACGCAAAAGAAAGGTCTGCGGCTACGCGTCAGGCCAAGTGACGCCTGGGTGCGAAGCGACGCGATGCTGCTCGAACGCATTATGCTGAATCTTGTATCAAATGCGGTGCGCTATACGTTGCAGGGCGGGATCCTGGTCGGATGTCGTCGGCGCGGTGAGATGTTGCGTATCGAAGTATGCGACACCGGTCCCGGCATTCCCGAGGATCAACAGCAGAATATCTTCGGCGAGTTCTTTCAAGTTCCTAGCTCAGAACAGAACCGGTCCGGCGGACTCGGCCTCGGCCTCGCGATTGTCGACAAGCTTCGCCTGCTTCTCAACCATCAAATCGAGCTGGCTTCGACGGTGGGCCGAGGTTCGCGATTTGCGATCCTGGTTCCGAGAGTCGATCAATGCGTCAGGTCCGCGGCGCCCGCCGACTTACCCTACCCCGGCGCCTTGGCGGCCGACGGCAAGGCAATTCTTGTGATTGCCGATACTCCGATCGTGCAGGAGGGAACGGGCGGATTGCTTAGCAAATGGGGATATTCGGTTCTTGCCGCCGGATCCGACGAAGCTGCACTGGTCCGGCTTGCCGAGCGCGAACAACGCCCCGATCTCATAATCTCGGACTATCATCTCGCAAGCGGGAAGACCGGAATCCGGGCTATTGAACAAATCAATGCAGCGTTTGGCTCGTCAATTCCCGCCATTCTCATCAGCGGCGATACCGCAGCTGAACCTCTGCGGGACGCTAGGGACAGAGGATACATTTTGTTGCACAAGCCCGTCGACCCTATGCGGCTCCGCGCTGTCATGCATGAGCTCCTTAGGAATCATGATGGTGAAAGAGGCACCGGGGCAGTTTCATGATTCGGATTTCGGCGGCCATTCCCAGCCCATTTTTCCGACTTTTATGACGGCCTCGGTGCGCGTCGCCACGCCGAGTGCCTTGAGAACGAACGTGATGTGATTCTTCACCGTCGGCACCGCCATATTGAGCGTCCTGGCAATGACCTTGTTGCTTTTTCCTTTCATCAGGAGCGCCAGTACGTCGATCTGACGGTCGGTCAACCCGAGCCCCTTGAGCGAGTCGCGAGCCAAGGGTTTATCTGCGAACCGCGGACCCGCTGTTTCCTCCAGAATCTTCGAGGGGATGTAGACTCCGCCGGAGAACACCAACTCAATTGCGTTGAGCATCACTTCACGTTCCGTGGTCTTCGGGATGAAACCCAGCGCGCCAAGTTTGAAAGCGCGCCTGACCGTATCCTGATCATCGGAGGACGAGAGAATGACGATGGCAATCGTCGCATAGCGCTGGCGCAGTTCGCAGAGAACAGAGAAGCCGTCGCGGTCAGGCAAATTGATATCGAGCAAAATGAGGCTGATATCGGGATGCTCTTCGACGATGTGCATGGCCTCTCGACTGCTCGATGCTTCCAATATCACGGCTTCTCGCTTCAATTCCTTCAGGACAGCGTGCAACGCCTCGCGAATCAATGTGTGATCGTCAACAATAAGTACCTTCATAAAAATGCTCTCCGTCTTCTGACGCCCGGAGATCAATGAAAAATCATACACCCAGCTACGAAACCGTCCATCTGCTATCTCTGGTCCAGCGGTTCGCCGTCAGCACTCAAAGTAGGCGCCGTAGGGCTGCTGTGTGCTATGGTTGCAATCGGCACACATCCTAACGAAGGAGAGCGGACTCCGCGAAGCGCGAAGTTCGCTGGTGCCTTCGTCCACGCGAGCGATGAATTGCTCATCACGATTCCGACCGGCGTCAAATGATGCCGCGGCCCGGTACCTTGGTCATAGGACCTAGGCACCTCTCTGTACCGACCTCCGACCGGTTTACACACTGCGCCACTTGAACGATGATGTCGACAGTCAGCTTCTCCACCAGCTTTTTACTCAGCGCGGCCATTGTCTCAATTGCTGTCGTGGCCCGGTCGGTGTGAAGCAACGCGGGACTGCTGCGCTTTCACGAACCCGCCGCAGGCCGCTTTTTTGTCAGATTCGATTCCTGTCGATCGTTCCTCTTGAAGCGTGCGCGCACGCTGGACGAGGCAAGCCGATGCATGACCGAACCGCCACCCCGAAGCCATCGGCGGCCGCGCTGCCGGAACTGAAAGCCAACGGCCGCGACCTGCGCATTGACGCCTGCCGCGGCATCGCACTCTGGTGCATCTTTCTTGATCATGTCCCCCACAACATTGGAAGCTGGCTGACCCTGCGGAACTACGGCTTTAGCGATGCCGCGGAAGTGTTCATGTTCGTCTCGGGCGTCACCTGCGCACTGGCCTACGGCAAGGTATGGAGCTGCGAGGGATGGACCAGCGTGATCCGCCGCACGCTGCGGCGAAGCTGGGACATTTATATCGCATTTCTGCTGCTCACGCTCGCCTGCGCCATCCTAGTCCACATCGCTGGCGTGGAACGCCTTGCTGACGAGAGCAATACGCGCATTCTGCTGGACCAGCCGGGCGCGACGCTCGCGCACGCGGCGATTCTGCAATACCGCCCGGTCAATACCGACGTGTTGCCGATCTTCGTGCTTCTCCACCTCTTGTTCGCGCCGTTGTTGTGGTTGCTGCTCCGACTGCCGAACGTGACGCTTGGCGCCTCGCTGGCGCTTTATGCGCTGGTGCATATGTTCGGCTGGTCCTTGCCGGCGTGGCCGAACGGCCACTGGGCTTTCAATCCACTGGCGTGGCAGCTGCTGGTGGTGCTTGGCGCCTGGGTGATAATCGAAGGCGAAAGAGTGCGCCCCTGGCTAACGTCACGCATGGCGCTTGCGCCTGCCATTCTCTATCTGGTCTTCAGCCTCGTCATCGCATTGAGCTGGAGAATCAAGCCGCTGGAAGCGTTGATACCGCAGGGGCTGACGAAGTTGGCTTATCCGGTCGACAAATCGAATCTCGATCCGCTGCGTCTATTGCATTTCTTGGCGCTTGCGGTTGTAGCGGTATGGCTCGTGCCACCCAATCGACAAGCATTGAGGACTGCGGTGATGCGCGGCGCCATCCTTTGTGGCAAGAACTCGTTGCCAATCTTCTGCCTCGGCGTTCTGCTTACGCTCGTCAGTCTCCTGGCTTTGCTCGACATATCGGAGGGGCTTGCGATGCAGATCACGCTCAGCGTCGGCGGCGTCCTAACGATGATCGTGGCGGCGACGCTGCTGAACTTGATCAAGATCAAACCCAGGTCGCTGCCGATCATTGCACTGCCAATGAGTGTGCGCGCCCCTCAGGATGCCTGGGGCACCGTTGGCTGGCGCACCCTGGAGGCGTTTCGCCGAGGACTGCGCGGGTTCGGATGGGCCGGCGGGCGGAATCGCCTCAGCGATTGCCAGGTCGCGAAGCGGCAATCCGACCACGGGCCGCGTCTCGCAGGCGAATTGGTACGGCTCAATGCGGATGCCATCGCGGCGGTGGCGAGACCTGCAGCCATGGCAGCCAAGAATGCAACCGCGACGATTCCAGTCTGAGCGATCATTCCTCATGTCCGACGGTCGTTAGCCGGGCGCCCGCTCGCGGCGCTCGGCCTTTGCGCGCTCCCACGTCCGGCCGCTCATAACGGTCTGGTTGCCGGGGCGGGTCCCGCCGCGCCTATCACCCAAATTATGAGCTTGTCGGTGCTCGCCGAGCCACTCCACCAAAAGCGCACGCTTGGTCGCCCGTTTCGCATTTCGGTGCCCACCAAGTCAGTGCTCTTCCGTATCCGTCTGACCTGATTTCTATCGCTCGAGCGGCAATTACAGTGACAGTGCCGAACTGCCTCCCCGCCGAGACGTCCCTTCACCCCTCCACCCGCCACAGCCTCCACCTTTCCGGTACACCCTTCAGCCGGTGCACGCCGTGATCCTTCAAGCTGATCGCAGATTGCGTCTTCATCAGCTCCTTCACCGCGCTCGACACCAAAACCTCCCCGGCGCGCGCCTTGGCGGCGACGCGGGTGCCGATGTGGAAGGCGAGGCCGACCATCTCGCCGCCGCTGATGGTGTATTCGCCGGCGTGCAAGCCGACCCTGATCTCGAGGCCCAGCGTGCGCACGGCTTTCTGAATCGCGGTCGCGCAATTGACGCCGGCGGCGGGCTTCTTGAACGTCGCCAGCACGCCGTCGCCGGTGGTCACGACTTCCTTGCCGCGCGAGCTCTTCAACTCCTTGCGGACGGCCGCGTAATAATGGCCCATCACCTTGGTCCAACGCGCATCGCCGAGCTTCGCAGCCTTCGCGGTGGAGCCGACGATATCGACGATCAGAATTGTGGCGAGCGCCTGCTTGAGCTCGGCGCCAGCGTTGGCGGACCGACGCCGCAGCGCGATCGGTCCGGTCAGCGGCTCATAGCGATGGCTGCGGCGCCGGGCGATCGCTGCTTTGGCATAGTCCTGCGCGCGCTGCGCCGTGCCGCAACGGATCGTCTTCTCCTGCGGCGATCGCGACCAGGAGACCTTGCGCCCATCGCCGGCGCCATTGACCTCCACGGCGCCCCATTTCAGGAAGACCGCCGAGCCGACCCGCCGAATGCACCAGGCCTTCGAGGTGTATCCGGATACGTTCGACTGAAGGACTCCGATGCGAAGGAATTTGGGCATGGATGTGCGGCCGATCGAGGACCGTTGAGCGCTTTCGGGACGGAGCCTATTCGTACAATCCTGCATCGGCAATAGGGCTTTGCCATCGTTCGGCGCGGTGGAATCCATGGGGCCGACGCCCACCGTCAGGAGCAGGCGAAGCACAAATCCATGTGCTATCCTCATGCGAGGGCAGCAAGGGAGAGAGAAAAGATGTCAACAAGCGTCAAGCAAATGCTGGAAGCCGCGAACGCGGCAGTCCCCAAGATCACCTCGGACCAAGCGGCCGAGATGATCAAGAACGGCGACACGCTTGTGGTGGACGTTCGCGATGCCCCGGAAGTTGCCGCCAGCGGCAAGATCGCGGGCGCCGTGAATGTCTCGCGCGGGATGCTGGAGTTTCGCGCCGATCCGGAGTCGCCGTATCACGACAAGGCGTTCGACAAGAGCAAGACCGTCATTCTCTACTGCGCGTCTGGCGGCAGATCGGCCCTGGCCGGGAAGCTGTTGAAGGATATGGGGTACGAGAAGGTCTACAACGTCGGCGGCTTCAAGGACTGGTCGGGGGCTGTCGAAAAATAGCAATCACCGGCCGGCACGCCGCGTGAGCGATCGGCCGTAGAGACAATCAATGTCCGAATAGACTGACGCTGCCGCCCTGGCGGGGCTCGCCGTCACAGGTTCGGCGGGCTCCGAAATCGACGTCGTCCCGGCGGCAGGCGCTCAGGATGAGGCCTCGGTTGCGGCCAAATCTTTGGACCCACATGGCGATGAGCCGGCTCAGCGGGTCGTGGCGAACCATGCTGGCCGAGCACGTTCCGTGCCCTCGCAGCTGTCATATGCGATCGCGCTGTTCCCGGTGGGAGAGATATTCCGAGGTCTCGGCTCGCACGGTCTCAACCAATTGGCACTTCCTACGGCGAGGCGCGTTGCAGTCCTTTCGAGGAGGCGCAGATGACCAAGGCGAAGGCTTTCGACGTGCAAAGCGCAAAGACGGGGACGCAGCCAACGCTCAATCCCGGTGACGAAGCCCCGCGGGGAACAACCGGGACCGGCGAAGATGTTTGTCCGGATTGTCACGGCAAGGGGCGCATTGACGGCGCTCCCTGCGCCACCTGCGGCGGGAGCGGGACCGTCATCCGGGCAGTTGGCGGCGCCTGATTTTGCTCTGTCAATGGGGCCCTTGTCTTCATAGCAACGATCAGCCTTCACGCGTGTTTTCCGGACTCTGGACACAACGAGGCGCGCCATGAGCAAGGAAGCCGGACTGACCCCTGACGACTTCCCGATCGAAGCCGACAAGGACAAATTGAAGACACACAAGGGCGACCCCGTCGCCTCGGCCGAGTCGGAGCAGATTGCGGATCAAATCGCCGACCGCCTGAACGAGCACGCTCACCAGGAAGAGCAGGATCGCTGGTCGGCCTAGCGGCATTGCTTCGCAGCCAACCGGGAATAGGAACGCCCCGCGTTCCCGCGCATTGGCCTGCCGCCGGGGTTCCACAAATTCCGGCAAATGGCGGCCTCGGCTCGACCCCCGCCCCCGGACCGCCGGGCCGGGGCTGCCTGGCTTCGAAGGAGCGGACATGAAAGCACTCGTCATCGCAGGGCTCATTGCGGCGCTCGCGTCTCAATCCATCGCGCTTGCGCAAGGCGGCGCGGGTGCGTCCAGGACGGGGTCGAGCATCGATTCTACCGGTACAGGCGGCACGACCGGGGCCGGCGCCTCGGGCCTTAATACGTCATCGGATAACAACAGCGGCGGCGCGAGCGCGCCGGCCAAGTCATCAACGACCCGGCCAGGGGACAACGACCCCAGGCAAACCCAGGGCGGTCAGCAGGCCATGCCGAACTCCGGCTCTACCGGAGCGAACCGCAAATAGCCGCCGCTGGGTCCAATTCAGCCGGCGCGGTTCGCCGCTCACCCCTAATACGCAAACAGTTCGATCGGGTCGCTGAAGCCGCGCACCTCGTGTTGGCCGACATGCTCCAGCGTGAACTCCTTCTCCACCAGTTCGGCGAAGGCGCGCGACAGCAGCACCGTTCGTCCGAGTTGCTTCGTGAGCGCCTCCAAGCGCGAGGCCATGTTGACGGCGGGGCCGATCACGGTGAAATCGAGTCGGCTGGTTGAACCGATATTGCCGTACATCACGTCGCCGACATGGACGCCGATGCCGTAATTGAGCGGCGCGCGGCTGGTCGCACTGTTCCGCTCGTTCAACGCGGCCATGGCCTTGCGGGCTTCGGCCACGGCATGGAGCAGGTTGGCGCAAGCGTCGGGCTGGCTGAGCGGGAAGATGGCGAGCAGCCCGTCGCCGATGAATTTTAGGATCTCGCCGCCATACCGTGCGATGGGTTCGGACATCGCGTCGAAATAGTCGTTGAGGAGATCGATGACGTCATCGCGCGGCCAATTGTCCGAGATTTTTGTGAAATCTCTGAGATCGCAGATCATGATCGCGGCGCGCACCGTCGTGCCGGTACCGCGCCTGGTGGCGCCGGCCAGGATCAGTTCGCCGGCATGGTGGCCGACATAGGTCTCGAGCAGCGTGCGCGCCAGGCGGTTCTTGACGCGGATCTCGCTGACCAGCGCCAGCACCGGCAGCAGCTTCTTCAGGCCGGCGATATGCGCATCGTCGAACCCGCCGGGACGGTCGGTGGCGAAGGTGACGAGGTGGCGCTTGCCGAGCGTGTGGTAGAGCGGCCAGGCCACATAATCGGTCAGGCCTCGCGCCCGCATCTCGTCGTAGAGCGCGTGCTTGCGGCCGAGCGAACGATCCTGCTCCAGCCGCTCGCGCACCTCGGCGGCGCCTTCAAGGATCTCGTTGGCGGCGCTGCCGATGTATTCGGAGCGCTCGCGAACGTCGTAGTCGACAAGTGCAATCTCCGCCTCGCGCATCCCGTCGGACCACATCATCCGAGCTCCCAGCCATTGCGGGTGATGGATCAGGATGTGAAGCGTCGACCGCTTGAGCGGGATGCCGGCCTGCTGGAGGCGGACGCACATCTGCGCGAAGATGTTATCGACGAAGCGCTCGTCGCGCGTGCCGTTGGTCAACCAGTCGACGACATTGTCGGTTTGCGTGGCGGGGGCGTGAATGTCTGGCGCGTCCATATTCTGCCCCTTTGAGCGGCGGTCTGCATCGGGCAGATATCTTGCTCCGGCGCGACGGCGTCAACCTGGCCAGTTGCCCGGTTTGTGCGCAGCCGCCGTTTGGGGAGGCGCCATCTAGCCGACGATCCGGATCGACCCCAACACCGCCAAACCCGATGCGAGCGCGAGGCTCGATGGCTCGGTGAGTTCGACCTTCAGCGTGCCGCCATCGGAAATCGCGAAACGCTCCCCGCCAAGACGGATGCGGCAATCGCCCCGAACCGCGTAAACCAGATGCGTGCCGGCAAACAACGGTCGATCGCCGGCCTGCCTGAGCGCTTCGAGCTCGATCTCGACCGCACCACGCCGCGCCATCAGGTTCACGACCTCGACCGGACCGGCCTCGAGCTCGGTCACGATCTCGAGCTCCCCGGCGAACCGCACAGTCGTGAAAGGTTCTCGTTCATCGAATTCCTGCGCAGGCGACTTCAGCACCAGCCCGCGCCCGCCGACAACCATCTGGAGGCGGTCGATGCCGGGCATGTAGGAGAACGGACCGGGCGTAACGATAGGCGTACTGGCAAAGCGCCAGAGCAGACTGTCCCAATCCTTCACTGGTGCGTCAGCGCGATGGGCATCCGCGATGTCGGTGAAAACGCCGCCGCCGTTTTTCCACGGCGAGCGGGTGTAGTGTTCGGGCTTGAGCAGCATGGCTTTCATATCCGCATCATGCCCGTGCTGGGCGGATTTTGCCAACCGCATTGGATTTGAACAGCCGATTGCCCGCTAATTCTGACCCAAGCGCGCCTTCGTGCGCCAGATCCAAGCGGTCTCACGGATTCGTGAGCAGCTGCGCAGTAACGCGGGCTGCGCGCGGAGCGAAGGAGATTATGCGCTTTCGCCTGCCAGGCGATGCCATTTCGAACAGGAGAAACTCCGATGTCTGCCAAGCACGTCGTCACGTCGATCGTTCTCGCCGGCGCGGTGTCAACCGCCCTCGCCACCCTCGCCGCCGCCGGTCCGCTGACCAAGGCGGAGGCCGATGCGGCCGTCGCCGCCAGAAAGGAAAAATGCTTCGGCGTCGCGCTCAAGGGCCAGAACGATTGCGCGGCGGGGCCGGGCACGAGCTGCCAGGGCACATCCACCGTCGATTTCCAGGGCAACGCCTGGAAGTTCGTGCAGGGCGGCACCTGCACCAGCATCGAGCTGCCGAACGGCAAGAAAGGTTCGCTCAAGCCGGTCTAACGCACCGCGTCGCGCCCACGACAACGGTGAAGAGCGGAGGAATCCATGACGACGGCAATCGTGCCCGAGGCGTCTGCGGTGCCACTCCGCTACTCCGCTCCCATCGGCGGTGTTGCCGGGACGAGCTTCAAGCCCGAGCACCTCCAGGCCATCCTGAGCACGGGCCGGCAATGCGGCTTCTTCGAGGTGCATGCCGAAAACTATATGGGCGCGGGCGGCCCGCCGCATCGCGCGCTGGAGGCGATCCGCCGCGACCATCCGCTGTCGCTGCACGGCGTCTGCATGTCGATCGGCGGACCCCAGCCGCTCGATAAGGCGCATCTGGCCCGCTTCCGAGATTTGGTAGCTCGCTACCAACCAGCGCTGGTGTCCGAACACCTTGCCTGGTCAACGCATGAGACCAGCTTCTTCAACGATCTTCTGCCGCTGCCCTACACCGAAGCGACGCTGGCTTGCGTCTGCGACCACATCGACCAGGTGCAGGACGCGATCTGCCGTCCGTTGCTATTGGAAAATCCGTCCACCTATGTCGCCTTTCGCGAATCGTCGATGAGCGAGACCGATTTCATCCGCGCCATTGCCGAACGCACCGGCTGCGGGCTGCTGCTCGACATCAACAACGTCTTCGTATCCGCGGCCAATCACGGATTCTCCGCGCTTGAGTACCTCGCGGAATTTCCGCTGGCGCACGTCGGGGAGATCCACCTCGCCGGCCACGCAGAGCAGGCCGATGACGAAGGCGACCTGCTGCTGATCGACAGCCATGACGGCCCGGTCGCGGATGCCGTATGGAAGCTATTCGAGATCGTCATCCGGCGCCGCGGTGGCGTGCCGACGCTGATCGAATGGGATAGCAAGATTCCGGACTGGCCGGTGTTGCAGGCGGAAGCCGCCGCCGCACAGGCAATCCTCGATCGCTGCAATAAGACTGCAACTGCGGGAGACCGTCATGCCGCCTGAGCAGGGCCTGTCCTTTGCCGCCGCCTTTACGCCGGGACTGCTGGACCCCACGCGGGCGGCGCCCGCGATCGTGGCGGGTCCGAACGGCAAGGCCGCCGGCAAGCGCTACGCTGTCTACCGCAACAATGTCACGGTGAGCCTGATCGATGCCCTCGCCGCGATCTATCCGGCGGTGCAGCGCATCACCGGTCCTGATTTCTTCCGTGCCATGGCGCGCTTCCACATCTGCAGCAGCCCCCCGACTTCCCCGCTGCTGTTCGAATATGGCCGCGAGTTTGCCGACTTCATCACACGATATGAGTATGCGCAGACAATGCCCTGGCTTGCGGATGTTGCACGCATCGAGCGGGCGTGGCTCGATGCCTACCATGCGCAGGACGCCGCGCCGTTGTCGGCCGCTGCGCTGGCGGCCTTCGCCTCGGAACGGTTGGCCGATCTAGTCTTCATCGCGCATCCGGCGCTGCGCATCGTGCGCTCGTCCTTCTCGGCAGTGACGATCTTTGCCGCCAACCGCGATGACGCACCGATCGGGCGCATTGACGCGTCGACGCTGGAAGACGCGTTGATCACCCGGCCCGAATTCGACGTTATGGTGCGTCGCCTTCCGCCCGGCGGCGCAGTGTTTGCCGAACGCCTTGCTTCGGGCGAGCCACTCGGCGGGGCCGCCGCGTCGGCGCTGGATGCATGCCCCGATTTCGATCTCGCTTCCAACATCACCGGCCTGATCGAGGCTGGCGCATTCACTTCGCTTGCTCTCGGAGACGCATGATGATCACCGATCAACGCATGACTGCGGGAAGCGCCCTGCCATCACTTGGGCTGCTGCTCGACAACGCCAACTCTCTGGTACGGACGATTGCCGCGCCCTCGCTCGTTCAGCTCGTGCTGCGCGCGGCGCTCGCCGTTCCCTTCTGGCGCTCGGGCATTCTCAAGTGGGACGGCTTCCTCAGACTCAACGACACCGCGGTGACGCTGTTCAGCGACGAGTTCATGCTGCACCTGCCCGGCGGGCCCTATCACTTTCCTGCGCCGGCGGTAATGGCCTTCCTGTCGGGATGTGGCGAGATCATGTTTCCAATCCTGCTGGTGCTGGGTCTCGGCACACGGTTCGCTGCGCTCGGATTATTGCTCATGACCGTCATCGTCGAGCTCACCGTGCCCGACGGCTGGCCGATTCACCTCACTTGGACGGCCATGGCACTCGCCCTCATGGCTTACGGACCCGGGTACATCTCGCTCGATCATCTAATCTGTCGCGCGCGATCGCACGCGCGATAGGACGCTGCGCGCCTTACATCCCGCTCAACCCGCTATCGACGGCGGGCGTCTGCGCGGTGCGACGGCGCGAAATCGTAGAACGAATGGCCGGCTTGGCCGACATCGCCTGGAGCGCGCCCGATGCGGAAACCGGCCTGGTTCACATCTTTGCTTGCGCGCTGAGCTAGCGGTCCATGGTAGCTTGATCTCGCGTCTGAACCTTCAGCGAGGCAAGCATGTCCGACACCGACAAGATTTTCGCCGGCTCCGTCCCAAAACTCTACGACGAATATCTCGTCCCGATGATCTTCGCCGCCTATGCCGACGACATCGCAAGACGGGTCGCTGCGCTCTCGCCTTTCGTACTGCTCGAGATCGCGGCCGGCACCGGCGCGGTGACGCGCGCCGTGGCGGCGGCGCTGCCGCGCAGCGTCCGCTATGTTGCGACCGATCTCAGCGAGCCGATGCTCGCGGTTGCAGCGCAGCGTCAGGCGGACGATGCCCGCATTGTCTGGCGCCAGGCGGATGCGTTGGCTCTTGCGTTCGGCGACGCGGAATTCGACGTGGTCTGCTGCCAGTTCGGCGCCATGTTCTTTCCGGATCGCGTCAAGGGCTATTCCGAAGCAAAGCGCGTTTTGAAGCCGAGCGGCACGTTCCTCTTCAACGTCTGGGACCGCATCGAGGACAACGTGTTCGCCCACGATGCAACGATCGCCTTGGCCAAGCTGTTTCCCGATGATCCGCCGCGTTTCATGGCCCGGACACCGCACGGCTATTTCGACCATGCGATCATCAGGGCCGATCTCGAACGGGCAGGTTTTGGCAGCGTCTCGATCGAAACGCGATCCGCAATCAGCCGCGCGCCAACAGCGGAAGACGTGGCGATCGCCTACTGCCAGGGCACGCCGCTGCGCGGCGAGATCGAGGCAAGAAGCGGCGGCGACCTTCAGGCGGCGACTGACGCGGTCACTGAGGCGATCCGGATGCGCCATGGCTCCGGACCGGTCGAAGCCAAGATTCAGGCTTTGGTGATCACGGCGCGGCCGTAAGCCTGCGCCGCAGGCGATCTCGGCGTCCCTACCAAAAGCCTCGCTGCACCGGCTGCGTCGATTGGTAATACTGATACTGGCCTCTCCGGCGCGGATTGACCGGTTGCACGTACGGATCGCGCTGGAAGAAGAAGCCGAAGCCGTTGCCGCCATTGTCCCAGCCGTCATCGCTCGCGATCATGGCAGGCGCGGTCGGCTTGCGCGTGATGAAGCCGCCCTGCGGCTGATTGCTCAGCACCGCAACGAACTCGGTGCGGTAATTGGTCTCGCTGCTCAACGGCTCGTCCGAGATGATGATCGAGGAGCGCGGCAACGCGGTCGGCGCGATACGGTCGAGCACGTCCTGCGGGATGGTGATCCGGTCGAGCGCGGCCCTCGCCTCGTCGCCGTTTTCGATCGTGACCACGCTCCAGCGCAGGCCCGTATCGGTCCTCGCCATCGCCGTGAAAATATGCGTGCCGAGCGGCTGGTCTGGGTTGCGGATCGTGACGGGGACCTCGATGCTGGTGTCGAACACCTCGCCGCCGCCATCGGGCGCCGGCTTGTGGGTGTTTCGCCGCACGTACAGCTTCTGCGTCGCACGGCTGATGTAGACCGAGACCGGCTCGAGCGCGAGCTTTGCATCGGTCGCCGCCTTCACGGCGTCGGCTTTCCTGGCCGCGGCGACCATGGCGGCCTCCTTGGTGGCGGCGACCGCCTCGCGCTTCGGCTGCGCCGCGGCCTTTGCGGCATCGAGCTGCGTCGCTGCATCCGCAGCCTTGGCGGCGGCCTTCTGCTTCAGCTCCTCGGCCTTGGTCCGGGCCTGATCGGTCTTCGCGTTCGCGAGCATCTTGTCGGCGAAAGCGAGCTCGGCGTCGGCGCGAGCCTTCTGCTGTTCCAGCTTGCGCAGCGCCGCCGGCAGCGAAGCGGCTTCTTTTGCGGCTGCCGATGCCGCCTTCTTGGCCTCGTCGGCGGCCCTGGTGGCCTCCTCCGCCTCGGCGGAGAGCTTGTCGGCACGGCTCGGCGCCGCCGCAATGGCCTCCCGCTTCGGCATGAAAAGCGAAGGGTGGGAGAACGCGGTCGGGACCGTATCGTCCGGCGAGATGATCACGCGCATCCCGATATACGTCTTGTCGAACAGATTCTCGGCAAAGCCGAACGGCATCCGCACGCAGCCATGTGAGGCGGCATACCCGGGCAGCGGACCGCCGTGCAGCGCGATGCCGTTCCAGGTGATGCGCTGCATATGCGGCATCCAGGCATCATCATACATGGTCGAGCGGTGGTCCTTGTCCTTCTCGATGATGGCAAAGACGCCCGCCGGCGTCTCGCGTCCCGTGGTGCCTGTCGACACCGGCGCGCGCAGGATCCAGCCGTCGGAATCGTAGAAGGTGACCTGCTGGCTCTTGATCGACACGATCGCCATGATCGGCTCGCCGGCTACGCGCGGCGCCACCGCCTCGACCGGCTGACGGGCCTGCTTGGCAGCCGTCGCCGGCGCCACCGCCGCGAACATGGCCAGCGTCGCAAGCGCAATGATCCCGGTAGGCCCCTGACGCAGCACCGCTCTGGTGGATTGCGCCGTCGTCGATCGGTTTTTCATGCCATCCTCGGTCGAACTGCCAGTCCGCTGGTGTCGGTCAAATGTCAAATTGCTATCTCTGGATTAAGAAATCGCATCCGCCTTACGTTCCGTCTGTGGCGAGATTCGGCACGTTCCCGCGACAAATCTCTCCTATACGACGGTTCACATCGGCGGAAGGCGGCCCCCGGCCGAAGCTGGCCCGAAGCCGGCCTCGATCGCTGCGGCAGAATGTCCGGCTAACCTGGTTCAGCTGCACGGGACAATGCCGGGAGCGGGTCAGGCTCGCCATGATCGCTAAACGCCCAGCGCCTTCCGGTTGAACGTTCGCAGGAGGCGCAGCGACAACGTTCGCACGTTCGCGACGTTCAGCAGCCACGCCGCGGCGGCGTAAGCGAAGCCACCGGCGAGGCTCACGACGATGAGCGACCCGAGACCGGTGCCGCCCGCTTGCGATCGCGCGATCAGGATCGCGGCCGCCATCACCGCAGCGGAAGCGGCAACAGCGGCGAGGCGATTGAGGTCGAACGGGACCGGGTGGGCCCGATGCATCAAGAGGACAGCCACGAGGAAGCCGATCGCTTCGGTCGCGAAAGTCGCCAGCGCCGCACCGTAGAGGCCATAGCCGGCGACCAGCGCGAACATCAGGATCACGCTGACAACCAGCGTGAGGAAGGACTGTGCCGCCAGCATGAAGGGGCGTTCGGCGAGTTGGAAGCTGATCTGGACATAGAACTGATTGGCGATCCCGAACAAGCGGGCGAGCACCAGAGTCGGCAGCAGCGCGGACACGCCTGCGCGGAAGTCGACGCCGACCAGCGTGCCGGCGACCTGGTCCGCCGCCAGCGCAAGCCAGACCGCCACGGGCGCAACGACGACGAGCAGCAGCTCGAGGCTTTCGGTTAGCCGCTCCCGCGTCGTGTCATTGTTTTTCTCCGACAACGACCGGAACACCAGCGGCACCGTCGCCGCGGCAACGCTGGAGGCGATCATGACCATGAACTGGCGCGGCAGGTCCGCAGCAACGCCAAAAATGCCGGCGGCATCGTTGCCGAGCAGATAAGCGACGATGAGACGGTCGCAGGCCGAGTAGACCGCAACGGAAAGCCCGGCCAGCGTCAACGGAAGACCGTAGCGCGCCAGCTGCATGAACTGGCTGCGCTGGAAACGTCCGATCTTGGTGCGGTCACCGACCAAATTCAGGATGATGCCGGCGAGCGAGCCGAGGCCGAATGCCGCGAGCAGCCCCAATCCACCCCAGCCGAGCCAGATCCCGGCGAGCCCAAAGCCCACGCTCGACACGCTGCGCACGATCGAGATCGCCGCGAAGCGGTAGGGCCGCAGCTTGGCGCGCTCGAACTCCTGGCCGACATCGACCGCATTGGCCATGATCGCGACGAACATGCTGGCGATCAGCAGCTCGATGCTGACGTCGCTTCGGAACAGGAAGACCAGCGGGGTCGTCGCGCAGAGAACCGCGGCCGTCAGCGCAAAGGCGACCATCGCCGTGCCGCGAAAATCCACTTCCGCCGAGATCGCCTGATAGCGGGATACCGACAGCTTGATCCAGGCGAAAAAGATCGCGCCCAGGATTCCCGCAAGACTGATGCCAACCACATAGACGCCGTACTCCGCCGGCGTCAGCAACCGTGTGTAGGCCGTAACCGCGAAGAACCCCACCGCCGCAGGCAAGATGTAGGCGACGAGATAAATGGAGAAATGGCGATTCAGCATGCGGACTCGGGACCGGTAACGGCCGTGAGGATTAACGAAGCGTTAAAACACTTGGACTTTGGTGGAGCGATCGGACGGCGCGCTGGCGCCGGCAAGATAGCCGCATAAGTCTGCAAATCGGACCGCGAATGGAGCAATCGCGCGCTTATCGCGCGTTAGCGTTAAATTTGCCCTGTCCTTGAACGGGCCGGCGGGATCACGGAAAAGAAACAATGATATCGCAACGTCGCCCCGACTCCTCCGATGTGCTGATGTGACTGACATGGACGTTGCGGAACAAGCACGGGCGAAGCCGGCCTCTCGGCCGCATCGCGGCACCGACGCGCCGCTTGTGCCGGCAACCTCCGGCAACGCTGGCGGCGACAGGATGGTCCTCAACCTCTTCTTCGAAGAACGGGACGACCGCTGGTTTCCCGGTGACCGCCATCTCCGGCCGCTGCTGCGGCGCTTGCTGGTTGGCAAGTCCTATATCAGCGGCCAGCGGCGCGTGCTCCTCAATCTGTGTGCGGGCCTCGATCGGCTCGGCATCCGCTACCGAGTCAACGACTATCGCTACATCCAGAAGCACCCCGAGGAACTGGCCTGCATCATCGGCCGGCCGTTCGTGCTCGACTGGTTCAAGTGGAAAAACCCGCTGCTGCTCGGCGTCGCCATGTACGACCACCCGCTCGATGCGCCGGCGAGTCTGAAGGATCTCAACGTGAAGCGCGTGCTGGTGCCATGTGCCTGGTACGCCGACATGTTCCGTCCGCACTGGCCCCATGTCGGCGCCTGGCCCGTCGGCATCGAGACCGATTTGTGGACACCAGCGCCAACCGAGCAGAAGAGCGTCGACGTGCTGCTCTACGACAAGATCCGCTGGGATTACGGGCGCTACGAGGCGGAGCTGATCGAGCCGATCCGCAGGCATCTCGAAGCAAGCGGCCGCACTGTCGAAGTGATCCGCTACGGCCATTACAGGGAGGACGACTACAAGGCGGCGCTGGCGCGCTGCCGCAGCATGGTCTTCCTGTGCGAGCACGAGAGCCAGGGCATCGCCTGCCAGCAGGCGCTGTCGAGCGGCGTGCCGGTCTTTGCCTGGGATCGCGGCGGGCCGTGGCAGGATCCGAAATATTTTCCGCACAAGGTGAGGTACGAGGGCGGCGTGTCCTCGGTCCCCTATTTCGACGCGCGCTGCGGCATGACCTTCACGGATGCGGATGGCTTCGGATCCGGCTGGGCCCGCTTCTGGTCACACGTCGGCGCGGGGGACTTCGCACCGCGGGACTATGTGTTGGACAATCTGACGCTCGAGAAGGGCGCGCTTCACTATTACGAGATCGCCAAAGCGGCGATGCAGCCTCACGCGTGACTAGGCTCGACCGACGCGAATTCTTGCTCGGCAGCGCCGCAACGCTCGCGGCGGGGGCATCCGCGTCTGCAGTGCCGGCGTCGAAGCGTGCCCAGCGCCGTCCGGGCTTTGGCGCTGCGGCCACGCTCTGGGACCTGCAAGCCGATCCTCGGCTTGGGGACGCCATCAGCACCTATTGCACTCAGGTGGTGCCGGTGCTCGAGCTGAAATGGCCGATGCTGCGGCCGGATGCGCACACATTTGCTTTCGAGCGTGCCGACGCGATCTTGGATTTTGCGCAGGCGAACGATTTGACGATGCGCGGCCACGCGCTTGCCTGGTATCACGACATTCCCGACTGGACCAAGCAGATCAAGGACGGCAAGGGCGTCGAGCGCGCCTTCGTCGATCACATCGGCACCGTCGTATCCTACTACAAGAACAAGCTGACGTCGTGGGACGTCGTCAACGAGCCGATCCCGGACAATCCGAAGAAGATCACCGACCGGCGCGACACGTTCTGGACGCAGCATCTTGGTCACGGCTGGATTCCGCTGGCCTTCCGCACCGCCGCCGCGGCCGATCCCTTCGTCAAGCTCGCGATCAACGAATATGACATCGAATCGGCCAAGGACTCCTTCATCGCCAAGCGCACGGCCTACCGCAACCTGATCATGGACCTGCTCGACCAGGGCGTTCCGCTTCACGCCGTCGGACTGCAATCGCATCTGCATGCCGAGCTCGAAATCGACACACACGGGCTCGCCGAGTTCGTCACCGAGCTGCGTTCCTGGGGGCTCGAGGTGCTCGTCACCGAACTCGATGTCGACGATCAGAAGCTCGCGGGGAGCCCGGCGGAGCGCGACGCCATCGTCGCCAAGCGCGTCGACGATCTGCTGACGGCCATCTCAAGCAGCGGACCGGTGCGCTCGATCCTGACCTGGGGCATCTCGGATCGCTACAGTTGGATCAACGGCACCTTCGCGCGCAAGGACAAGCAGCCGAACCGTCCTCTGCCGCTCGACGGCGAGTTCAAGCCGAAGCCGTTCATGGACGTCATCAGCAAGTTCACGAAGGATGCTTGAGCGCGCTATCGTTTGAGCATGATCTCCGCGCAAACGCGTTCCGCGTTTGTCGCGAGGAAAAACCGCTGCACATTTTGCGCGAACGCCGCCCTTCGGGGTCGGATCATGTTCTAGCGCGTTTTCGGCACCTCGAATGCTGCAGCCTCGCCCATAAGGTCAGGCGACAGGCTCGGCGCGCGCTGGTCGCGCGAATTCAACCGGAATACCTCGCGGATGTCGACGATCGAAGTCGACGAATAGGATTGGATGCAGAGCGCGACCTGTTCTGGCGAGGCCGCGCGCATCATCGCTTCGATGGCCGGACGGTCGAGACGCGTGTCGTCCCAGTGCGACACCGCAATACTGTTTTCCGTGACCCGATGCGCAGCCAGATGCGCGGGTGAGCTCGCGACGAAATGACCATAGAGCAGGTATTCGGAAAACTTCTTCTTGCGGCATAGCGCCAGGACCCAGTTCAGTCCTGTCGCCGCCTTGATGGCGCCGGTCATCGCCCGCGCAGTGTCCTTGTCCCAGACCAGCGCGTTGCCGACATAATCGTCTGCCGGAAACGAGCGCTCCTCGATACCCAGAAGCTGATCGACGGTGCGGAGCCACAGGCCATGCAACGGGTGGTCGGCGCCGATCGCCTTTGGAGTAACGAAGAGCGGCGTCTTCTCGCCGCCGGCGTACTGGCCAACGTCGAATTCGCGGAAGAAGAGATTGTCCGAATCCAGGATGCAGACGCGCTGCTCCGGCGCGTTGAGAACGCCGGCGATCTTGAGGATCTGCTGGATGTGCCAGCCGTGCACCGGTGACGAGAGCAGCGAGAGCCAGACGCGCCGGCTGCTGATGAACTGGAGAGCCGGCGGGAGCGCGAAGAGCCATTTCGGCAGGTAACGCGAGGCCGGAACGATCACGCGCTTGTCGGAGGCAAACCGCTCGAACAGCGGCACGTCCTCATCGTTAACGAGAACATAATGCCGCGTGTATCCCGAGAGCCAGGTGTCGATGCTCTCGCTGAGCAGCGAAAAGCGCTCGATATCCTTGGCGTAGCTGGCGGTCAGCAGGGCAACGGAATGCATGGGCGCGCTCAAATGGGCCATCGGGCCGCAGTCATAGCCGCGCTGGGAGACGCTGCAAACTCACAAACGGAATCAAGGTAAAATGAAACGAAGCATTCGCCATCCGCCTGGAACCCCGTTCAATGCCCCGAAAACGCAGCGGTGCCAGTGCAGAAGCGCGCACCCTCTGCGGCAAGATCGCTCATGTCAGGGGACGACCTGTTCACGAACGGGCGCCTCCGCACCGAGGTCGTTGATCAGTTGCATCGCCTGCTTCAGGTCCGGCGTGTAGAAGCCCTCGCTGAACCTGCCGACGATGGGCACAAGCAGGAGACTTGCGTGCTCGCGCCTGCCGGCCTCGTGCCACAGCCGTGCCAGGCTGACGGCGGTGCGAAGCTCCCAGGACAATGCGCCCTGCTTGCGCGCGGTCTCCAGCGACAGGCCGAACATATCCTCGGCCTCCCGCACCGATGCCGGGGCACCGTCCGACAGCGTGATCTCGCCTTGCAGGCGATAGACTTCGGCGAGGTAGGAGTGATCGCCGGTCCGTCTTGCGGTCGCGAGCGCGCCGTCCAGTGCCCGCAAGGCAGCGTCGCGCATCCCGAGCTTGGCATAGGACTCCGCGAGCAGGCAGCGAAACCAGCAGCCGGCGAGCCAGGAATCCATCGCCTCATACTCGTCGAGGCCGACGCGCATCTGGCTGAGGCCTTCGTCGGCTTCGCCGAGCTGAGCCAGTGCCCAGCCGCGCAGGATCGCCGCCTGCTGCTTCCAGTGCAGGAAATTGTGCTCGGTGGCGATGATCATCGCGCGATTGGCGTGATCACGCGTGCCCTCGACGTCGCGCAAATGCTGGCGGAGATAGGCGCCGAACACGAGTGCGAAGGCGAGCGTGAAGGGATGTCGGATCTTCTCGGCGTTCGCGATCGCCTGCTCGCTGTGCTGGCGCGCCGCGTCCGGACGGCCGAGGAACCACAGAAGATACCCGAGATAGGACAGCGAGACCACGCCGGGATCGATGCCGTGGCGCTCCATCAGACCGGAATGCAGGTCGGGACTGTAGAGGTTGATGCAGCGATGCAGATGATGCTGCGCGGCGGCAAAGCGGCCGCGATAGAGCATGGTCATCGCGATCGCGCGGTGCGCCTCGATCAGATAACCGGTCTGCTGCGCCGGCTCCGCCCGCTGGTTCAGCCGCTCGCGCTTGGCGAATCTCAACAGCTCGACGCTGAGATCGTGCGCGCGCGTGAGATCGGCGCGGATGAAATGGCACACCCAGAGCCCGCGCGTGGCGGCGAAGGCCTTTTCGTCGTCGTCGAGTTGCTGGCCAAGTTCGAGCGCGCGGATGTAGTTCTGCTCGACCTCCTGCACGGCATAGCCTTTGGCGGCGATCAGGGCGGTGCCGAGTGCGATCCGGAGCTCGAGCTCGATCTGGTCGGCGCCCTGCACGCGCGCATTGGCCTGCACGACGCTCAAGCCGCGGCGCAGATGACCGATCGCTTCCAGATTGGCGCCGCTCTTGGCCGCCTGCTTGCCGGCCTTGAGCCAAAAGCTGGCGGCACCCTCGCTCTGGCCGGATTCGGTCAGGTGATAAGCGAGCAGCTCCGGTTCGCGCTCGGTCTTCTCCGGATACATCTCGGCGAGCACCTGGGCGATCCGGGAGTGCAGCTTGCGGCGCTCGCTGTGCAAGAGGCTCGCATGCGCGGCGTTCTGGATCATCACGTGCTTGAAGGAGTAGAGCGCGTCCGGCGGATGGCCGCGGCGCATGATCAGGCCCGCCTGCTCCAGGTGATTGAGCGCGGCTTCGATCTGCTCGGCTGGCGTGTTGGCGACTGCGTGCAGCGTCTCGTAGGAAAACTCGCGCCCGATCGTGGCGCCGATCTGGGCGACCCGCTTGAACGGTCCCATGCGGTCCAGTCGCGCCATCAGCGAGTCCGTCAGGGTCGCCGGGATCGCGAGCTGCCGCCACGGACCCGACAGCACGTAGCGCCCGTGCCGCTCGGTCAGGAGGTTGGATTCTAGGACCGTCTTGGTCAGCTCTTCCAGGAACAGCGGCACGCCGTCGGTCTTGACGATGATCTCCTCGACGACCTCCTTGGGCAGCTCCCTGCCGGCGACGCGCTCGACCAGCGTCGTGCGCAGCGGCCGGCTCAGGCGGTTCAGCACCAGGGTCGTGATGTGCGAATGCGCGTTCCAGCTCGGCTGGAATTCGGATCGCGCGGTGATGATGACCAGGATCGGCCGGTTCTGCACCCGCTCGACCAGCAGGTCGATCACCTCGCGTGAGGTCGGGTCGATCCAATGCAAATCCTCGAACGCGATCACCAACGGCATCTCGCGCGCAAGGCCCAGGAAGTGATTGACCAGCGCCGTGACGGTCGCATCCTTCTGCTGCTGCGGCGAAAGGTCGAGCCGCGGATAGCGGTCGCCGGTCGGTATCGACAGCAGCGCGGCAAACAGCGGCGCGACCTGCTCGATGTCGCCATGCGCGGTGGCGATCGCGGTCTCCAGGCTCGCCAGCGACAGCGCGGACGCATCCTCCCGATCGAGGCCGAGGGAGAATTTGAGCTGCTCGGCGAACGGATGGAACGCCGTGGAGGTGTAGTAAGGCGAGCACTGGAGCGAGACCTGGCCATGGCGATCGGCGGATATCCGCGCGAAGATTTCCTGGATGATGCGCGACTTGCCGATGCCGGGCTCGCCGAACTTGACGACGACCTGGCCGTCGCCGTCTTTGGCCTGCTGCCAGCGTCCCATCAGCAGCGCGATCTCCTCCTCGCGGTTGACGAGCGGCGTCAGCCGCGTGCCCATGGCGGCGGCGAAGCGGGTCTCCATCCGCGAGGCGCGCACCACGTGCCAGGCCTGCGCTTTCTCGGAGATGCCCTTCAAGTCATGGACGCCGAGACTGCGGTAGTCGAACTTCCCCTTCAGCAGCGCTTGGGTCGATGCGGAGATCACGACTCCGTTGGGCGGCGCCAGGCCTTGCAGCCGCGCGGCGAGATTGACGGTTTCTCCGACCGCGGAATCGCGCTCTTCGGTGCCCTGTCCGACGAGATCGCCGACCACGACGAGGCCGGTCGCAATCCCGATGCGGACGGCGGGCGAGTGGCTGAGCGCACCGCGCGGCTCGATCGCGTGCGCGCTCGACAGCACCCGCACGATCTCGAGCCCGGCGCGAACTGCGCGCTCGGCATCGTCCTCATGAGCGGTCGGATAGCCAAAATAGATCAGGATACCGTCGCCGACGAAACGAGCGGCAAAGCCCTCGTAATGCTTGACCACGCGGACGCAAGTTTCGCGGAAGCTCGCAATCATGTCGCGCACGTCTTCCGGATCGAACTGAACCGATAGCGAGGTGGAATCCACCATGTCGCAGAACATGGTGGTGAGCTGGCGTCGTTCCGCGCCGACCTCCGGCCGCGTTAGCGGCGGCGCCACTGCCGCCGAAGGCTCTGCCGTTTCGGCCTGGAACAGCGCCGACATGGCTCGCTGAAGCCGCTTGCGATCACCGAGCGGCAATCCGAGCTCGACCAGATCGGATTCGGTCAGGTCCGGCATGACGTCGAGATCGAGACGGTGCTGCGCAAAGAGATCGGTGTAGTGGCCGAGACCGATGCCCTCGAGCCAGCGCTTCAGCCCGCTCTCCGTTCCCGTGCCCGGCTCGTTCTCCAGCATGGTGATTTCTGCCCGACCATCATTCCGTCGAAGAACCCCCCTCAACCATAGATTTGGGGCCCGACTTCACCTCAGACTGGACGCGTTCCCTAACTCTTTCGAAGAATAGCTCAATCAGATCAGAAGGGAATGGCGTTGTCGGATGTTATCCCGATCTGACCGCGGACGAACTGCAGCGATATTGAAGCTGGCGGCGCCGTCTCGTCGGCAGCTATGAGGAGGTCGGCGCAAGATCGAAGGATTGTACGGCGAAGGGATTGACCACGATCATGCTCGACATGGTCGCGGACGAAGCCGAGATGCAGCACGTCGGCTAGGCGTTCGCGGCGAGCGGGATGTTTGAAGCTCACCGCGCCTCTTCGAATCCTGCCAGCACTGAGGTGAGGTTCGCGCCCAAAATATCCGAGAGATAGCCACCCTCCTGCACGAACACGGTGGGCAGGCCCATCTTCGCGATGGCCTGGCCGATGCGGCGGAAGCCTGGTGTGGTGACGGCCAATCCCTTCAGCGGGTCGTGTTCGGAGGCATCGAGACCGAGGGCGACGACGAGCGCGCCCGGCGCAAACGACTCGATCGCCTTGCGCGCAACGTCCAGCGCCTGCATGTAGCCATCATCGCCGGTGCCGATGGCGAGGGGAATGTTGAGGTTGGTGCCGAGACCCGGACCCTCGCCGTGCTCATGGGCATAGCCCCACACGAACGGATAATATGCAACCGGATCGGCATGGATCGAGATCGTGTAGACGTCAGGCCGCCCGTAGAAGATGCCTTGCGTGCCGTTGCCATGATGGACGTCGACGTCGAGGATGACGACACGCTCGTGCTTCTGCCGTAGATGCGCCGCCGCGATCGCACTGTTGTTGAGAAAGCAGAAACCGCCCGCCATGTCGCGATAGGCGTGATGGCCCGGTGGACGGCAGAGCGCATAGGTCGCATCCTCGCCGTCACCATCTGCGCCGCGGTGACCGCGACGTCGGTCGCGGCACAGGCGGCCGCCCACGTGCCCGGCCCGATTGGCGCCGCCGTGTCGGCGGTGTGCCAGCCGAGCTTGCCGACGATATGGGTGGGATAAGTCGCCGCGTGGCGCACCGGATGGATATTGCCGATCATCTCCGGGCCGGAATCGCCGAGCGCCGTCCAGGCCTCCCAGGCTTCGCTCAGGAAGGACAGATATTCCGGACTGTGGATGCGCGCGCGGGGTCCCTGCCCGAATTTCGTCGGCTCGACCAGCTGATGCTTGCCGTCCCTCAATCCCTTGAGCAGGCGATCGGCGCGCTCGGGCTGCTCGGTGGTGCGCTTGACGACCCCGCGAACCAGGAAGAATTGCGGATCATGGCTGCGGTGCAGCTCAGTATGGACGGCTTTCACTCGAAAACTCCGTGGGTCGCATGGTCTTAATGTGCCGCAGAGTCTTGATCCCCGCGGCGGCCAGATGCAAGCCTCCAGGCCGCGACGACGTCGTGCTCTTGTAATCCGCAATGAACATGTGCCGTTCCGATCGAAGCGGATGGCATTCCCGACGCTGCCTTCGCGAAGGACCCATGTCGCCCCCCGGCTTTCGTCGGAGGTTGTTCCAAGCCGCCCAAGCGCGGTCCAGTTGATCATCACCCGCCTGTGATTAAACCTGTAACGACCTCGCCGGCGACCAATCTCCGTAAATTCCCTTACCGGGTTCGACCCGAATGTTTCGCGAATGCCTCGGGTGGTATCAATTTGCCATCCCAATCGCTCCCTACAGGAGGCGTAGATGGTCCAGGTCTACTTTCACTGCTCCAATACCGAGGGCACCCTGATCGATCGCTACGGCGCCGCCGTCTCCAATCTCACCGAGGCCCGCGACCGCGCCGCCCAGATCATGCGATCGATGATCCTGACGCCGAGCAACGAGGACTGGCGCGACTGGGTGATCCATGTCAGCGATGACGACGGCGAGGAGATTTTCGATCTTCCCTTCACCGCCATGCTCGGCAAGCCGCATTGAGGTGATGCCAATGTTGCTCCCTTCACTGAGCCTCCTTCGCCAGCCCCTGAACTTCGTGGCCACCAAGTGGCAGACCTTGATCCGGGTCGCCGGTGACCCGTACCGCCCCGAGCTTCACTACATGCGCGGGCCCGGCCCGAAATGGCGCGCCAAGTATCGGGCCAGCCGGTTGAACCGCTCGCTCTGAGCGGCAGCTCCGCGTCGTCCTATTCGCTGCGTGTTCGTCATGGCCGGGCTCGTCCCGGCCATCGCCGTTCTTGGGCCGCTTGCGGGAGACCTGGATGTTCGGGTCAAGCCCGGGCATGAGGGCTTGGCAGGCGGTTGCCACCCCGCACCATCCCGCGTCTGCCTCACACCAGCCATGTCGCTCCTCGCTTTGGATGTTCTCGTTGTCGGCAGTGTGCCATTGTCCGCGCGCCTAGCCAGCCAAGACAACCGAAGACAAAGACGACATGATGCCTCACCAGTTCAGCCGCGCCCAGCACATCCGCAAACCCGCAGTCAGAGCCAAGGGCGGCATCGTCGCCGCGCAATCGCGGCGGGCGGCCGAGATCGGCGCAGACGTGCTAGCGGCAGGCGGTGACTGTGTTGACGCCGTCGTCGCTACGACCTTCGCGCTGAACGTGCTGGAGCCCTGGATGAGCGGCATGGGCGGCGGCGGCGCGATGGTGCTCTACCGCGCCAAGGACAATCGCTACGAAGTGATCGACTACGGCATGTGCGCACCGCAGAGCCTGCGCGTCGCCGACTATCCGATTACGGGCGAAGGCGCCGCCTCCGACCTGTTCCCCTGGCCGCGGGTTAAGGACGATCGCAACATTCACGGGCCTGGCTCGATCGCGGTGCCCGGCGTCGTCGCCGGCATGGAGGAAGCGCATCGCCGCCACGCCAGGATGCCGTGGAAGGATCTGGTCGCGCCCGCCGCGACGATCGCCGGCGAAGGCCTCCTGGTCGACTGGTGGACGACGCTCATGATCGCGAGCTCCGCCGCTGAGCTCCGGCGCTATCCCGCCAGCGCGGACATCTTCCTGAGGGACGGCCTGCCGCCGAATGCGCCCTGGGGCATCAAGGCCGAGACGCGGCTGCCGCAGGACAAGCTGAAGGCAACGCTGGCCCATCTCGCAGCCGCTGGCCCGCGCGATTTTTACGAGGGCGACCTCGCGAGAAGCATTGCATCCGACATCAAGGCCGACGGCGGCTCGCTGTCGACGGAGGATCTCGCCGCGTTCCGCAGCCACCTGCGCGAGCCGCTGGCGATTCCCTATCGCGCCGGCAAGGTGTTTGCGACGCCGGAGCTCACGGCCGGACCGACGATGGCGCATGCGCTACGCCTGTTGCAGCAGAACCTGAAGCCGGGCGGCACACCGGACGCGGCCGCCTACGCCGAATATGCGCTGGCGCTGCAATCGGCCTATCGCCAGCGGCTGGGCGACATGGGCGATGCCGATGGCAAGCGCTCGCTCGGCGCGGAATACCTGGCGCCGGCCTGCACCACCCACTTCTCCGTGGTCGATCGCCACGGCAACATGGCCGCGGTGACGCAGACGCTGCTTTCCACCTTCGGCTCGAAATACGTCACGCCGCACACCGGCATCCCCATGAACAACGGCATCATGTGGTTCGATCCGACACCTGGCACCACCAACTCGCTCGCACCTGGCAAGCGTTGTCTCACCAACTACACGCCCGTCATCGCCGAGACCCCGGATGGCAAGCGCCTCGCGGTCGGCGCCTCGGGCGGCCGCCGCATCCTGCCGGCGGTGATGCAACTCGTCTCCTTTGCGATGGATTTTGGCATGGACCTCGATGCCGCCATCCACCAGCCGCGCATCGACGCCAGCGAAGGCGCGGTCGTCATCGGCGATGCGCGCCTGCCGGCGGACGCGCGCAAGACGCTGGCGGCGCGATTCGACTATCAGGAAACGCAGATGCAGGCGCTACCGATGAAGTTCGCCTGCCCGAGCGTGGTGATGCGCGAGGGCGAGACCAATTCAGGCGCGGTCGAGATTTTCCAACCGTGGGCCGAAGCGGTGGTGGAAGGCTGAGCGCACGGATGCACTGTGCCAACGCGGATCGAACTGGTGCGCGATTGCGCGTCTGCGCGAGCGTCACGACTCCTCCACATTGGCAGGGAACTTACCTGCCCACCGTTCGTTCATTGAACGGACAAATGCGCTCGCCCCAGTGGAGGACATGATGAAGAAACTTGCGCTCGCCGCGTCGCTGATCGTTGCAGCCGGCCTCACATTTGCCGGCCCTGCCCTGCCCAAGGGCGGTCATGGTCATGGTCATGGTCATGGACACGGGCACGGTCATGGCCATGGCCACGCGATGGGCCATTATCACCATGGCACGCCGCCGGGATGGTACCACGGGCGCAAGGTCGGCTGGCGCGGCATGGGCTGCCCGCCCGGCCTGTGGAAACAGGGCCGCTGCTGAACATCGGATCGAGCAAGGCGCTGCGTCGGCGGCGCCTTCTCTACATCTCTAACGATCTAGATGCCTAACCGATCTCGCACGCGGCCCGCGATGACGGCGCTCGTCACGCCGAGCGGCCAGAGCGCGTGCATCGGGATCGGCTTAATGCCCGTGATGGGCATGTCGATCTCCACCTTTGGCCCGCCGATCAGCCTGCGCGCGAGCTGCGCGCCCATCGCGGTGGAGAGCGCAACGCCGCGGCCGTTGCAGCCGAGCGAGATCAGGATGTTCTCCGCGGGCTCATGCACATGCGGATAATGATCGCCGGTGATCGCGAGCCGGCTGTTCCAGCCATGCGTCCAGGCGACGCCCTTGAGCTGCGGCCATAGCCGCTCGGCGTAGCGCATGAGGTAGGCGACGTCGTTCGGCGAACTTATCCAACGCATCGGGCCGCGGCCGCCCATCAACAGGCGGTTCTGCTGATCGATGCGGTAATAGACTGTGATATGGCCGCTCTCGTAGAGCACGGGACGTGTCGGCATGATCGAGCGCGCGACAGCGTCAGGGAGCGGCGTGGTGGCGGCGATCGAGGAAAACACCGGCACGATGGTGCGGCGAAGTGCCGGCCAGAGATCGTCGGTGAAGCCGTTGGTGGCGAGCAGGACTTTTTCGGCATGCACGATCGCGCGCGGCGTCGCGATGCGCCAGCGCGTGCCGTCGCGGCGCAGCGACAGCGCCGGCGTCTCACCAAAAACCCTCGCGCCGGCCGAGATCGCCGCGCGCGCGAGGCCGCGAGCATAGCTGAGAGGATGCAGATCGCCGCCACGCGTGTCCAGCATCGCCCCGATATAGCGATCGGTGCCGGTCATCTCGCGCAACTGCTCGCGGTTCAGGAATGACACCGGCATGCCGCGGCGGATGCATTGCTGCGCGGTGTTCTCGATCGCGGCGGCGCTGGCCTCGTAATAGGCGGCGCGCAGCGTGCCGTTCTGCCGCGCCTCGCAGGGAATCTGGTAACGGCGGATCAATTCGTGGGTGAAATTCGTGGTGCCGTAGGAGAAGTCGATCATACGGCGGCCGAGATCTGCGCCGAAATCGGCCTCGATCTGATCGGGGTCGTGCTTCAATCCGGGATTGGTGTGGCCGCCATTGTTGCCGGATGCGCCCCAGCCGGGCTCCTGCGCCTCCAGCACCAATGCCTCGACACCCTGCTCGGCCAGATGCAACGCCGTGGACAGGCCGGTATAGCCGCCGCCGACGATCGCGACGGAGACGGTCTTGTCGACATCGAGCGGCGGCATGGCGACCGGCGCGATCGCGGTGTCGGCATAGACAGAGGGCGGCAGAGGCAGGCGCACGTTCATGGCGAAGACCGATCAGAGCGGATGCAGCACGCGGCGCAAAAAATCCTGCGTGCGCGGATGCCGGGGTTGATTGAGCAATGCCTTGGCCGGCCCCTGCTCGACGATGACGCCGCCGTCGATGAACAGCACGCGATCGGCGACGTCGCCGGCAAAGCCCATCTCGTGGGTGACGACGACCATGGTCATGCCGTCGTCGGCGAGCTTGCGCATCACGCCGAGGACGTCGCCGACCAGTTCAGGGTCGAGAGCCGAGGTCGGCTCGTCGAACAGGATCGCCTTGGGCTGCATCGCCAGCGCCCGCGCGATCGCGACGCGCTGCTGCTGGCCGCCTGAGAGTTGCGGCGGATGCGCATCGGCCTTCTCGGCGAGCCCGACCTGGGCGAGCAGCGCGCGGCCGCGCTCCAGCGCCTGCGCACGCGCCTCCTTCTTCACATACAGCGGCCCCTCGATCACGTTCTCCAGCACCGTGCGGTGTGGAAACAGGTTAAAGCGCTGAAACACCATCGAGACCTGGGTACGGATGTTCACGATTGACGGCGCGTCGCGGTCGACCTTCAATCCCTCGACACTGATCTCGCCGCGGTCGTAGCTTTCGAGGCCGTTGATACAGCGCAGGATGGTCGACTTGCCGGAGCCTGATGGCCCGATGATGCAGACCACCTCGCCCTTCTGAACGGAGGCCGTGATGCCCTTGAGCACCTCGACTTTGCCAAAGCTCTTGTGGACGTCGTTCAGTTCGATCATCGCTTGCCGGCCCGCTTCTCGAAGTGACGGACCAGCAGGATCAAGGGAATGCTCATGGTGAGATACATCAGCGCAACAAGGGTGAACACGCTGGTGTTCTTGAACGTCGACGAGGCGATCAGCTTGCCTTGCAGGGCAAGCTCGGCGACGGTGATGGTGGAGGCCTGCGAGGAATCCTTCAGCATCATGATCATGACGTTGCCATAAGGAGGTAGCACGATGCGGACCGCCTGCGGCAGCACAACGCGGCGCATCGTCAGCCACCAGCCCATGCCGATCGACTGCGCCGCTTCGATCTGTCCTTTGTCAATCGCCTCGATACCGGCGCGGAAATTCTCGGCCTGATAGGCCGAGTAGGCAATGCCGAGCCCCAGGATTGCGGCCTGCAAGGCCGACAACGTGACGCCGAGATCCGGCATCACGAAGTAGAGATAGAACAACAGCACGATGATCGGGATGCCGCGGATCACATTGATCAGGCTGGCGCTGAGCATCGACAGCACCTTGATGCCCGAGACCCGCATCATCGCCCAGACGAGGCCGAGCACCGTCGAGAGCAGCAGCGAGCCGACCGTGACGATGATCGTCAGTGCGACGCCGTTCAACAGGATCGGGAAGAACTCGACGGTGTCGCGCCAGAAGCCTTTCATCGGCCAGCCTTCATCGATCAACCTTGCGCCTTCAGACCCCATTTATCCAGGATCTTGGCAATGGTGCCGTTGGCCTTGAGCTTCGCGAGCGATGCGTTGATCTTGCCGAGCAGCGCGGTCTCGCCCTTGCGCACGCCAATGCCGACCGAGCCGACCGTGACGGCCTTGTAGCCGTCGACCAGGCGCACTTCGGGGAAGCCGCCCTGTTTCAGATTGTAGGCGAGGATCGGATAGTCGGCATAGCCGGCCTTGAGGCGGCCCGTGTTCACGTCGCGCAGGATGTCGGGAATGGTGTCGTAGGCTTTGACCTCGGCGAACAGGCCGGACTTCTTCAGCGCGTCAACGAAGGCGGTGCCGACCTGGGCGCCCACGGTCTCGCCCTTCAGATCTTCCTGAGACGCATAGGCCTTGGTGTCGCTCTTCGGCACGACGAGGCCCTCGCCGTAAGTGTAGATCGGGTCGGAGAAGTCGACGACCTCCTTGCGCGGGGGCGTGATGAACATCGCAGCGGCGATGATGTCGATCTTGCTCGAGGTCAGCGACGGAATCAGCGCCGAGAACTGCATCGGCTCGATCTGTACGTTGAAACCGGCATCCTTGCCGATCTCGGTGACCAGATCGACCATGATGCCCTGAATGGTATTGGTCTTGGTGTCGAGGAAGGTGAAGGGAATGCCTGTCGGCGTCGAACCGACTTTCAGCACCTGCTGGCCCGAGGCCGGAGCCACGGCTGCAATCGCCAATGCCGCGACCGCGGCCAGACCAAAACGCTTCATCACATCCCCCTTTGGGCCTGGCCGATGGCGGCGCTCGCGCATGTTGTGATCAGACGTTGCGGGCCACGCCGTTTCGGCCTATTTTCACCGATATGAAAATTTGGTCACACTTTCGCGGCGCGCGCAAGCGGTTTTCATGCACATGAAGGAAGCGGTCTGACGTGAGCGGTGGCAAAAGAATGCGCAAGCCGGCCGCCGCCAAGTCGGCCAAGAAGGTGAAGGCCAAGACTAGCCTCAAGGCCATCACCAAGCCCGCCGAGCCGGCGATGGACGTCGCGGTTGGCCGCCGCATCAGGGATCTCCGGCGCGTCAGGGAGTTTTCGCTGGAGACGGTGGCGGCGCGCACCTCACTTTCGATCGGCTTCCTCAGCCAGATCGAGCGCGGCATGTCGTCACCCTCGCTGCGCGTGCTGGCGACGCTCGCAGACGTGTTCGGCGTCGGCATCGCCGCATTGTTCGGCGCGAGCCCCAGCGCCGACGGCGCATCGGACCAGGTGGTGACGCGGGGGCTTCAGCGGCCCGAGCTGAAGCTCTGGCGCAGCGGCGTCTCAAAGCAGTTGCTGAGTCCGGCGAGTGCCGACAACAAGCTCAATTTGTTCCTGGTGCATCTGGAGCCCGGCGGTTCGACGGGCGACGAACTCTACACCCATGATGGCGAGGAGGCCGGGCTGGTGCTCGAAGGTGAGATGATGCTGACGGTAGACAGCGAGACGTGGTCGCTGAAGACCGGCGACAGCTTTCGCTTCGCGAGCCGGCGGCCGCACCGGTTTTCCAATCCTGCGCAGGATGCCAAGGCGGTGGTGCTGTGGGTGAATTGCGTGACGGGGGCAGGGTAGCCCCGTGTTTCGCTTCTCTCGCCGCACTCGGCGTTGAGAGAAATGCGCCGCGCCGCCTCCACATCGTCATTGCGAGGAGCCCTTGCGACGAAGCAATCCAGAGTGTCGCCGCGGAAAGATACTGGATTTGCTTCGCTGCGCTCGCAATGACGAGCGGATGGAGCTTTAGCCAAACCGATGCGCGTACCGGTCCACCGTCAGCGCGCTGACGTCGATGTCTGGATTCCTGCCCGACAGCATGTCGGCGAGCACGCGCCCCGAGCCGCAGGCCATGGTCCAGCCGAGCGTGCCGTGGCCGGTGTTGAGATGGAGGTTGGCGTATTGCGTCGGACCAATCACGGGCGGGCCGTCCGGCGTCATCGGGCGCAGGCCGCTCCAGAAGATCGCCTTGGCAAGATCGCCGCCGCGTGGAAACAGGTCGGTGAGCGAATGATCGAGCGTAGCGCGGCGTGCATCGTAGAGCTTGCTCGAATAGCCGGAGATTTCCGCGGTGCCGCCGACGCGGATGCGATTGCCGAGGCGGGTGATCGCGACCTTGTAGCTCTCGTCCATCACGGTGGATTCCGGCGCGCCGGAGGCGTCCTTGATCGGCACCGTGATCGAATAGCCCTTCACCGGATAGACCGGGAGCGAAATGCCGAGCCGGGCCACGAGCCGCGACGACCAGCTTCCGAGCGCGAGGACGTAAGCGTCTGCCTGCAACAGGCCGGCACTGGTCGCGACACCGCTGACCTGCGCCCCGTCGGTGACGATGCGATCGATGCTCGTGTTGAACATGAAGCGCACGCCGAGCGCCTCGGCATGCTTGGCCAGCGCCTGCGTGAACATGTGGCAGTCGCCGGTCTCGTCCTGGGGCAAGCGAAGCCCGCCGACGAACTTCTCCTTCACGCCGCCGAGCGCCGGCTCGACCGCGATGCAGCCCTCGCGGCTCAGCAGCTCGAACGGCACGCCGTACTGCTTGAGCACGGTGATGTCCTCAGCCGTGCCATCGAGCTGCGCCTGATAGCGGAACAGTTGCAGCGTTCCCCGCGAGCGTTCGTCATACTGAATACCGATGTCGCGGCGCAGATCGCGCAAGGCATCGCGGCTGTATTCCGCGATCGGAATCATCCGGCTCTTGTTGACCGCATAGCGCGCGCTGGTGCAGTTGCGCAGCAGCTTGAGCAGCCAGACCCACATGACAGGATCGAGCTTCGGCCGGATCACCAGCGGGCCGTGCTTCATCAACAGCCACTTGACCGCCTTCACCGGCACGCCTGGGCCGGCCCAGGGCGAAGAATAGCCGGGCGACACCTCGCCGGCATTGGCGAAAGAGGTCTCCAGCGCCGGCTCCGGCTGGCGGTCGACGACCGTCACCTCATGACCGGCACGCGCAAGATAGTAGGCAGAGGTGACACCGATGACACCGCTGCCGAGGATCAAGACTTTCACGCTTCGTCAAACTCCCGCGGCATCACGCGCGCCGCTGCAAGAAGAAACTCCGTGAACCGCAGGAGCAATTATTAGGCCACCTTCTTGATGGCATCGCCGAGGATCGAGACCATCTGGTTGATGTGGCTCTTCTCGACGATGAGCGGCGGCGACATCGCGAAGCTGTCGCCGCTCATGCGCAGGTAAAGCCCCGTGTTGAAGCAGTCGACCATCACGTCGTAGCCGCGCGCGCCGACGACGCCGTCGCGCGGCGCGAGCTCGACCGCGCCCATCAGGCCGCAATTGCGGATGTCGACGACGTTCGGCAGGCCTCTGAGCGAATGCAGCGCATCGCGCCAATATTCGGCGATCGACGCGCCGCGCGTGAGCAGGCCTTCGTCCTTGTAGATGTCGAGCGTCGCGATGCCGGCGGCGCAGGCGGTCGGATGCGCGGAATAGGTGTAGCCGTGGAACAGCTCCATCTGGTTCTCGGGGCCGACCATCAGGCCGTCATGTACCTTGCGGCTCGCGAACACCGCGCCGCAGGGAATGGTGCCGTTGGTGATGCCTTTGGCCGTCGTCATCAGGTCCGGCGTGACGCCGAAGAAGTTGGCGGCAAATGGCGTGCCGAGCCGGCCGAAGCCAGTGATGACCTCGTCGAAGATCAGGAGAATGCCGTGCTTGTCGCAGATTGCGCGCAGGCGCTGGAGATAGCCCTTCGGCGGCGGCAGCACCGCGGTCGAACCCGGCACCGGCTCGACGATGACGGCGGCGATCGTCTCGGCACCGTGCAGGCCGACAAGACGCTCGAGATCGTCAGCAAGCTCGGCGCCGTGCTCAGGCTGATCCTTGGCGAAGGCATTGCGAGTGAGATCGTGGGTGTGACGGATATGGTCGACGCCCGGCAGCAGGGTGGCGAAGGCGCGGCGATTGGCGACCATGCCGCCGACCGAGGTGCCGCCGAAGCCGACGCCGTGATAGCCGCGCTCGCGGCCGATCAGGCGGGTGCGGCTCGCCTGACCGTTGGCGCGATGATAGGCCAGCGCGATCTTCAGCGCGGTGTCGACCGACTCGGAGCCGGAGTTGGTGAAGAAGACCCGATCGAGGCCCTTCGGCGCGATCTCGGCGAGACGCTCGGCGAAGTCGAACGCCAGCGGATGGCCCATCTGGAACGACGGCGCAAAGTCCAGCGTCATGAGCTGGCGCTCGACCGCAGCCGCAATCTGCTTGCGGCCATGGCCAGCATTGACGCACCACAGGCCGGCGGAGCCATCGATCACCTTGCGGCCATCGACGGTGGTGTAGTGCATGCCCTCGGCCGAGGAGAACAGGCGGGGCGCCTTCTTGAACTGACGGTTGGCCGTGAACGGCATCCAGAACGAGTCGGTCTTGATAGTGTTCGGAATCTGATGAAGGGTCACGGCCGCGCTCCTTTGCTGACTTGCCAGCAGAGCCACGGCTTACAAAGCGCAACAAGTCCTTTTCTGATCAGCTGCAAGCCATTGATTTAACTGGAGCTGCCGGTCCATATTTGCGCGATCCGCAACACTTGCAACACGGATCAAGGCAAGGACCAAGGCATGAGCGTCGACATCGGTGGACGGCTGCGATTCATCCGGGCGCGCAACAAGCTGTCGCAGCGTGAGCTGGCAAAACGCGCCGGCGTCACCAATTCGACGATTTCGCTGATCGAATCCAACCAGATGAACCCGTCGGTCGGCGCGCTCAAGCGCATCCTTGACGGCATCCCGATGGGACTCGCCGAGTTCTTCGCGCTGGAGCCGGAGTCGAGGCGCAAGATCTTCTACCGCGCGGAGGAACTGACCGAGGTCGGCAAGAAGCCGATCTCCTACCGGCAAGTCGGCGACAATCTGTTCGGCCGCAGCCTCCAGATCCTGAAGGAGCGCTACGAGCCCGGCAGCGACACCGGGCGCGTCCACCTCGTCCATGACGGCGAGGAAGGCGGCATCGTGATCTCCGGAAAGCTCGAAGTCACCGTGGAGGACGAGCGGCGCATCCTCAACCCGGGCGATGCCTATTATTTCGAGAGCCGCCGCCCGCATCGCTTCCGCTGCGTCGGCGGCAAGCCGTGCGAAGTGATCTCGGCCTGCACGCCGCCGACGTTCTGATACGGGCGGTTCGCCCCCTCTCCCGCAGGCAAGCGGGCTACCGTATTCACGCATCTCTGTCGGAGCCATTCGCCGATTAAGCCCAAAAAGTGAGTCATCCGAGTCACTTGTCTCGATTCTGCAGCGCGTGAGCGTCCAAAACCTGGCTTTTGCTAAGTCATTGAGGATGATTCCATTTTCGAGATGTGTGAATCTGGTAGGGCAAGCGGGAGAGGTCAAGAAGAAGCCTCAACGCTGCGTCAGCAACTCCTCGATCCGGATCGGGAAGCGGCGGACGCGCACGCCGGTCGCATGCCAGACCGCGTTGGCGACCGCGCCGGCACTGCCGGTGATGCCGATCTCGCCGACACCCTTGATGCCCAGCGCATTGACGTGGGGGTCATGCTCCTCGACCGTGATCACGTCGAGCGGCGGCACGTCGGCGTTCACGGGAATGTGGTACTCGCCGAGATTGGCGTTCATGATGCGACCGGAGCGGCGGTCGGTGATGGCCTCCTCGTGCAGCGCGAAGGACAGACCCCAGATCATGCCGCCGAACAGCTGGCTCTGCACCATCCGCGGATTGACGATGCGTCCCGCCGCGAAGGCGCCAACCATGCGAGTGACCCGGACCTGACCGAGCTCGGGATCGACCTTCACCTCAGCGAACACTGCGCCGTGGGCGTGCATGGCGTATTCCTCCATCGCTGCAGGGTTCGGCGCGCCGGTGCCGCGCGCCTCGACCTCGGAGATGCCAGCGCGGGCCAGGATCTCGGCATAGCTCTCGCCGCGGCTTTCGTCGTCGCGTCGAAACAGCTTTCCGTCGCGCGCAACTACGCCGGCATTGCCGGCGCCGAACAGTGGCGAGCGCTCGTCATTCGTGGCGAGATCGGCGAGCTTTGCAATCACGGCCGCCCCGGCGCTGTGGATCGCCGCACCCGCGGTCGCCGTGTGCGCCGAGCCACCAGCGATGCCCCCGTCGGGCAGGTCCGAGGTACCGGCCTTGAATTCCACGCGGTCGATGTCGAGCCCGAGTTCGTCGGCCGCGATCTGGGCCAGCGCGGTCCAGGCGCCCTGCCCCATGTCATGCGCGCCGATCTCCATGGCGCCGGAGCCGTCACGACGGATCACCGCGCGCGCTTCGGCCTGGAACATCAGCGCCGGAAAGGTCGCGGTGCCCATGCCCCAGCCGACCAGCAGGCCGGCACCGTCGCGCATCTGCCGCGGCTGCAGCGGACGCTTCGCCCAGCCAAACCGCGCCGCGCCCTGCTCGTAGCAGGCGCGCAGCGCCTTGGACGAGAACGGTTTTCCGGTGATCGGCTCGACCTCGGCATAGTTCTTCAGGCGGAAGGCGAGCGGATCCATGCCGCAGGCCCATACCATCTCGTCGATCGCACTTTCGAGCGCGATCGATCCCGTCGCCTCGCCAGGCGCGCGCATGAACAACGGCGTGCCGGTGTTGACGCGGACGGCGTCATGTGAGGTGCGGATTGCAGGCGCTGCATAGAGCGTGTGTGAGGCATCGGCCGCGGGCTCGTAAAAATCATCGAACGTGCTCGATACGGTTCTGGCGTGATGATCGAGCGCGGTCAGGCGCCCCTCGCCGTTCGCGCCGATGCGCAGCCGCTGACGCGTCGGCGCGCGGTGGCCCACCGGGCCATACATCTGCTCACGGCGCAGCACGAGCTTGACCGGCCTGCCGACCAGCTTGGCAGCCATCAAGCCGAGGATCTGCGGACCGGTCAAGAATCCCTTCGACCCGAAGCCGCCACCGAGAAAGGGGCTGCGGATGTGAATCTTCTCGGGCGCGAGGCCGAACAGCTCGGCGACGCGCGCGCGGGCCATCACCATGGCCTGGCTCGGCGTGTCAATGGAGAGTGTATCGCCGTCCCAATGCGCCACGATCGCGTGCGGCTCCATCGCGTTGTGATATTGCGGCCTCGTCTCGTAAACCGCGTCGATCTGCTTCTCGGCAGAGGCAAGGCCCGCCTCGACATCGCCCTGGTGATGCTCCGCGGGATTGCCGACGCCGACCACCGGCGGCACGAAGCTTTCGCCGGCGTCGAGGCCGACAAGCGGGGGCAGCGTCTCGTATCGCGGTGCCAGCAGCGCCGCGCCTTCCGTCGCGGCCTCCAGCGTCTGCGCGATCACGACGGCGATCGGCTGGTTCGCGTAGCGGACCTCATTGCTCTGCAACACCTCCATCCGGAACACGAACGGGTTGGTCTTGATGTCCGGGTCGATCGCGAGCGCTGGCTTGTGGTCGGGGGTCATGACGTCCACGACGCCGGGATGGCGCTTGGCGGCGGCGACGTCGAGCGAGGTCACGTGACCCCGCGCGATACTGGCCACGGCCATCACCGCAAACAGCATGCCGGGCGGATGATTGTCGGCGGCATAGGTCGCTCGCCCCGTGACCTTGAGGACGCCGTCACGGCGCGTCAGCGGTTGGCCGATATTCGATCCGTGGCGCAGATGGGCGGGCGCACTCGTGAGATTGAGCTCAGGCATGGACGGCTCCGGAAGTCGAGGCAAAGGGAGAGGCCGGCAGTGCCGGCAGGCGCGCGGGCGTGCCCGCCGCGGCCAGGGTCAACGCGCGCACGAGAATTCGGCGCGCGAGCTCGATCTTGTAAGCATTGTCACCGGACGGCTTCGAATCAGTGAGCGCGCGCCAGGCGGCGTCCCGGAAGGCGTCGACCGTGGGCGCGACATTCCTGAGAACGTCCTCCGCGGCGCGGGCACGCCAGGGCTTTGCCGCGACGCTGCCAAGTGCAAGCCGTGCCTCGGCGATCTTGCCGTTCTCGATCCGCAATGCGGCGGCGGCCGATACCACGGCAAAGGCATAAGACGTACGCTCACGAACCTTGAGATAGCGCGCATGCGCGGCAAAGCTGCGCGCCGCAGGCGGCAGGCGCACCGCAATGATGAGGTCGCCGGGTTCGAGCGCCGTATCGCGCTCCGGGGTGTTGCCGGGCAGGCGGTGCAGTTCGTCGAGCGCGATCTCGCGCCGGCCGGTCCTACCCTCGATCTCGACAACGGCGTCGAGTGCGACCAGCGGGACGCAGAAATCGGACGGATGCGTGGCGATGCAGCTCTCGGTCCAGCCGAGCACGGCATGACTGCGGTTCTCGCCGCCGCGGGCGTCGCAGCCGCTGCCGGCCTCGCGCTTGTTGCAACGGCTCGCCGTGTCATAGAAATACGCGCAGCGCGTCCGTTGCAAGAGATTGCCGCCGACCGTGGCTGCGTTGCGCAGTTGCGCGGATGCACCGGAGAGGAGCGCTTCGGCGACCGCGGGATACGATCTCGCGAATTCGGAATCATGCGCGAGATCGGCGTTGCTGACGAGCGCGCCGACGCGCAACGACCCGTCGGCGAGACGTTCGATCCGATCGAGTCCATCAAGATGCGTGACGTCGACGAGACGATCCGGACGGCTGACGCCGCCCTTCATCAGATCGAGCAGATTGGTGCCGGCGGCGAGATAGACGGCGCCCGGCTGGGCCGCGGCGGCAATGGCCTCGGCAACCGTGCCGGGCCTGACATAATCGAACGGTTTCATGCGGAGCGCCTCTGATTGGATTCGTCCATGCGTCCTTGCGCGTCAAGCACGGCATCGACGATGCCGGCATAGGCGCCGCAGCGGCACAGATTGCCGCTCATGCATTCGCGGATGCGCTCGGGTTCGTTGCCGTGCTGCGCCTCACTCATCATGCCGATGGCGCTCATGATCTGGCCGGGTGTGCAGAAGCCGCACTGGAAGCCGTCGTGGGCGATGAAGGCGGCCTGCACGGGATGAAGCTGGTCGCCGCGCGCAACGCCTTCAATGGTGAGAATGTCGGCGCCATCATGACTGATGGCGAGCGCGAGGCAGGAATTGATGCGCTTGCCGTCGGCGAGAATGGTGCAGGCGCCGCACTGGCCGCGGTCGCATCCCTTCTTGGTTCCGGTCAGATGGAGGCGCTCACGCAGAAGATCGAGCAGCGTGACGCGGGGGTCGTCGAGGACGAAGTCGCGCCGCGCACCGTTCACGGTGAGGCTGATGGAGTGGTTCATACAAGGCTCCGATCAGATATGGTCATGAGTCATCGCGCAGCGTGCCACCGCCGTGGCCGCGGCCGATACGCAGCGGCCAGGCGGGAGCCGGGGCCAACACTCGAGGGAAGATACGGAGGCACCCTCCGCTTAACAAGGGCCGCCGCGAAAATATTGGAATTCGTCAAAGCCCGTGCGCAAACAAGGCGATGCATCCTAGCCAGGGTTCAATCTAACCAATTCGTGATCTACACTGCCGGCATGGACGACCAGACCGACCAGACCCGAAAGCCCCGCGCCGATGCCGTGCGCAATCGCGAGCGCGTGCTCGAAGCCGCGAAAGCCGTGTTCAGCGCGGGCGGCCCGGAGGCAAGCCTCGAAGCTGTGGCAAAGCGTGCCGGCGTCGGCATCGGCACGCTCTACCGGCATTTCCCGACACGCGAGGATTTGTTCGAGGCGGTCTACCGCCGCGAGGTCGAGCAGCTCAGCGAGCTCGCCGAGCATCTGCGAAGCGCCAACGATCCGGTCGACGCGCTGCGACGGTGGCTGCGCTCCGCCGTCGAATTCGTTGCCACAAAGAAAGGCATGTCGGCCGCGCTAGCGCTGACCTATCAGAGCTCGTCGGAGCTCGCCGCCTTCTCGATGGAGCGGCTGACCAAGGCGATCGGCTCATTGCTCGACCGCGCGGTCGCAGCCGGTCAGATGCGCGGCGATGTCAGCCCGGAGGACCTGCTCAGGGCCCTGATCGGCATGTGCTACATGCACGACCAGCCCGGCTGGCAGTCCTCGGTGCTGCGCATGCTCGACGTGTTCGTGGACGGGCTGCGGGTGCAGCCCGGCACCAAAGCCAGGACGCGCGCCGCCGCCAAACCTGCGAAGCGGGGCGCGAAGCGCAAGCGATAGCCGACGGCGGCTACAAGATCACCGGAGGCTCGCTGCTGAAAGCCGGACAGGAGGCCTAAGTCGCAAAGCCCGGGCCGGCCTTGACCGCATTCATCCGCGCGCGAATCAGCAGCGCTACGACGATGCCGATGTTCAGCGCGTTCCACGCCACGCCGTTCGCAAACGCCGCGGCATACGAGCCGCTGGCATCGAAGATGACCCCCGACACCCAGCCGCCGAAGGACATGCCGAACACGGACGCAAAGATCACGATGCCGACGCGCGTCGCGGCTTCGCTCGCCGGCATCGCCTCGCGCACGATGATGGCATAGCTCGGCACGATGCCACCCTGGAACAGGCCGAACATCGCGGAGATGAGATAGAGCGAGGTGAGGCTGTCGAAAAACAAATAGAATACCAGCGCAAAGCCTTGCGCCAGCGATCCCACCAGCAGCGTGCGGATACCGCCGATCTTGTCGGCGAGATAGCCCGAGCCGATCCGGCTGACGATGCCGCAGCCCATCATCAGCGACAACATCTCGGCGCCGCGCGCGACGCCATAGCCAAGATCGCCGCAATAAGCGACGATATGCACCTGCGGCATCGCCATGGCGACGCAGCAGGAGATGCTGGCAATCGAGAGCAGCACCGTCAGTGTGTTGGTCGACAGCTTCAGATCGATCTGGGGCGGCGGTGCATTGGCGTGATCGCGGATATGATCGTCGCTCATCTGCGCGCGGAGGACGAGGACCAGAAGTGCCATCGTGCTCGCGCAGACGATACCGATGCCGATATGGGTGTAGCGCCAGCCGGCAGTCTGTGTGCCCCAGCTCACGATCGGCGGCCACATCGTGCCGGCGACATAATTGCCACTGGCGACGATGGTCACGGCCAGCCCACGATAGCGCTCGAACCAATGCGAGGCTTCCGCCATCAGCGGCGCGAAGGTCGCGGAGGTGCCAAGGCCGATCAGGAAATACGCCGCCACGAACTGCCAGAGCTGAGTTGATAAGCCCGCGAGCACATTGGCGACGCCGAGGAAGGCGATGCTGATTGCCATCGCGGGCACGATGCCGAACCGGTCGGTGATCTTGCCGGCGATCACGCCGCCCAGCCCGAAACCGAACATCATCAGCGTGAAGGCCAGCGACACCGCGCCGCGTGTGGCACCGAATTCCGCCTGCACCACGGGAATCACGACCACGACCGCCCACATGCCGACGGCGCCGATCGAGCCGATCACAAGCGCAGTCGCGAGCCGCATCCAGGCCTGACGGGAATCAGGCGTGAAGGAGGCCGGTCTCTGTCCTGGGTGATTTGGCGCAAGCACGGTCGGGACCATGTTCGCTGGATGCTTTATGGTCAAGCATCGTGGCGCGATATTGGGCATGCGCGGTGCACTGCGGTAAGAAGGAGCTTGGCGAAGGCGCGTTTTGCCATTAATTTGCAATCAGCGTGTGCAACACTGCCGCGCGGGGAACTTAACGACGCAAGATGTTGCTGCGATTGACACGATCGATGCGGATCAAGCTGGGGCGCTTCGTTGCCTTGGCCTATCTGTTCTGCGTGGTCGCGCCGGCAGCAGGCCTCGCCTGGAGCAATGGCCCGGCGCCCTGCCTCGATGAGGCCGTGCTGGCTGAGCTCGTGCCGGCGCATCACCAGATGGCGGCCAGCCACGCGCATGACGGCACCTCGGATCACCACGCCGGATCACATACGCATCACCGGACCGCCGACCAGGACGCGCCAGCCTCGCATGATCATGGCGGCAAGGGAACAGTCGGACCCTGCTGCGCGATGATGTGCGTGAGCGCGCTGCCGGCCGATCTGCCCAGCGTGGCCAAGCCGCTTCTGCCTGTCTCCGCCTGTGCGCCCGAGATCGTGGCGATCCTGCACAGCGCAGCGCCGCCCCTGCACTACCGTCCTCCCATCGCCTGATCTGACGCGACGGCATCAGGTCGCGCGCATCCCCGCGCGAGCGTGTGGTCTTACGACAGATCAGGGATAAATCATGCTTACGCTTTCCGGGGCGAAGTCCGCCGCAGCACTCGCTGCGCGTGGACGACACTTCCGATTCGATTGGCCGCTGCTGGCCTTGGCGCCGGTCTTGGCCGCATTGGCGTTGTCCGGCTGCATGCCGGCAACGATACCCGTCGCCAGTGCGGACCCTGCCGATCCCGCGGCCAAGGTCGCGCCTCTCGGCTATCGGTCGACGATCGCGCCCTACACGAGCCTGCGGCCTGCGGCGCCGGCCCCATGGCGCGGCCGCAACGACGCGGTCACACCGCAGCCAAAACAAGAGCAGTAGGAGCGCGCCATGATACATCATCTCGCGCGCCCCCTGCTTGTTCTCGCCGCGCTCGGTCTTTGCGCATCCGGTCTTGCCGGCTGTGCTGCGTTCTCGCCCGACAGCGGCATGACGACAGTCTCGGAGCTGACGAATCAGAGCATCAACAAGGACGTCGCCTTCGTGCGAACGACCGAGGGCGCCGGCGCGGTTGACGGGCGCGTGCGCCAATTGCTGTCGCGGACATTGACCGCAGATGCTGCCGTGCAGATTGCGCTGCTCAACAACAAGGGATTGCAAGCGGCCTATAACGAGCTGGCGCTCGCCGAGACCGATCTGGTCGAGCAGAGCCTGCCGCCCCATCCCGTGTTTTCGATCTCGGGGATCTCAGGCAAAGGCGCCAGCGAGATCGAGCGCCAGGTGGTCGGCGACATCCTTGCGCTCGCCACCCTGCCGTTCCGCTCCGACATCGCGCGCGACCGCTTTCGCCAGGCCCAGTTGCGCGCCGCACTGGCAACGCTGCGGCTCGCCGCTGACGTCCGCCGCGCTTATTGGCGCGCCGTTGCCGGCAGCGAGATGGTGGTGCTGCTGACCGACGCGAAAGCGACGGCGGAATCGACCGCACAGCTCGCGGTCAAGCTCGGTGAGACCGGCTCACTCAACAAGCTCGACCAAGCACGCGAGCAGGTGTTTTACGCCGAGACCACCGCCGACCTCGCCACCGCGCGGCAAACGACAGCAAGCGCCCGCGAAAGGCTCGCGCGCCTGATGGGGCTGTGGGACGGCGGCCTCGACTTCCGCCTGCCCAACCAATTGCCGCCGCTGCCGCGACGCCCGCACGCATTGCCCACGATCGAAGCCGACGCGGTCGCACATCGCATCGACTTGCAGATCGCGCGGCTGGAGCTGACAGCGCTGGCGAAGTCGCTGAACCTCACCGAGGCGACGCGCTTCGTCACCCTGCTCGATCTCGCCGGCATTTCCCGCCGCACCCGGGATCCGGAAGGCCCCCCGTTTCGCGAGCGCGGCTTCGACGTGCAGTTCCAGATTCCGCTCTTCGACGGCGGCGAGGTGCGCGTGCGGCAGGCGGCGGAGATCTACAATTTCGCCTTCAACCGCCTCACCGAGCGCGCCGTCAATGTGCGTTCGGAAGCACGCGACGCTTATCGCACCTATCGTTCCAGCTACGACATCGCCAGCCACTACCAGCGCGAGATCGTTCCTTTGCGAAAAATCATCACCGAGGAGATGCAGCTGCGCTTCTCCAGTATGCAGGTCGACATATTTGCGCTGCTCACCGAGGCACGACAGCGCCTCGCGTCGTTGCGCGCCGCCATCGACGCCAAGCAACGGTTCTTCCTCGCGCAGTCGGACTTGCAGACCGCCGTCAATGGCGGCGGCTCCCCTGCACCCGGCAGCGACAATCCAACCACCATCGCCGCGGCAGCGCCTCCCGATGGCGGCCACTGAGATGGAGGCCAGCATGTTTTCCCGCCGAGGATTTTTGGGCACTGCCGCGCTCGTCAGCGCCTCCGCGATTCAGGGCCGCGTCCAGGCCGCTTCGATTCCGGAGGCTGCGCATATGGACAAGGTGGTGATGCAGCCGCCGCTGCATCCGATCAGCGGCCCGGACTATCGTCCCGTGGTCACGCTGAACGGCTGGTCGCTGCCGTTCCGCATGAACGGCGACTGGAAGGAATTTCATCTCGTCGCCGAGCCCGTGGTGCGCGAATTCGCCGAAGGCATGAAGGTGAATTTGTGGGGCTATAACGGCCAGTCGCCGGGCCCGACCATCGAGGCCGTCGAGGGCGACAAGCTCCGCATCTTCGTCACCAACAAGCTGCCCGAATACACCACCGTGCATTGGCACGGCATGATCATTCCCAGCGGCATGGATGGTCTCGGCGGGCTGAACCAGCCGCATATTCAGCCGGGAAAAACCTTCGTCTACGAGTTCGAGATGAAGAAGAGCGGAACCTTCATGTATCACCCGCATTCCGACGAAATGGTGCAGATGGCGATGGGCATGATGGGCATGGTCGTCGTGCATCCGCGCGATTCGAGCTTCCGGCCCGTGGACCGCGACTTCGTCTTCGTGATGAGCACCTATCGCGTCGATCCCGGCACCTATCTGCCGCAGGTCAACGAGATGACCGACTTCAACATGTGGACCTGGAACGCACGGGTGTTTCCCGGCATTGATCCGCTGCCGGTCAGGCTCGGCGACAAGGTGCGCGTGCGCATCGGCAATCTCAGCATGACCAACCATCCGATCCATCTGCACGGCCACAGCTTTGCCGTGACCTGCACCGACGGCGGCTGGATTCCGGAGAGCGCGCAATATCCGGAGACGACGACGGACGTCCCGGTCGGCGCGGTGCGTGTGTTCGACGTGCTCGCGGACAATCCCGGCGATTGGGCGTTCCATTGCCACAAGTCGCACCACACCATGAATGCGATGGGCCACGACGTGCGCAACCTGATCGGCGTATCGCGCAAGGATCTCGCCAAGGCCGTCGGCAAGCTCGCGCCCGACAGCATGGCGATGGGCTCGATCGGCATGGCGATGGGCAACATGGAGATGCCCGCGCCCGACAACACGCTGCCGATGATGACCGGTACCGGCCAATTCGGGCCGATCGAGATGGGCGGAATGTTCACGGTGATGAAGATTCGCGAGGAGCTCGCACGCGACGACTATCGCGATCCCGGCCCCTACCAATTCCCGAAAGGTACCGTCGCCTATGAGGTCACGCCGCCGGCCGCAGAGCCGGCACGACAAAAAATCAGGCAGTCCGCCAATGAAGCACAAGATGTGAGCGTTCGATGAACCACCAACTGGAGACGACGATGAAGAAAACGATCAGGCTCGCCCTGGCGCTGACCGCGCTCTCGGCCGCGCCGGCTCTTGCCCACGACAAGCACGGGCACGGGACCTTTTCGGCTGGCGAGCCCGGCAATCCCAACAAGCCCGCGCGCAGCATCGAGATTCTGATGAACGAGATGGACTACACACCCGCCAGGATCGAAGTCAAACGCGGCGAGCAGATTCGCTTCGTCCTGCGCAATGTCGGCAAGGAAGACCACGAATTCCTGCTCGCGACACCTAAGGAGAATCTCGCCCATGCGGTGGAGATGAAGAAGCATCCGCACATGGAGCACGACGATCCGAACGGGGTGCGTCTCGCCCCGAACAAGACGGCCGAGATCCTCTGGAAGTTCAGCAAGGCCGGCACGTTCGAATTTTCCTGTCTGATTCCCGACCACCGCGACTACGGCATGGTCGGCCACGTCACCGTGAAGTAGCGAAAAGGGAGACTGCCATGAACCGCATCATCCGTATCACTGCAGCGCTGGCGCTGACGTTAGGCGGTGCCACTGGAGCCCTGGCCGGCGCTGCCTCGATCAGCGGCGAGGTCAAGAAGATCGACGAGGGCGCCGGCAAGATCACCCTCAAGCACGGCCCCGCGAAAAGCCTCGGCATGGAGGAACCCATGACCATGGTCTACCGCGTCAAGGATCCCGCGATGCTGAAGCAGGTGAAGGTCGGCGACAGGGTGACCTTCGAGGCCGAGGAGGCCGCCTCGGGCTACTCGGTGACCAAGATGGAGAAGGCGAAGTAGTCTCCGGTGTCATTCCGGGGCGCCCGCAGCGCGAACCCGGAATCCATTCATCGACCGACTCCGCCGCACGATGGATTCCGGGTTCGCGCTTCGCGCGCCCCGGAATGACGGGCTCAATCACCCAAGCGCCCCTCTTCCTCCCCCTCCGTTAACCCTTTGCTAACCATACACCGGGCAAAAATTGCCGGGTGAAGTCGAGTGTCGTCAGCCGCGTAGAACGGGAGCCCCCGTGGACGCCAGTGCGGTGCCTCACTTTCGGAACGGCGGCCCCTCGGCCGCTGCGCAGACGTTTGGGGCGCGCGGACGGCAGTCGCGCGGGGAGGCAGCTACCATGGTTGATGTCACCGCTGGACAAGGCGTAGGCGGGGCAAGGCCCGGGATCCCCTCCGTCTCCGAGATCGTCAACGTCCTCAAGCGCGGCGACATCGCGCTGGCGCTCGGCATCCTCACCATCCTGGTGGTGCTGATCCTTCCCCTGCCCGCGATCGTGCTGGACCTGTTCCTGGCGATCTCGATCACGCTCTCGATCCTGATCCTGATGACGTCGCTGTTCATCCAGGCGCCGCTGGAATTCTCCGCCTTCCCGACCATCCTGCTGATCTCGACCATGCTGCGCCTGTCGCTCAACATGGCCTCGACCCGGCTGATCCTGTCGCACGGGCACGAGGGCACGGCTGCTGCCGGTCACGTCATCGAGGCCTTCGGCAGCTTCGTGATGGGCGGCAATTTCGTCATCGGCATCATCGTCTTCGCCATCCTGATCATCGTCAACTTCGTCGTCATCACCAAGGGTTCGGGCCGCATCGCCGAAGTCGCCGCGCGCTTCCACCTCGACGCCATGCCCGGCAAGCAGATGGCAATCGACGCCGATCTCTCCGCCGGCCTGATCGACGAGAAGGTCGCCAAGGAGCGACGCAAGGAACTGGAGGATGAGAGCGGCTTCTTCGGTGCCATGGACGGTGCCTCCAAGTTCGTGCGCGGCGATGCCATCGCCGGCCTGCTGATCGTCTTCATCAACGTGGTCGGCGGCATGATCATCGGCGTGGCGCAGCAGGGCATGTCCTTCGCCGACGCCGGCCGCAGCTACACGCTCCTGACCGTTGGTGACGGCCTCGTCACCCAGGTGCCGGCGCTGATCGTCTCGACCGCGGCCGGCCTGCTCGTCTCCAAGGCCGGCGTCTCCGGCGCCGCCGACAAGGCGTTGATGAAGCAGTTCTCCGGCTACCCGCAGGCGCTGGCCATGTCCTCGGCGGTGATGCTGGTGCTGGCGGCGCTGCCGGGCATTCCGACCCTTCCCTTCCTCGCGCTCGGCGCCGGCGCCGGCGCGCTCGCCTGGCAGGCGCGCACCAACAAGAGAATCAGCATCAAGGCCGAGGAAGCCGCCAAGGCCGCGCCTGCTCCGGGCACGCCGGGTGCGCCGGGCGCGGCTGCGGCCGAAGAGCCGATCTCGGCTGCGCTCAAGATCGACGACCTCAAGATCGAGCTCGGCTATGCCCTGCTGCCGCTGGTTAACGGCCCCGATGGCACCGACCGCCTCACCGAGCAGATCAAGGCGCTGCGCCGCTCGCTCGCGGTCGAAATGGGTTTCGTGATGCCGGCGGTGCGCATCCTCGACAACGTCCAGCTCGAGGCCAACACTTACATCATCAAGATCAAGGAGGTCGACGCCGGCAGCGGCAAGATCTGGCCGAACCAGTTCATGGTCATGGACCCCGGCGGCAGCCAGGTGCAGGTGCCCGGCATCCACACCACCGAGCCGACCTTCGGCCTGCCCGCGACCTGGGTCGACGCCAGCTTCAAGGAAGAGGCCTCGCTGAAGGGCTACACCGTGGTCGACGCCGCAACCGTGCTCTCGACCCACCTCACCGAGCTGCTCAAGGCCAACATGTCGGACCTGCTCTCTTATGGCGAGGTGCAGAAGCTGCTCAAGGAGCTGCCGAAGGAGCAGAGCGAGCTGGTCAAGGACATCGTGCCGGGACAGGTCACGGTCTCCGGCATCCAGCGCGTGCTGCAACTCCTGCTGGCCGAACGCATCTCGATCCGCGACCTCTCGACCATCCTCGAAGGCATCGCCGACTCGCTCGCCTTCTCACGCAATCCCGCGACCATGGTCGAGCATGTCCGCGCCCGGCTGGCGCGGCAGATCTGCGCGCAGAACACCTCCTACAACGGCTATTTGCCGCTGATCGCGCTGTCGGCACGCTGGGAACAGGCATTTGCCGAGTCGATCATCGGCCAGGGCGAAGAGCGCAGTCTTGCGATGCAGCCCTCGAAACTGTCGGAGTTCATGACCGCCGTGCGCGAGGCGTTCGAGCGCGCCGCCCGCGAAGGCGAGGCGCCGGTGCTGGTCACCTCTGCCGCAATTCGTCCCTTCGTCCGCTCCCTGGTGGAACGGTTCCGGGCACAGACCACCGTGCTGTCGCAGGCCGAAATCCACCCTAGAGCGAGGTTGAAAACAGTCGGAAGCATCTGATTTGGCTCAAGAAGCCGCGTGTTTTTTGGCCACATGCAAATGGTTTTTGAGTTTTTGGCGGCTTGCGGGCCAAAAGCCGAAAAGGCGCCTCACAGGCAATTACATTGTTGAAATAATTATATAATCGAACGACCAAAGATCGCTTTTGATCGCGACCTTTCACGTCCTGTCACGCTGTTGTGATGGCCTCTTGGGAACGAATCCTCCCAATACTAGGTTGTTGGGCACCGGAAGCATGAACCTGCCTGAATGGGCTGGCGACTACTTCGGGTAGATGGCGGCAGGAGGCTTCCATGAACCACTCGATCTACAGCGCAGACCGCGCGACCCATCTGAAGATTGTGGTCGTGGCCCTCGTCGCAGGGATCGTGGTGGCGGGCCTCGGCATCACGGCACGGACGGGTTCGGATGAAGGCCTGACCCAGAGCGCCCGCGTCATCAAGGCCGGCCAGCCGGTCGTGATTACCAGTTCGAACGCGTCCCTCGTTCGCTAAGGAGACCTGACGAGTTTTGTGAATTCACGCGGCTCTTTACCAGCCCCCCAAAGTCGCCACGTGGATATGTAGACGACCCCAACCCCAAGTCGACTACAGAAAGCGCCCGCCCCCCACGGGCGCTTTCTCATGTCTGGTGTATGTTGCGGAAAATGAATTCGGCGCGGATGTAGCCAGCGATACCGCGACAGTGCGCTTGGGGCTACCGCGCCCGGTACGTCGGCGGCGGCGTCTGCACCGTCGGCGCCGCGGCAGCGAAGAGCTCGTCCCTGCTGCCTGTGAGCGGCGGATAGATGCGCCTGCGGTTGATCGTCTCCTTGGTCACTTTCGCGGCCGCGCCGGTGGCGCGCACCTCACGATTCCAGCCTTCCGTGTAGAGCGCGCCCCAGGTGCCGAGATCGAGCACGGTCACGTACCAGTCGATCCGCAGCGGCAGCATCGGCAGACCGGCGAGATCAGCCACCACGTTGTGACCGGCGAAGCGGCCCATGGGCCGCGCGAACTGACAGGACATCACGGTCGGATGCAGCCCGTCGATCACGCTCGAGGCAACGTCGCCGGCCGCGAACACACCGCCGACATCCGCAACCCGCATGAAAGGATCAACCAGGATGCGCCCGAGGCGATCGCGCGCGTCCGGAAAGCTCGCCGCCAAGGGGCTTGCACGGAGCCCGGCACACCAAATCACCGTCTGCGCCGAAATGAACTCGCCCGAACTCAGGCGCATGCCGGCAGCCTCGACCGAGACGACGCGCATACCAAGCCGCATCTCGACATCGAGCGAGGCCAAGGCCGTCTCGATCACGGGACGCGCCTGCGCGCCGATGGTGGCGCCGACCGCTGGATTGGGATCGACGAGGACGATGCGGCGGCTGCCGCTGATGCCCGCACGCGTTAGCTTCGCGGGCATCTCGGCCGCGACCTCGATGCCGGTGAAGCCGGCGCCAACCACTACCACCGTCGAACGCCCCGGCGCCGGCACGCTGCGTCCAAGCGAGACGAGATGATCCTCGAGGCGGAGCGCCGCGGCATAGGTATCGACGTCGAAAGCGTGCTCGGCAAGGCCTGGAATGTCGGGACGCATCACCTCGCTGCCGAGCGCCAGCACGAGGCGGTCATAGTTCAACCTCTCCTCACCGCCGCTCGTGACCAGCGAGATTTCACGTCGGTTCGGATCGATGGCTTCAACTTCGCCGATGCTGTGGCTGACGCCGATCGGATCGAGCAGTTGCGGCAGCGGTAGCGCGACCTCGCCGAGGTCGGCCTCGTAATTGCGGACGCGGATGTTGTGATAGGGATTGCGGTCGACGAGGCGGATCTCGATGTCGCTGTTCGCGCCGATCTCGTCGCGCTTGCGCGCAGCGCCGATGGCCGCCCACAGACCTGCAAACCCGGCGCCGAGCACGACGATACGCGCCATGTCCGCCTACTGCGCTTTCCCAACGGTCGATACGAGCGACCGACATGCGGATCGAGCGATCCGCCGCAGCCAGATATAGCTCATTCCGCCGCCTGGACCAACTGCGGCAGCATTGACGCGCCGGACAAGATTGCACAGCCCGGATCACGCCTTGCGCAGTTCCGACGGCGTCGCGCCGAAGCGCTTGCGGAAGGCGCGATTGAAATAGGACAGATCGGAAAAGCCCGAGGAATGTGCGATGTCGCTGATCTTGCGCGTCCTGGCGCGGGGATCGCCGAGCAGCTTGCGCGCCTGGAGCAGGCGCTGCTCCAGCACGAATTCGGTGAAGGTCGTGCCGGCCTGCTCGAACAGGCGCTGCGCCTGGCGCGGGCTGAGGCCCGAGCGCGTCGCGATCTCGGACAGGCAGAGATCGTTGCGGCCCAGCGCCGCCATCACGTCGGCGCGCATGAGATCGAGACGGGCCGCCGCATGCCCGCGTCCGCGCGCAAGGCTGGCATGCTCGGCGTCGGTCCCGAGCAGAAGGCCGACGAGGTCGATCATGTGCTGCGCGGTCAGACGCTGCCCGACCGCATCGAGATGCGGCGCCTGATTGGCGGCGAGCGCATGGTAGCGGAAGATGGTCTCGGCGACCGCGCCGTCGGAGAGCACCTGCGACAGCTTCTCCTCTGCGCGCGGATTGATGTCGAGCAGCGCGCGGCGCGGCATGCGGATGGTGGTGAAGCGCTCCTCGTCGGTGTGGCCGACGGTGCCGGTGATGCTCATGTCGACGAGCACCATCTGCGCCGGCGCGAGTTCGACGGTGTGACCGTTCTGCCCGACGCGGACGCGGCCCGCGTGTCCGACAATCAGGACGAGATCGTCGCTGCCGTCGGCGAGGTGGCTCTGCCTACGTGAATATTGTGCGGAAGCGCCTTCGGGAATGGCGAGCGCGATGTTGTCGACGACGCTGACCTGGAGCCGGCAGTCGATGCTGTCGCCCCGGCTCGGCCCAATATCGAGGCCGCAGCACCCGAAGACCCGCTCGCGCCAGTGCTCGAACTCCGGACCGTGCGGCAGCCCCGCATATTGGTGAATGAAGATGCCGGGAGCCTTCACTGCATCCATCTGATTTTCTCGCCCTCTCCGGCATCGCGCTCGGCGGCGCCGCTGCAAATTCCGGGCATTTGACGCCGCCAAGTGCAGCTAGGTTCAAATCGGACGCGGGATTCGGCGGGACTTGTCGGATTACGACGACGGGATGGACCGTGGCGACAGGTTCTGCTGGTAGCTCGAAGCAGAGCGGAATGCCGAACGATGGTCCGGATTGCGCTCCATCCGGGCCACGACGCTTTTGGCCAGGACGATATGAAATGTTGGGCTACTTCGCCGGCTGCGCCGGCGGCACGGTCTCGATCAGCTTGCCGGAAAACACCGGTGCCGAGGTCGGCTGGCCGTTGGGCGAACCGCCGGCCTGCTCGACCGTGACGGCGTAAGTCGCGCCGTTGACGACGTCGGAATCGTAGGACGCGAGCAGCGGACGCGCGGTGAAATCGCTAGCGCCGATCACGCCGAGCGAACGCGGCCGGGGCAGCTTGTCGGAGATCAGCCAGAGCTCGAAGCTCTTGCCGGGCTCCGGGGTCGCGCCGACCTTGCGGACCGTGAAATTCCGCGTCGCGCCGTCGACGGTGAGAATGAAGGCGGGGCCGCCGCCCTGGCCCTGCAGCAGCGCGACATATTGCGCGGAGGCGGCGAGCGGCGCGGCCGGCGTCTTCACTTCCACGGTCTGGATGCGCGGCGCGGGACGCAAGGTAGCCGGCAACGCATCAGGGAGGAATATCTGGAGCGACAGCGTCACGAGCAGCGCGGCCGCAAGCGCGCCGACGGCGGATGCGATGTTGCGCCAGCGCTTCACGCGCCCCTCGAGACGGATCACATTGCCGTCCTCGACGACCGGCGCCTGCGGCGCGCGGCCGACGTTGAGATCCGGAGCATGGACCTGCGGCATGAACTGCGGCGCGATCTCCGGAATAGCGTCGGGCTCGGCACGCGATGTCTGCGGCTGCTCCGCTTCGGGATGCTGCGGCTCCGGGGACTGCACGCCGGCCGTCGACGATTCCGACGAGGCAATGTCCAGCGAAGGCAATTCCGGTATGGGTGGCGGTGCAGCCTCGACATGCGGCTCCTGCGCAAGGGTCGTGCGCGCGATCTCGGACCTGATGTTCTCCCACACGATCGGACGCGGCTCGACCAAGCCGACCATCTGGTTGAGCGCGCCGAGCCGGAACGCCCAGGCCTGCACGACATCGGCGAACGCCTTGTCCACCGCCATCATGGTCTCGACCTGCGCGCGCTCGTCGGCGTCGAGCGTACCGAGCGCATATTCCGCGGCGAGCGCGATATGGTCCTCACTATAGGCCATCACGTCCCTTCACCTCTCCCGGAGGGAGAGGTCGATTTGCACAGGACGATGCGAAGCATCCTCGCATGCAAATCGGGTGAGGGGTTCAGGTGCCGTGAAAGAGCGTAAGCCCTCACCCGGATTGCATCTTGCGATGCAATCCGACCTCTCCCTCCGGGAGAGGTGAAGCAAGAAGGCTGCGCCAGCATACACACTCTCATCATCCACTAAAGTCCGAGGCACTCCCGGATATCCAGCATGCTGCGCCGCAGCCACGTCTTCACCGTGTTGACGGGCGCAACGAATTTCTCCGCCAATTGCTCGCGGCTCCAGCCGTTGTAATAGGCCAGAAGCACGAGCCGCTGGCGGTCCGGCTCGAGCCGGCCGATACATTCCAGGAGCCGTTTCAACTCCTCGGTCATCTCCCTCCGCGCCAGCGGATCAGGACTGTCGGCCGCCACCTCCATCGCCTGAGGCTCTTCCTCGATGGAGACTTCCGACTTCTTGCGAACAACGTCGATCGCACGGTTGCGGGCGATCGACGCCATCCACGTGATCGGCGAGGACATGGCCGCATTGAACTGGCCGGCGCTGTTCCAGATCTTGACGTAGGTCTCCTGAATGACCTCCTCTGCGAGATCCTGCCGGCGCAAGATACGGAGCACGACGCCATAAAGTTTCGCGCGCGTGGCGACGTAGAGCCGCTCGAACGCGGCCTGATCGCCCTTTGCCACCGCCTCAATCAGCCCGACCAGCTCTGCTGGCGTCAGCATTCAGCCCCCCACCGCCCGTCGCTTTCCGCGCAAGCCCAGGCACGTCGCTACCATAGCGCGCGACAAACCTGACCACCAAGAGGCGCGGCGCCTCCACTGTGGACAGCAAATATGAAAACCCGGACCTTGCGGTCCGGGTTTGGCAGATTTCTCGGCGGTCGGGCTGCTGGCGCCGTTAGGCGACGGCGCCGATGCGGGCGCGCATCAGGCCGATGCTGTCGAGATCGGCCTGCTCGCGGGCGTTCTCTTCGGCGCGCTCGCGGGCCTGGTCACGCTCGTCGAGGAGCTCGACCTTCTTCAACTCCTCGAAGGCTTCGGCCAATGCGGCCTTGGCTTCGTCGAGCTGGCCCTTGAGCTCGTCGGCCGAGCGGGTCAGGTTCTCGCGACGCTGGATCGCGGCCTTGGCATAGGTCGGGTAGGCGAAGTGCGAGGGATCGTTGATCCCGGCGCGCTCCTGCTCGGTCTGGATCTCGCGCTCGAGATCAACCGACATCCGCTGGAAGTCGGCGATCATGGTCTCGATCTGGGTGACCCGGCGGCGCTTCTCGTCGACCTGAAATTTCTTCAGGCGAATGAGGGTATCACGTGACTTCATCGACTCGTACTCCCCAGAAGTCCCCTCGCTGCACGTGGGACGGCACCGGTCTCCCCACAGGCCCGATTGCGGCCAAGACCGGCTCTGCTACTCTGTGGGATCGGATGATGACCTGACAAAGTTAGCGTTCCGTTTCCAAATCACCCAGGATTTGCGCCAACTGGCGATAGCCGCCCGCGAGTGATGCATTTTCGTCCTTGCGCTGGCGCAGGAAGGCCTCGAGCGGCTCGTGCAGGCGGATCGCTTCGTCGACCTCAGGGCTGGAGCCGGCCCGGTAGGCGCCGAGCCGGATCAATTCCTCCATGTCGGCATAGGTCGCCATCACCTGCCGTGCCCGCTGGATGGTCGGCCAGAATTGCGGATCGGCCGATTTCGGCATGGTGCGGGAGACGGATTTGAGGATGTTGATGGCGGGGTAGCGACCGCGCTCAGCGATCGAGCGCTGCATCACGATATGGCCATCGAGGATGCCGCGGACGGCGTCCGCAATCGGTTCATTATGATCGTCGCCGTCGACCAGCACCGTGAAGATCGCGGTGATGGCGCCCTCCCCCAGGCCGGGTCCGGCGCGCTCCAGGAGTTTGGGCAATTCGGTGAACACGGTCGGCGTGTAGCCCTTGGCAGTCGGCGGCTCGCCAGCGGATAGACCAATCTCGCGCTGGGCCATGGCAAAGCGCGTCACCGAGTCCATCAGGCAGAGCACGTCCTTGTCCTCGTCGCGAAAATACTCAGCGACCGCGAGCGTCAGATATGCCGCCTGGCGGCGCATAAGCGCGGGCTCGTCCGAGGTCGCCACCACCACCACGGAGCGCGCAAGGCCCTCCTCGCCGAGATCATCCTGCAAGAATTCCTGCACCTCGCGGCCGCGTTCGCCGATCAGGCCGATGACGCTGACATCGGCATCGACGTTGCGCGCCAGCATCGACAGCAGCACCGACTTGCCGACGCCGGAGCCCGCGAAGATACCCATGCGTTGGCCCCGGCAGCAGGTGAGAAAGGTGTTCATCGCGCGCACGCCGAGATCGAGCGGGGCACCGACGCGCTTGCGTGAATGCGCGGGCGGCGGCGTATTGCGGAACGGCATCGGCGAGGAACCTTGCGGCAGGGGCCCCTTGCCGTCGATCGGCTCGCCCAGCGCATTGACGACACGGCCGAGCCAGGCCGCCGACGGCCGCACTTGATTGGCGGCATTGGCGATGACCGCCTTGCACCCGCGGCGCACGCCATCGAGGCCGGCGAACGGCATCACCACGGCATTGTTGCCGGAGAAGCCGATCACCTCGCAGGGGATCGAACGGTTGGCACCGGTCTCGATCACCAGCCGCGCACCCACCGACATTGCGTGAATGGGACCGGCCACCTCGACCATGAGGCCGCGCACGCCGACTACACGGCCATAGATGTTGACGCCGTCGATGTCGCCGATCTGTTCGGCCAAAGCCTTCATAGGTGGGCCTTCATTAAGTGCGCGCCTTCGTCATCCGGGGGCCTCAAGGTGAAAACCTTAAGTTTCGCCATATTTCTGAACGGCGCTTAACTTCGTGTTTACCCGCATCATTAATCATTGCGTCACTGTCTTTGAGACTGAGCGTGACTTCCCTTCAGAAGAAGGCTGAGTCGCGGGAGTCGGTTAGGCCCGCCTCTTAAAGTGGAGCTTGAACAGAACCGGGTGACGAAAGCTGCTTCGCACGCAAGACCTTAGGGCGATTCGACAAAAATTGCACCGGGGGGACTTGCGTTCCAGAATCAGAGTTTGTTAACCATCTGTTGTCAGGATCCGAATCAGTTGTTCAAAGGCGTTTTGTTGAGTGCCGCGAATGCGGCCGACCTGACGCCCAGGAGCGGCGACTATGGGGAACTGGCATGCGCGTTTTGCTGATTGAAGATGACAGCGCCGTCGCGCAGTCGATCGAGCTGATGTTGAAGTCGGAGAGCTTCAACGTTTACACGACCGATTTGGGGGAAGAAGGCGTCGATCTCGGTAAACTATACGATTACGACATTATTCTCCTCGACCTCAATCTGCCCGACATGTCCGGCTACGACGTGCTCAAGCAGCTCCGGGTCTCCAAGATCAAGACACCGATTCTGATCCTCTCCGGCCTCGCCGGCATCGAGGACAAGGTCAAGGGTCTCGGCGTCGGCGCCGACGACTACATGACCAAGCCCTTCCACAAGGACGAGCTGGTGGCCCGCATCCACGCGATCGTGCGCCGCTCCAAGGGCCATGCCCAGTCGGTCATCCAGACCGGCGACCTCGTCGTCAACCTCGACACCAAGACGGTGGAAGTCGGCGGCCAGCGCGTGCATCTGACCGGCAAGGAATATCAGATGCTGGAGCTCCTCAGCTTGCGCAAGGGCACGACCCTCACCAAGGAAATGTTCCTCAACCACCTCTATGGCGGCATGGACGAGCCGGAGCTGAAGATCATCGACGTCTTCATCTGCAAGCTCCGCAAGAAGCTCGCCAACGCCTCCGAGGGACGCAACTTCATCGAGACGGTGTGGGGCCGCGGCTACGTGCTGCGCGAGCCGCACGAGGCCGACGAGCGCATCCCGGCCTGATCCTGGGTTTACGTCGCGCGCCCTCGGGCTCGCTCCTTCCAGCCTGGACCCCGCCGCAAATGGCGGGGTTTTGTTTTTGGGGTCGCCAACGCCGCCTCATCGTCCTCCCGCCATTGAACCGCTATCCTTTCCCCGCCGACGAATGGTCGCTGCACGATGGGGGAACGATCATCCTGCTCGGCTTCGTGGCACCGCTGGTCAGCGCCATCGCCCATTCGGCCAATGTGCTGGATTGCGTGATCTGGGCGACGATCGCACTGGTCGTGCAGGTCATCGTGTTCTTCCTCGTGAAGGTCCCGGTGCCGAACCTGTCGGCGCGGATCTCTGCCGGCGAGTTTGCCCCGGCGATCTGGCTTGGCTCACGAGCCGTGTGGCTCTCGATCCGAGAAGACGAGAGCCCGATCACGGGCAACCGCTCGCGGTTTCTACCACATGCGATTTTGTGAGGCGTGTCGTTCCGGGCTCGGCGCTATCGCGCCGCCCCGGAATGACAGATGAGATCACCGCGCCGCAGCCACCTTCAACGACGGCGGCATCAATCCGCCCATGGGGCGGCCGGAGCGCAAGGGGTTGAGCTGGTAGAGACCGCCGCGATCGGCGATGGGGCGGAACGCATCGGAGATGCCGATGACGGATTCGGCGGCGCCAAGCAGCAGCGTGCCATCGGCCGCCATGCCCTTCGCCATCCGCTCGAAGATCACCGCCTTGGTGTCCTGGTCGAAATAGATCAGCACGTTACGGCAGAAGATCACGTCGAACGTGCCGAGATGGGAGAAGTCCTGCAACAGATTGAGCTGGCGGAACTGCACCATCGATCGAATGTCAGGATTGAGCTGCCAGACGTCCCCGACTTGCGTGAAGTGTTTCACGAGGAGCTGAATCGGCAGGCCGCGCTGCACCTCGAACTGGCTGTAGATGCCGGCCTTGGATTTCTCCAGCACCTCCTGCGACAGATCGGTGGCGACGATCTCGATACGCCAGCCGGCGAGCGCAGCACCCATGTCCTTCAGGCACATCGCGATCGAATAGGGCTCCTGCCCCGTCGACGATGCCGCCGACCAGATCCGGAGTGACCTGCGCGCCGCGCGCCTCTCGACCAGACCTGGAATGATCGTCTCGCGCAAATGGTCGAACGGAATCTTGTCGCGGAAGAAGAAGGTCTCGTTGGTGGTCATGGCTTCGACCACGTCGGTCGCGAGCCGGCCGTCACCATTTCTGATCTTCAATACGAGATCGGCAATGCCCGAGAGGCTCGACTTGCGGGCCAGCGGCAGCAGCCGGCTCTCGACCAGATATTGCTTGTCGGCCGACAGGTCGAGACCGGAGCGCTCCTTCAGGAACTTGCGCAAATATTCGTAGTCTACCGGCGTCACGAGCGGTCCCCCGCAAACAGACGATTGACCTTGGCGCCGATCTGGTTCAGCGGCAGGATCGCCGCGCAGATGCCGGCATTGGCGGCCGCGCCCGGCATGCCCCAGACGACGCTGGAAGCCTCGTCCTGCGCGATGACACTGCCGCCGGCAGCGACGATGTCCTTGCCGCCGCGCATGCCGTCGGCGCCCATGCCCGTCAGGATCACGGACAGGATGCCGCCGTGCCAGATGTCGATGGCGGAGGTGAAGAGCGGATCAACCGCAGGCTTGCAGAAATTGACGGCGGGGCCGTCGTCGAGCGCGATCACAGCGTCGGTGCCGCTGCGCACGACGCGCATGTGCTTGCCGCCGGGCGCCAGGTAAATCCGTCCCCGCTTCACCGGCTCGCCGTCGATCGCCTCGGCCGCCGGCTTGCGGCTCGAACGCGCCAGATGCTCGGCAAGAATGGTGGTGAAGGTCGGCGGCATGTGCTGGGTGATCAGCACCGGGACGCGATCGATCACCGGGCCGAGCTCGGTGACGAGCGCCATCAGCGCCTGCGGACCGCCGGTTGAGGAGCCGATCAGCAGCACCTTTGGCGCCTGGGTCGAGAACGGGCGCGTGGCCGGCGCTCCCGCCGACGGCGCGGCCGAAGCCGGCGCGGCGGGCCGCGCGACGGCCGGTGCACGTACAACCGGCGCGGGGCTCGCGGGCGCCAGCGGCGGGCTCGCAACCGTGGACCTCCTGCGCAGGCGCGCGCCAAGGTGGCGGATCTTCTGGACCAAATCGTGGTGGAAGATGTCCGCGGCCGACGCCTCGCGCGTCGATTCCGGCTTCGGAATGTAGTCGGCCGCGCCGAGCGACAACGCCTTGAAGCTGATCTCCGCGTTACGGCGGGTCAGCGTCGAGGCCATGATGATGACCAGATCGCGCTTCTTCGCCAGCAGTTGCGGCAGCGCCGAGAGGCCGTCGAGCTCGGGCATTTCGATGTCGAGCACGGCGACATCGGGGTTGATGCGTTCGATCTGGTTGACCGCCTCGAGCCCGGTGCGCAGCGAGGCCGCAACCTCCATGTCGTGCTCGGCACCGACCCAGCGCGAGATCAGACCGCGAATGACGACGGAATCGTCGACGATCATGACCCGCAACGGCCCGGCCTCGCGCGACGAGCCCGTGGTCGAATTACCTGCGAACGCAACACTCATTACTCACCAACTCAGACTGAAACGGTTCAGTTGAAAACAAGCGCCGAAGGATCCGTTCAGCCTCCGGACGGTCGCTCAGATAAGGCCGACTTCCTGGAATTTCGCCGTCACGATGTCCTTGTCGAAGGGCTTCATGATGTACTCGTTGGCGCCGGCGTGCAGCGCGCGCGCGATGTGCGCGACGTCGTTCTCGGTGGTGCAGAACACCACCTTGGGCTGGTCGCCGCCGGGCATGCGCCTGAGATGGCCGAGGAACTCGTAGCCGTCCATGACGGGCATGTTCCAGTCGAGCAGCACCGCATCGGGCAAGCCGCGCTTGCAGGCTTCCAGCGCCTTCTCACCGTCTTCGGCTTCGAGGATCTGGAAGTCGAGGCCCTCCAGGATCCGGCGCGCAACCTTGCGGATGACGCTGGAATCATCAACGACGAGACAAGTTCGCATGTGAACCTCTGCTTCCTTCCCCTTTGCCGGGGCGCTTTCAGTTGCAGGCCCGATGACGGCGATGCCGCCGTATCAGGCTGCCATCATCTCGGGCGCGAGCTCGAGGACGCGATCGACGTCGAGGACGACCATGAGCTGGCCGTCGAGGCGGTGGACGCCGCCGGCGAGCTTGGCCATGCGGGAGTCGAGGTTGACGGGGTTGTCTTCCTTGCCGTCCTCGGGCAGGCGCAGCACCTCGCCGATCTGGTCGATGAGCAGGCCGTAGGATTCGCCGCGCAGGTC
>NZ_JADPJR010000147.1:0-825 GCF_023073535.1 Bradyrhizobium sp. 179 | reverse complement strand
CGGACCACATGCGCCACCACCTGGCCATGGCGGATCGGCTGTTCATGGATGAGACCAAGGCGCCGGTACTCGATCCGGGGCGCGGCCAAACGAAGAAGGGCTACTTCTGGGCGATCGCCTCAGACGACCGCGGCCACAGCGGCCCAAGTCCGCCGATCGTGCTGTTCCGATATGCCCCCGGTCGCAGCGGTGCCTTTGCGGAGCAGTTCCTGGATGGCTTTTGCGGACGCTTCCTGCAATGCGATGCCTATGACGGTTATGACCGGCTGACCGAAGTCGTTCGACCGCAAGGGCCGTGGACGCTCGTGCATTGCTGGAGCCATTTGCGCCGGCGCTTCGTCAAATTGGTGCGCAACAGCAAGTCTCCGATCGCCGAGGCCGCCGTCCGGCAGATCGCGCAGCTTTACGCCATCGAAGCCATGGTGCGCGGCTCGTCGCCGGACATCCGGTTGGCCGCGCGCAAGGAGCACTCGCTGCCCCTCATTGCGGCTTTAAAACCGTGGTTTGAGAAGCAGCTTTCCATGATCTCCAGCGGCTCAACGCTCGCCGAGGACATCCGCTATGCGCTCAATCACTGGCAGGGGTTGACCCGCTTCCTCGAAGACGGGCGTCTCGAACTCGACACCAACCCGGTCGAGAACGCCATCCGGCCGGTCTGCCTAACCAGAAAAAATGCGCTCTTCGCGGGCCATGAAATCGGGGCAGAAAACTGGGCCATGCTGGCGTCGATAGTCGCTACCTGCAAGCTCAACAGCGTCAACCCGGCTGCCTACATCGCTGAAACACTCGAGGCGATCATCGACGGTCATCCCCATAGCAAGATCG
>NZ_JADPJR010000122.1:0-840 GCF_023073535.1 Bradyrhizobium sp. 179 | reverse complement strand
GGCCTTCGGATCACAGACGCCGGCTTTCAGACGCGCCGCGTACCACGACAGCCGCATCACACCGTGGGACTGATGGCCCCACAGGTCAGCCTGCACCAACGTGTCGGCGCACAGATGCGCGTCCTCCTGTGACATCCCGGCCGCGACGTAGACGGCGGTCGCGAAAGTCAGCAGACGGGTGGGATCGATCTTGGTGCCCGTGGACATCGGACTATTCTCCGTCGCTTAGTTGTTCGCTCGTGTCTCGAACGAGAAGCGGAGCTTCCTTCCGAGATACGAAGCGCTGACTTCCCCTGTCGGCGCCGACACGGCGAACGGCATCGACGCCGACCCCGTGGAAATTATGGTTCCCTTCGGCAGTATCATCTTCCGCTCCCGGGCGATCGCAACGAGATCGGCCAAAGCGCCGTAGGGGTCGGTCACGTCGGCCCCCGCCGCTGCGCGGGCCTTCTCCTCACCATCGACGGACACGACCAGTGAGGAGAGCAGTTCCGGAATCTGGCGTCCGTCGAGGTGCTCACCCACGACCAGCGCCTCGAAACCGGAATTGTCGGCCGCGAAACTCGGCCACCCGACAGAACGGCGATCGACGAAGCGTGCCATGACCAGTTCGAATGTAACGCGAGTTTCCGCGATCGCGCTTCTGTGATTCCCGGCGAAGCGGTGATCGATGTCCTGACCGAGAACGAACGCAATCTCGAACTCGATCGTGACCGGCGCCGCGAACGAAAGCCGGACCGTGGCGCCCGGCTCATGGCGGCGTGTCGCGAGCACTCGCCCTGCGATCGACCGTTCGACGCCGGATTGCTGCTTAAGCTTGGCGCTGCCGACGCCCAGCTT
>NZ_JADPJR010000054.1:0-840 GCF_023073535.1 Bradyrhizobium sp. 179 | reverse complement strand
GGCCTTCGGATCACAGACGCCGGCTTTCAGACGCGCCGCGTACCACGACAGCCGCATCACACCGTGGGACTGATGGCCCCACAGGTCAGCCTGCACCAAAGTGTCGGCGCACAGGTGCGCGTCCTCCTGCGACATCCCGGCCGCGACGTAGACGGCGGTTGCGAAGTTCAGCAGGCGGGTCGGATCGATCTTGGTGGCCGTGGACATCTGAATATTCTCGGTCAATTAGGTATTTTTCGGCGCCTGGAACGAGAAGCCGAGCTTCTTTCCGAGATAAGAAGCGCTCACGTCGCCTTTCGGCGACGACACGGCGACCGGCATCGAGGCCGAACCCGTGGAAATCATGCTTCCCTTCGGCAGGATCATCTTCCGCTCGCGGGCGATTGAAACGAGATCGGTCAGAGCGCCGTAGGGGTCGGTCGCGTCGTCTCCCGCCGCCGCGCGGGCCTTCTCCTCACCATCGACTGACACGACAAGCGAAGACAGCAGTTCGGGAATCTGGTGTTGGTCGAGGCGTTCTCCGATGATCAGCGCCTCAAAGCCGGAGTTGTCGGCCGCAAAACTTGGCCATCCAACGGAACGGCGATCGATGAAGCGGGCCATGACCAGTTCGAACGTGACGCGTGTTTCCGCGATGGCGCTCTTGGGATCGCCAGTGAAGCCGTGATCGATGTCCCTGCCGAGAACGAATGCGATCTCGAACTCGATCGTGACAGGCGCCGCGAACGAGAGCCGGACCGCGGCGCCCGGCTCATGGCGGCGTGTCGCGAGCACTCGCCCTGCGATCGACCGTTCGACGCCGGATTGCTGCTTAAGCTTGGCGCTGCCGACGCCCAGCTT
>NZ_JADPJR010000141.1:0-842 GCF_023073535.1 Bradyrhizobium sp. 179 | reverse complement strand
GTCCACCTGGTCGCCGATCCGACCGACCATTTTTTGATCGTGGCGAACTACGCCACGGCATCGCTCGCGGTGCTTCCAATTCGTCAGGACGGCGGTCTGGACCCGCTGGTGCAGTTGCTGCAGTTGCCCGGCAACGGAGGGCCGCACAAAGTCGAGCAGACGGGCCCTCATCCTCATCACATCGTCTATGACCCCTCCGGCCGCTTTCTCGTCGTGCCTGACAAAGGCGTCGATCGCGTGTTCGTGCTCGAATTCGATCCCGCGAGGCCGCTTCTGAAGCTGACGGAGCCGGGCTTCACGGTGACCCGGCCCGGTGCCGGCCCGAGGCATGCCTCGCACCACCCCAATTTGCCGTTTGTCTACGTGAACTACGAGCTGGATTCCTCGCTCAGCGTCAATCGCTTCGACCGTGCGACCGGCGCGATAACTCCGATCCAGATCGTCCCGTCGACGCCGGACTCGTTCGTGGGCGCCAACACGTCCGCTGAAGTGGAGGTCGATCCGACGGGCCGCTTCGTCTACGTGTCCAACCGCGGCAGCGATCTGATCGGGGCCTTCTCGATCGACGCCGCGTCGGGCCGCGTGACCCCCGCCGGATGGGCGTCGAGCGCCGGTCGCGGGCCACGCTTCATGACCATCGATCCTAGCGGAACGCTGCTCCACGCGGCAAACGAGCTCACCGACACGATCGTGACCTTCAGAATCGATCCCGAGACCGGGGCTCTCTCGCCTGCGGGTCGTGTGATCGAAACGGGCAGTCCGACCTGCATTGCGTTCGCTTGACGACGCGGCGTGAATTCAGCGCATTGAAGAAGGGAGCCACAGATGAAGATAGGCTTTGC
>NZ_JADPJR010000048.1:0-150286 GCF_023073535.1 Bradyrhizobium sp. 179 | reverse complement strand
GACGGGCGCGCTTCGCGAGCGGCTTGCTACAGTCCTGCAAACAACAAGGGGGTCACTTCCTCATGTCGCTGCGGGGTCAAATCCGGACGTCGCTTGACAGGGGGCGAAGCCATGGAATCGTGGGCGCATCAGGCCTCGAATCTGGGACGCGCTGATTAAGAGATAGCAACGGGTTGAAGACCATCAATGACTTGCCGATCGCGTCCCAGGGATTGTCTGGCAGAAGATGGGCATAGCCGCACATTCATACCAGTGTTAGTCCGATCGGCCAGAAACTATTCTGGAGGTTGTTCGATACGGACACTGGGTGATTCAGAGCGCGTTTGCAGGCGTCTTGCGCTTCTCTAATCGTGGTCGAAGAGCTGGTTCGGAGAGCGTTCCCTGGCGAGGACACTCTTCTGCCCTCGCGCAGCCTGCTCGCGACAAGGTTGATGCGATCGGTGTGATGTCCGCGGCGGCCTTGCCTAGCGCCAGCTGAAGCCAGAGGCATAGGATCTCCGCTACAGCGTGCGGCTGTGGGTCCTGCGCATGCTCACCATCCATCATAGGAACCATATCTGTGGCGGCCAGTTGGCTTGCCGTTGAGCTGTCATTCTGCAGAGCAGCTCGACAAACCGGCATGAGTCCTAGGCCGAGCATCCGTCGGGGACCAATCCCATGATGGACCACGCGACCAGAGTTGGTAATCGGTTGTTAGCAGCGTTGCCGCCAGCAGATTTTGCTTTGCTTGCGCCTCATTTGCGGAAAGTCGAGATCGAGCGCGATTCCGTGCTGGCCCGATCGGGCGACCGGGTCGAACATCTTCTCTTCCCCCTGAGCGGCGCGATCGCCGCTATCATGGCGCTGCCGAACGGCCAGACAGTTGCCACAGCGATCATCGGCCACGAGGGGGCTGTGGGCCTGACGTCAGCGCTTGGCGCATCCAATTCGCCCGCGACGGCAGTCGTTCGCATACCTGGGTTCGCGCTGCAGATCTCGCCGGTGCAATTTCTGGCAGCGCAACATCGCAGCCCTCCAATCACATCCATGGTGCAGGTCTTCACGAGATCGTTGTTGACGCAGCTTCAGCACGTAGCCGCCTGCAATGCACTGCATTCCGTCGAAGCCCGCCTGGCGCGCTGGCTGCTTCACATTCACGACCGGTCGAATGGAGGCGATCTCCTCCCGTTGACCCAGGAAACATTGTCGGAATTGCTGGGCGTCCGCCGCACCACCGTCACACATGTCGTAAGCACAATGCGCGCGTCAAGAGCGCTGAAATCCAATCGGCGCGGCCAGCTCGAGATTGATCGGCCGCGGCTCGAAGCCGTGGCATGCGAGTGCTACAAGGTCATGAGCCGCAAAATCGATCGGATAGTTTCGCAGGGCGCGGTCGGACTCGTTCATGGGGGGCCAGCGCGACGGGCCTCCCACTTGCCCGGTAGCCGAATAGCCGGGACAAGCTCGTAGAGCCGGTTCGCTTTCGCGAACCGGTCCCGTGTACCTTCGCAATTTTGGCAAAAGTGCGCGGGACTCTGTCGTTGCAAACGCCCAATCCTGCGCGCAAGCGAGCTCAGAACCTTGGCGGCTTAGGGTCCGAGCCCTCGGCCGAAGCCAACCATAGCTTGCTCAACGCGCTTTCGGCCACACTTTCAGCATGCTGGAGCAAAGGCCCAGTGTTGCTGGCCGCACGGCGGCCCATCGCGCTCATGCATGGGCTGAGAAGACTCCTACCGGCTGGATTCGATTGCGCTCGAAATCCGAGTATCAGCTCTGGGGCAATCGGCCTTGCGCTTTTCCTCGTTCTCTTCGTCTGCGCAATCGACCCCACCATCCGCGCTTCGAATTCCAGAGCTCCCGCCGGTCGCGAACGGCCCTTTGCCACCGCCTCCGCCAGCACCGGACCCGCCGCTACCGCCGCCACCGCCGGATGTCCGTCCGGCACGAGATGATCCAGCAGGGCCACCACCAGCTGCTCCACCACCGCCAGCTGCTCCGCCGCCCCCAGATGACCCTCCGCTCGAGTTCCCCGGCCCCGCCGCGGACGACCGGTCGTTGTCGAAGAACGACTGGCCCCTGTCGTTCTGCCTCCCCCGTGCAGGCCGCCTGAACTTGCAATGGCTTTTGAGGTCAGGGAAGTGGACAGAAGCAGGGTCATGACAGGGGGCGTCACGGCTGCAAATCTTCCGCAGGTTTTCAAAAACGCCCGCCGGTCGTCATCTTCATTACCATCCCGGGTCACGACACGCTCTCCTCGAATTAAAACTTTAAATACCCTATTATATATTAAATACGTTTTCAACCAGGAATGTTCCTTGGCCCGGCGGGAGTTACTGAACGTGCGCCGCGCCGACAGAACGCTGAAATTCCGTGTTTTCCTCTCGGCGCGCCCGACGCATTGCAGCTTGCTGCGCGAATTTTGAGTTGCGCCTCGGCATTTAATATAGTTAATTTGCGTTTAACTGGCCGAGCGCGAGTTCGGCTGCAAAGGATCTTTGTGATGCCACTGCAATTCCACCGGTCCGTCCGGGACATGGAGATCTGGAGCGCGAGCAGCCACGGCTTCTCGTTCGTGATCAGTTTTGAAAGCCCCGGAGGTTCGGGCTTTCACGGACGCAACGGCTACTTGGCGAGTTGGCGTCCGCTCCACAAGAACCAAGCTGCAATCAAGATTGGCGGCTCGCCGTTTGGAACGTTGGCCGAGGCTGAAGGGGCTTGCCGCAATATGATTGAGCATCTGGCGCCACCATAGCGCGCCCCCGCGCACCCTCCAGGCGTCCTCGTCATTTCACGCTGGGCGGATCCTGACGCAACAGATCCGGGGGATCCGGCTCACGTGGCGCTGTATGCAGCTCGTTTCGCGAAATCGCCAATGCCGCGAGAACTGTACGATTGCTGATATCCAGCTTCTGGAAGATGTGATGAAGGTGGACTTTGATCGTACCGTCGGCAATATTCAAGCGACGCCCAATTTCCTTATTCGATAGCCCCTCCGACACGAGCCGCATGATCTGGCGCTCCCGGTCCGTCAGTTGTGTCAGCGGCTTCTTCTCGCCGGCACGGGGCTCCTGGTTGCCGTTCCCGGTGCTCGGCAAGCCTGCTGCTACGGCTTGAGCAGCCTTCCGCAGGGTTGCGACCAGCATCTCCGGACTCGCGTCCTTCGGGAGGATGATGCAGGCGCCATCCAAGGCCAGCCTCTGTAGCTCAATGTCGCCCGCGATACCCGCGAAGAAGATTATCGGGACAGCTGGGCCTACAGTGTTTGCAAGAGCGAGGATCTGCTGTCGGCTCACATCGGGCAGTCCAGCATCGACAAGCGTGATGTCCGGCACAAGAAATCGGATTGCCTCAAGACAGCTTGCACCATCGCTGCACGACGCAACGATCGTAAAATCACGCTGCGTCGCAAGAACGCTCCGGATTCCCTGTAAGACGATCGGGTGTCGATCCGCGATGACAACTCTGATGCGGCGCATGCTTCCCTTGCCTGTAGCTAACACCCCCCGTGCAGCCGTTTAATCCGGCATCTCCTTTGAGACGCGCGAGGCATGACCAATCAGCTCGGCCATAACGTCGCAAGGCTTAGGTTTGAGACAGCACGAAGCAGCAACGCTCGATGGCCGCGCTAGCGTAACTCGCTCAGAGAATGCGTGCAGCACCGTAAGAATGCGGTGCTCCACGCAAGGTTAAAACCGCGAATTCCTCGACGAAAGCGCCATTCTTTTCACAACGATTGGTAGATTCGATCTACAAGTTCTCTCGGAGAATGTCATCGGCACCCGATCGGCTGCGTTGTCATTATGGTCAACATCCATCTAACTTCGCCAAGGCCGGTTATTACGAACGATATATAGGGTCATTCACGATTCGAATCTAACATTCGACGAAGTTTCACTGAAGCGAGGCCATTCGAAAAGCCTCGCTTTCCGGAGGGAGGGCAAGAAAAGTATTACTATTCACCAAAGCGAGGATGGCAATCAAACACAGAATTTGGCTGCGTTTGATCGCAGCCCGTGTAGCACCGATGAAAACCCGGTCCCCAGTTGGAGCTGATTCCGTCAATTCAGCAACTTCAATGAGCGGCCGCGGGGTCATCGTTGGCATGAGTAGGTGGTCACATGTATTCTTCAGCTATTTTGCGTCAAACACATCAGGCCCTAATCGTTCAATTTACCGAATTGCAGAACCTACGTAGTCGCGTGTTGAAGGCCGAGCAGCGATTGCTTGCGCCCAGGCGACGAGCCCACGGGCGGAGGGCGCCAGGGAAGCGACCGCTCGGTCGGAGGCACGGGCCCAATCGGTAGCACCAGGTACCGCGTTGCACACAGGCGCCGCGCGCGCCCGCATCGCGCTTGCCCGACCCCGGCTTGACCTGATAATCCCCCTCCTGTGTAGGTTCGGAAGTAGTTGGGGACGGCTTCCATGGAGAAGGACGACTGGGCAAACATGACCACAGCCGAGCTGTGGCGGCTTTACGATGAGGTCACGACCGTCCTCAGTCGCAGGATGACTGCTGAAAAAGCCAAGCTCGAACAGCGGCTTCGTAAGATTGAGGGGACCGCCGGTCCGACTCAGACCCAGGAACGTCCGCGCCGCCCCTACCCGCCGGTGCTGCCGAAATACCGGAACCCGAAGAATCCGTCCGAAACTTGGTCTGGTCGCGGTAAGCAGCCCCGATGGCTGAAAGCGCAGCTTCGAGCCGGCAAGAAGCTAAACGATCTCCTGATCGATCGCTCGTCCGCGCAAAGGCGCCGCCGGGCCGGCTGAGGTGCGCCGCCGCGCTATCGTCGCGCGCCGACGACCCCGCGCGGTCTCTCGGCGGCTTGTGTGGCGACGCTCGCGTTGAAGCCGATCTAGCCCGCGCTGAGGGTCGGAGAACAAGCAGCGATGATGTTTTGCGGATCCTCCGTACAACGTCTCGATCAAATAGACAGTCGATCGCAGCAACATCAAACACCGCGAATCCTTCAAGCGTCCAGCGAGATAACAATCGCCGAATTGCATCCTCCTGAACTAAACGATGCGACCAGCGCCCAGGCGGCGGTATTTTCATTATCGATGATCCGCAGAAGCCGGACGCCATCAACCTGTGGTTCTCCAACACGCTCAGGTCGCGGTTAGACGACAAAAGGCGTCATCACCGTCGTCATGCAACGCGTTCACCTCAACGATGTCAGCGGCTACCTGCTCGAGATTGTTGGATCTGGCGGCGATCGCCGAGGAAGATGGGGAAATTGAGATCGGCCGCGGTAAGGTTCACCGTCGGCGGGCCGGCGAGACCCTTCATCCCACCACCTTAAACTAAACTTCTCGGCCATGCGCGGCGGTTTGAAGAAGCCGGAACGTAGGGCCCCTACGCAGCTTAGGACGCGCAGCTCGGCGGTACCGGCGCGGGTCTCCTACTAGTTTCGGCCGCCTGCGACTGAAGAACTCGCTTCAGGAGGCGGCGCCCCGCAGCCGCCAACCAGATCAAAGTCAAAAAAGCTGCCGCTCAGACTCATGGCCAACCGAGAATAGTCCTCCTCTTGAACCTTGGCAGGCCGGTGCGAAAAGCGTCCACCCAGTTTGAGCGCTGAGGCTGGACTCCCCTTCGCCCAGATCGCGCAAGCACAGCAAGGCGGATCGCTCTTCCTTCGCGCTCAGGCCTTTCTGGTCTGCAAACAGCTTCCGTCCCACGCTAGCCGCGTCAAGTTCGCCTGCAAGGTCAGCGACGAATTCACCGTACGCATCGTCAAGATGAAGAGCTACACCGCAATGGTAACAAGACGCCTTGGTGGGCGGACCTCCAGATCTCACCGCGACCGGTCGCGAACGAGCTATGGGCTGGAAGCCGGATCGACGCCAGCGGGCAGGTCGACAGACGCGATCAAGCTCGCTGTTCGGAGCTTGGAACAAGAGCAACGTTGAAATGAATTTCCCCTTCAATATGACCTAAGTCCTCCCGGCAAACGCCATACCGGGAGACTTCGAGGTGCTTGCCCCCCCCTCCTGCCCGAAGGCCTCGACCGAGCTCACACTCAACCCGGCGCTCGATGGGACTGGCCGATCGAACGGTCGGTTCGTAGTGGTCACTCGGCCGTGTGCCTGATCGGGCTCCTGGTCGGTCCCGACGAAAGGCTCCGCGCCTTTCGCGACAGGTTACTAATTTAGTCGTGGAAAGGAAATGGTGATTGCCTTGTGCTGGCTCGGCCAAATTTATACCTTTCCGCGGTCGATCGTCGACCACAGCTGATTGCTGCTCGGCATTTGTACGCGAACCCAACGATAGGGGACCCGCGACCACAGCTTGATCTCTGAAGCAAGATTGTCGAGCACGAGATCGCCGCTCCGGGTGCGCACGAGCAGCACCAAATGATGCTCTCCAGAACTGACGATGACCTCGCTCAGGAGCAAGGCCCGCGCCGGCCAGCCACGCTGAAGGAGTTCGTGACGTTTGCTTACGGCGTAATCATTGCAGTCCCCGCGATCGGGATTGATGCTCCACGCCTCGCCGTCTAAGCCGAGATGGTTGGGCGCAGGCACAACGGACAAGTTGACCAGACCATTGACCTCTAAGAGATCCGCCCACCGTTCCTCCGTCAGCCGGACTGGACCGCCGCGGAAGCCCCGCCGCGAGCGGCACTCGGCCTCGTAGCGCAGGCAGAACATCGTGTACGTCAGAGGCGGAAGTGTGGGCCGTCCAAGTTCGATGCGCCCTAGTGCCGCTTGAGGAGGCGTAGGCGTCGCCAGGCGTCCTGCCCCCGCCCATGGAGTACCTCCGGCCATCATGGCGATCGCTATAACCAAGACGGAGCCGGAGACTCGATACATCTGCCGATCCCTACTGAGGTTCGGATCCAGGCGCAGCCAGGCTATGGGCAGAACTGCGCGATTAATTCGCCCATTTAAATATATTTAATATATATAATTAGCAACGAAAATAACAATCCGATTATTGCGCCTCGGACTAAAACGCTCGGCCTGCCAGTGGACAAGCAGGTTCAAATGCGCCTCGGTTGCTTCTCTCCGGGAGCGCTGCTGCCCTTACGCGGTTATGCCATCTGTCACCGACGGTTGTGTTCGCGTCGCGAGCGTCGCGCTGTTATCGGGCGGACGGCGCCGAAGGAGCGCTGGCCCGAACTTCGTCCCCCTCATAGGTCAGACGACAATCGTAGCGGTGACTTCGCCCGCCAAGCGAATGGCTGCAATCAGCAGCATATTTTTTACAACAGGGAAGCGCCGCGCACTCGGTCCGCGGTTGTGCGCCGAATTTTGTGCGCAAGGCGGGGACGCGAGTCGAAATCGCCAGCACCATCGCTTCTCGCAGGCCACCGCCTGACAGAAGCCTGCGGAGCTTTGGAATCCGGGTTCGATCCGGACGCTCGGGTTGGACGATCAGGACCGGCGATGTCGAGTGTTGGTCGCGTTGTTTGTCAAGGCAGCCGATTTGACCCCACTAACCGATCCTGACGGCTGCGCCTTTTCGATCGCCTCCGGCAATCTACCGGCGGTCCCTTGATCAGTGGGTGATGCGCTCGCGGCGGGAAATCTGTGCGCGTAGGGCGGGGGCGAGCCGTTCCAGAATGAGGTGCCGCTCCAATCGGATCTCGCGTTCGAGGGCGTCCGAGTAGATCGGGAGCGCGCGGATTGTCTCACGAGGGATTCTACAGGACGCGTGCCCAAATGGGGCCCCTGCCCCGACCACGATGGCTTGCCATCGCGTTCGATCTCGCCGACGAACTCGACGTCTCCGACAGAACTCAGCGTCATATTAAATTTCCAATTCAATAATGGCGCCATTAAATTAATACAAGCGAAACTTTTCCTGCAGAGACTTAGTAAACCGCACTTCGGCCTCACCAGAATCAACCGCTCAGGCTCTCGCGATGATCGACGCACTCTATTTTTGAAAGGATGATGGCGCGTCACCAGCCATCAGAGCCGGATTGCCGCCCTCCAGCACGAATGCGACTTTGCAGCGAATTCCCCCAGGCAGCGCCAAACGCGGGTTTGGCAAGGCCAGACGCACCCCGAACGTTCCGCTGGCGGCGTCGAGGACGCGGTCGACAACGGTGACAGAGGCAATATGGACGCCCCCGATGGGCAGCTCCGGTCGCACCTTGGCTCTGCTGCCGGCACGGATCTGACCAAAATATGCGGTGGGCACGAACACTTCGACCCTCAGCGGATCAATCTGTGCGAGGGTGAGGACTGGGCTCTGGTCATTTCGATATTCACCCGGAACGAGAAGCCGCTCGACCACCACGCCGTCGATCGGACTACGCAGCGCGCGTTGATTCACAACCTCTTCGGCGTGCGCGACTTCCAAACGAGCAAGCTCGTTGTTGAGTTGCGCCTCCTTGAGTTGCTGCTCGGCAACCTGCACCTCCGCTTCGGCTTCCTGGAGTGAAGCGAGTGGACTGACGGACCTTGTATGAAGCTCCTTTAAACGCTCATGTTTTTGACGCAGGAACTGCGCGCGGGCTTCGGCCGACTTCACGGGAGCACCATTGGTTGCACGGGCCCGCGCGAGCGCCAGCGTTGCGGCCTCGACTCCATCTTCGATCTTGCCAATGATCTGGCCCTCCCGAACGATATCGCCGCGATCAACATCGAGGCGCGCGATCATGCCGACTGTGGGGCTCGCCAGCTTGACGGTTTGTTGCGGCTCGATCACGCAATTGAATTCTCGCTCCCCCGTCGAGATTTCTGGGGTCTCTGCCCTTGCACCGGAACCGGCAAGCAAGATCCCCACCGGTAGGTACAAGCACAAAACGACGTAGTTCATCCGCTGAGCTCTGCGGGCAATTCCCTCAATCGGACGCATTATGCGAGTTCCCATCGAATTCCGCTTCCGCGCTATTCGTATATAATATTAATTGGATTTAATTAACTTAAAATGGCATAATTCGAAAAATAATATAGCCGATGGATTGGCGGAAGATGACTGCCACCCTCCGACAACACTACCAAAGTCATTGGTCGGCGCTCTTGTGGACAACACATGTCTGAACCCGACTTGACAGCAAGCGGGGGTCCCGCCCCGCAATTGCGGCAGGTGCCCGCAGATGCGACGACATCGCCGCACTGGCAAGGATTGCTGAACGCGGGAAACGAAGCGACATTTGTTTCGGCCTGGTTGGCGCTGCAATGCAGCCGGATTGCCGGCGTGTCAGCGGGTCTGTTGCTCCTGCGGCGGGTTGATTCAACTGCTCCGTTACTATCGGTAACGTGGCCGCCTCGGGATGTGGATGCCCGCGATCTCATGCGCCTGGCCGAAACCGCCTACGCGGAACGCCGCTTGGTCATTGCTCCGGGTCGCGTCGGTCCTGATTCCAGGCCCGCGCAACCTGTGGCCTTGATAGTCGCCCTGCCGCTCGGCACTACGAACGAGCCGATTGCGGCTGTAGCCATCGCATTGACGACGACGGCCGCCAAGCCCCTGGTCACCCCGGCGATCGTCGCGGAGCAATTGCGCTGGGGTGCGGGCTGGCTCGAGGCATTGCCTTGGGCCAGGCACACTAAGGATCTCTCGTCTGACGTAACGCGAGCGGCATCGTGCCTCGACCTCCTGGTCACAGTGAACGCGCAGCCGCGGCTGAGCGGTATGGGAATCGCGGTGGTCAATGAGCTGACAACCCGCCTGCGGTGCGAGCGCGTATCGCTAGGGATTATCCGTCGTAATGGTACAATCTGCCTGCGCGCGGTTTCGTTCTCGGCTAGCTTCAAACGCGAGAGCCGCCTCGCCAATGCGATCGAGAGCGCAATGGAAGAGGCGATCGAGCAGCGTGGATGCGTCGTTTATCCGCCATTGCCGACGATGGGACGCGTCGTGGCCATCGCCCATCGGGCACTGGCGGAGGAAGCAAAGGCGTCCGGCTCGTCGACGATGTCAGCTATACTGGCCGGCCCTTATGGAGAACCGGCCGGCGCTCTCACTTTCGAACGTCACCGCGCCGACCCCTTTACGGACGACACGCTGAAGTTGGTAGAGGGGATCGCGGCGCTGCTGGGACCTCAGATCGCTTTGCAACTGCGGGCGAACCGGCTCTTGGGCGGACGTGTGATTGACGGTATCGGCGACGGATGCGCGGCACTGTTCGGCGCACGGCGGCCGACCCTCAAGCTCTGCGTCGGCAGTGTCATGGTGCTTGCGCTAACGTTGGTCTTTGCGAAAGGCGAGCACCGCGTCACCGCGAAATCGGTGCTTGAGGGCGAAGTACAGCGCGCAGCTGTGGCTCCGTTCGACGGATTTGTTCGAGCGGCCCCGGCACGAGCTGGCGACACGGTGCGGCAGGGCGACCTTCTCGCCCAGCTTGACGATCGGGATCTCGTTCTCGATCGGTTGAAGTGGCGCGCCGAACTCGACAAGCTGCTTCAACGCGATCGCGAGGCGCTCGCCAAGCACAATCGCAACGGCCTCGTGGTACTGGAACCGCAGATCCGGCAGGCGGAGGCGCAGTTGGCACTCGCGGAAGAGAAGCTCGCGCGCACCCGGATCCTCGCTCCATTCGACGGTGTCGTCGTCTCGGGCGACCTGAGCCAGATGCTCGGTTCTCCCGTCGAGAAGGGAAAGACGCTGTTCGAGGTGGCGCCACTCAATTCCTATCGTTTGATCGTTCAGGTCGACGAACGTGACGTTCGCTTCGTGGCGGTCGGGCAGAGCGGCACCGTTGCACTCGCAGGCAGGCCCGGCGAACCGGTGCCGATGACCCTGAACAAGATCACGCCGGTTACGCTCGCCGACGAGGGACGCAACGCTTTTCGGATTGAGGCTCGCCTCTCGGAAGCGGGCCTTGCATTGCGCCCCGGGATGGAAGGCGTTGCAAAGATCAGTTCCGGACGACGCCCGATTGCGTGGATCTGGCTGCATCCTATCATCGATTGGCTGCGACTTGCCGCGTGGAAGTACCTGCCGTGAGAGGGGCAATATGACCGCAGCCCCGTTTCTAAGCTCGTCCTGGTATCGCGTCGCGCAACGCAGGCCGAAGCTTCGCGACCACACCTCGGTGCACCGACATCGGTATCGGGGCTGCATTTGGTACGTCGTGCAGGATCACGCGACCGGCCGCATGCACCGCTTGTCGCCCGCCGGCTACATGATCGTGGCTGCGATGGACGGCGTGCGAACGGTTGACCAAATCTGGCACGAGGTCGGATCCGCTCTTGCAGAGGAGGCGCCGAGCCAGAGCGAGGCCATCCAATTGTTGGCCGAACTCAGCGCTTTTGACCTGTTACAAACGGAAGTGACTCCGGATGCAAGTGCGCTGGTCGCACGTGCCGCGAAAGCTAGACGCTCCAGGTGGCTCGGCAACGTGATCTACCCGCTGGCCCTGCGGATGCCGCTCTGGCATCCAGTCAGGTTTTTCGAGCATACCCGGCCGCTTGCAGAATGGTTATTCGGGTTGCCGGGTGCCTTGCTGTGGCTACTGGTGGTGTTGCCGGCGCCTCTGTTCGCGGCACAACACTGGCAGGAATTAACAGCCGACGCCTCCGACCGAATCCTAGCCACCGACAACCTTCTGTCGCTCGCGCTGGTTTATCTCCTGCTCAAGACCTTGCATGAATTTGGGCACGGATTTGCGGTCACGGCGTTCGGAGGAACAGTACCCGAATTCGGAGTCATGATCCTGGTGTTCGCCCCGTTGCCCTATGTCGACGCCTCTGCCGCATCGGCATTCCGCAGCAAGTGGAGGCGCGCTCTTGTCGGCACGGCCGGAATGATTGTCGAAGTGTTCTTCGCTGCGCTCGCGCTTTACGTATGGCTTACCGTTGAGGCTGGACTTGTTCGCGCGCTCGCATTCGACGCACTGGCCGTGGCTGGTGTCTCGACCGTGGTATACAACGGCAATCCACTCCTGCGATATGACGGCTACTACATTCTCGCGGATCTGCTGGAAATTCCGAACCTGGCGCAGCGTGCTACCAGGTACTGGAGCTACATTATTAATCGCTACGCGTTTCGAGCGGATGGATCTAAGGATTTCGTAGCCACGACTGGCGAACGAGTCTGGCTCCTTTTGTACGCACCGACTGCTTTCCTTTACCGGCAGGTCGTGATGCTCGCGATCGCTATGTTCCTCGCCTCGCAGTATCTCGCCCTCGGCGTCTCGATCGCCGTCTGGAGCCTGCTAACAGGGGTTGCGCTGCCGATCGGCAAGGCCCTGTGGTTCGTGCTCGCGAGCCCGAGCCTTCATCGCAATCGCGGCCGCGCCGTGGCGGCGACCTTCGGCATGATTCTGGCCACCGGGTTGATGCTTTTCCTAATTCCGGTCCCTTCTTACACCACGACGGAAGGCGTCGTCTGGTTGCCGGAGAATGCAATCGTGCGCGCGCGAACCGACGGCTTCGCGCGCGCGCTTCTGGTCCATCCGGGCATGAGCGTCACAGCCGGAGAAGCGCTGGTCGAAAGCGAAGAATCAACACTCAAGAGCGAACTCGCAATTCTCCGCGCACGCGTCGCCGAACTCGAGGCGAGGCTTGCGATCGAGCGCTTTACTGACCGCGCGAGCGCGGAGATCACTACGACGGAACTGGGGCAGGTACGCGCCGAGCTCGCGAGCGTGACCGATCGCGCCGCGCGCCTCATCGTGCGCAGCCGCAGCGAGGGCACCTTTGCTGTTATGAAACCACAGGATCTGCCGGGACGCTTCCTGCGGGAAGGGCAACAGATCGGCTACGTACTTACTCCCGGTTCACGCATCGTGCGTGCAACAATCCGTCAGGACGACATCGACCTCGTTCGCCATCGGCTGCAGAGCGCCGAAGTTAAACTCGCAGAACGCCCTGATGAGACGTTGCCCGTTGAATCCATTCGCGAAATACCGGCAGGCCGTGACGTCCTTCCCAGCAGGGCTTTGGGGGGCGCCGGCGGCGGCGCTTTCACCGTCGATCCAGGCGATCCCGAAGGCGTAAAGACGCTGCAACGCGTCTTCCAAATTGATCTTGTACTGCCCGAAAATGCACCGGCGGCCACCGCATTCGGCGGTCGCGCCTATGTCCGCTTCAACTTCAACTGGGAGCCGCCGGGCCAACAGATCTGGCGCCGTCTACGACAATTACTGCTGTCCCAGCTGCAGGTCTAAGGGCATCCGTATGCTCAAGCGCAACCGAAACTTCGTCGGCCTTGCCTCGGTGGCGGTGGACGCACCCTATGCAGAGCAAGCCGCTCGCCGAGAGATTGGACTCGATGCTGCCCTGCTCGACGCTTGGGGCCGGCTCTTGCCCTTCCTGCAGCCGGCCATCGCGCGAGACCGCCTCGTGCGCTTTGTCCGGTTGGTCGGCGATCTGGAACCGCAGTTCGCTGTTCTGACGAACCAGCGTTTGCGCAAAACTGCGGAGGAGCTGCGCGCATCATTGCTGTCAACTCCCCTCTACTCGCATCAAATGGCGCGTTCGTTTGCGCTTGCGCGCGAGGCGGCGCGTCGTCACGTCGGGATGCGTCTCTTTCCGGTTCAATTGCTCGGCGGCGCTGCCATGATGGGAGGCGCGGTCGCCGAAATGGAAACCGGTGAAGGCAAGACTTTGACGGCGCTGCTGCCGGCGATCACCGCCGCACTCATGGGGCGTCCGGTTCATATCATCACGGTCAACGACTATCTCGCGCGCCGCGACGCCGAACAGCTCGCACCCATCTACAATGCGCTCGATCTCACGGTCGGGCTCGTCGAGCACGGGCAGTCGCAGCGGGAGCGGCAAAGAGCCTACGCAAGTGACGTCACCTATTGTACCAACAAGGAGCTTGTGTTCGACTATCTCCGCGATCGGCTCGCGCTCGGCCCCCGCCGTGCCCGTTCTCGGCTTTCTCTCGACACAATATTCAACAGCAGACTTGCTAGCCACCATCAATCACCACTTTTGCGTGGTCTGCATTTCGCGATCGTAGACGAGGCTGACAGCGTCCTGATCGATGAGGCCCGGGTGCCATTGATCCTCTCCGGAACGCAAGAAGGGCCCGAGAACGCCGGAGGCCTGCACGAGACCGCACTAGATCTCGCTCGACGCCTGGTGTCCGGCGACGACTTTCATGTGCGCGCAAACGAAAAGTCGGTGCGGCTGACCACCCGCGGCGAAAGCCGGATCGCTCAGCTCGCTGCAGGACTGCCAGGACTATGGGCAATCCGGCGCGCGCGCGAAGAACTCGCGCAGCATGCGCTTGCCGCACTTCATCTCTACCGACGCGACGTCCAGTATATCGTCGCTGATGGCAAGGTGCAGATCGTCGACGAGTATACCGGGCGCATCATGCCGGACCGGTCGTGGGAAGGCGGCATCCACCAGCTCATCGAAGCCAAGGAACATTGCACCATCACGGAGCGGCGCACCACCCTTGCGCAAATCACCTATCAACGCTTCTTTCGGCGCTACATGCATCTTTGCGGCATGTCCGGGACGGCGACCGAGCCGGCAGGGGAACTATACGGCGTCTATGGCCTCCGCGTTGCAAGGATCCCAACAAACCGGCCATTGCGACGAGCGAACGCCGGCACACGCTTGTTTCGGACGGCCAACCTCAAATGGGAGGCCGTGGTCGATTCAGTTCACGATATCGTTCGCAAAGGTCGCGCCGTGCTCGTCGGGACCCGCTCGGTTGAAGCCTCTGAGCAAATTTCGCAGTTGCTTAGCAGATCGGGACTCGAACCCGTGGTTCTTAACGCGCGACAGGACCACGCAGAGGCCGAGATCATTGCGAGCGCGGGTCAACCGGGCCGCATTACCGTCGCTACCAACATGGCGGGCCGCGGCACTGACATACAACTACATCCTGCGGTCCGGAGCCGAGGCGGCTTGCATGTCATCCTAACCGAATATCACGAGTCCCGCCGCATCGACCGCCAACTCTTTGGGCGCGCCGGCCGCCAGGGTGACCCCGGTAGCTACGAAACGATCGTCGCGCTCGATGATGAGCTTTTCAGACGCTTTATGAATCCAAAGCTTCTTCGGTTATTGGGCAAACGATCGAAACGAACGCAGCCAATTCAAGGAGTATTAGGACGCGCATTACGCAGCTATGGCCAACACGCGGCCGAGCGTCTTCACGGGCGAGCCAGACGGACCGCCCTTGCCGAAGATCTTCGTTTCAACAGAATTCTCAGCTTCGCCGGGACCGAATGATGGTTCGCTTTACGCGAACTACTTCCCCAGGAAACTCCCGCAATCTCGCTCATCCGACACGTACACAAATATTATTATTTATATTTTGATTAATAAATCCGTAGCCAAGCCGTCGCGTTGTGCTATTAATTGGCGCATTAATTTATCCATTATCGAACACCATTATCCAGCAGCGATTTCGGTTCTGGCATTCGGAGACAACGATGTCGGGTTCCCGGGGCCTTTTCAGCCATCTGGCACGACGGATCGTTCACAGCAACGCGAGGAGCGATCGCAAGCCGATCGTCGATGGCAACCGCGATGCTAGCCATTCGCCACTGATCTTCGAGACCCTCGAATCGCGCCTGCTGCTTGCCGCAGACCCGCTCGGCATCACGGCCGGCTACGCCTTCAGCGAGGTCTCGGGCACCACAACGGCAGATGCATCCGGCCACGGCATCGTCGGCACGCTCACGAACGGTCCGACCTTCACAACCGGACGATATGGCAATGCGGTCGCACTCGATGGCATCAATGACTTCGTCAATCTCGGCAATCCGACTGCGCTGCAATTCACGGGCAGCATGACGGTCGGTGCGTGGGTTTACGTCAGTGCGTTCCCCTCCGATGATGCCGCGGTCGTGTCTAAGCGAACATCGAGCGAGTCCGGATATCAGCTCGATATCACCGCCGATACCGGTCCCCGCACCATCGGGTTCAAGCTCACCAACAGTGCCGGCCAGCCGATGTTCCGCTATGGCGCGACGCCGCTGCAACTCAACACCTGGTACCACATCGCGGGCGTCTATAACGCTGCGAACCAGACCATAGACGTTTATCTTAACGGCGTCCTTGACAATGGTCAGCTGCTGGGCACGGTCACCAATTCCCAGCAAAATTCCACCGCCAATGTAAACATTGGCCGCCGGGCCGGCAGTACCGGCTTCGAATTTCCAGGCCGCATCGATGACGTGCGCATCGCCGACCATGCGCTCACTCAGGCGCAGATCCAGACCGACATGGCAACGCCTCTCGCCGGAACGGCGGACACGACGCCTCCGACCGTGTCACTCACGCCTCCGGCCCCGATCGTATCCGGAACAGTGAGCCTTGCAGCGAGCGCGTCGGACAATGTTGGCGTTATCGGCGTCAAGTTTTTACTCGATGGCAATACCCTGATCGGCACGGAAGATACCACCTCGCCGTACGGTGTCTCGTGGACCACGACCACGGCATCGAACGGCTCTCATGCGCTGACCGCGCAGGCACGCGATGCCGCCAACAACGCAACCACCTCGACGCTGGTCAACGTTACGGTCGACAATCAAGCACCAACGGGCACGGTGGCGATCAACGGCGGCGCCGCGGCGACCAATAGCACTTCGGTCACGCTTACGCTCACTGCGGCCGATGCAGTGACTTCCGTCAAGCAGATGCGCTTCTCCAACAACGGCAGTTCGTACTCGACGGCGGAAGCCTTCGCCCCGACCAAGGCCTGGACGTTGTCGAACACAACAGGCACCAAGACGGTCTATGTCCAGTTCAAGGACGCCGCGGGCAACTGGTCCGCGGCGGCGACCGATACCATCGTGCTTGACACGACCGCGCCAACGATCTCCGGGCAGACAGCAACGAACATTACCAGCAGCACCGCACGAGTCACCTGGACAACCAATGAGGCCGCGACTTCGCGGGTCGAGTATGGGCTGACGACCAGTTACGGATCCTCGACGGCGCTTGATGCGACCCTGGTGACGGCACACAGCGTTGGGCTAACCGGCCTTGCTCCCAACACCACTTACAATTACCGCGTCCGTTCGATTGACGCAGCCGGGAACGAAAGGATCGGCTCAAACGCTACGTTCACGACGGCTGCCACCCAGGACACCACGCCGCCATCGACTCCTACGGGCCTCACGGCGACCGCCGTTTCGACAACGCAGATCAATCTTTCATGGAATGCGTCGACCGACAACGTCGCCGTCACCGGCTATCAGGTCTTCCGCAATGGTGCGCAAGTCGGCACTCCGACGACGACCACGTTTAGCGATACCGGCCTGTCGCCGGGCACGTCCTACACTTACACCGTGCAGGCGAGAGACGCTGTGGCGAACCTCTCCGGACAATCCGCGTCGGCCAGCGCCACGACGCTGACGTCCGATACGACGCTGCCCACGGCGACGATCACGGCGCCGACGGGTTCAGCCACCGTCTCAGGTACGATCACCATTAGCGCCGATGCGTCCGACAATGCCGGGGTGGCGGGCGTGACCTTCCTGGTGGACAATGTCGCGGTCGGTGGAGGAGAAGACACGACCTCTCCCTACAGCGTCAGCTGGGACACGACCACGGTCACGAATGGCGTCCACACGATCACAGCGCGCGCACGGGATACCTCCGGAAATGCCGGCGACTCGCTGCCCGTCAGCATCACGGTGTCAAACACTCAAACGCCGGGTCTGGTTGCTGCCTATTCCTTCGATGAAGGATCCGGAACGACTGCGGCCGATTCCTCAGGGCAGGTAAACCTAGCGACACTCAACAACGGCGTTGCCTGGGTGGCCGGCAAGCATGGCCAGGCCGCGAGCTTTGACGGAGTGAATGACTACATCTCTATTCCAAATTCTGCCTCGACCAACATCTCCGGTAGTGCCCTTACACTGTCAATGTGGATCAATCCCCAGCCGCTCGCGAGCGGCGATTGCGTCGTTATCGGCAAGTTCTGGAATACCACTATGTCGTCGCCCTACTACCAATATGGACTCGAACTGCGCGGCGGCAATCAGACCGATTTCTATATCGGGACGTCCAGCGGCGCGCGCGTCGCCGCCGGAGGAACCACTTTGCCATTCAGCCAGTGGTCCCACCTTGCCATCACCTTCGATGGTGCGCAGGTCAAGACCTACGTGAACGGAACCCTCGTCAACACGCAGGCGCTGTCGGCAACGATCACGGCGCGCGGAAATCCTATGCGCATCGGAGCGGATGCCTCGACGGCGCAATTCTACAAGGGAGCGCTCGACGATCTGCGGATATACAACCGCGCGCTGACTTCTGCCCAAGTGCAATCGGACATGACGACGCCTGTCGGCAACCCGACCGCTGGATCACCGCAGGTCTTGATAAATTCCCCAATCAATGGAGCGCAAGTTAGCGGCATCGTGAACGTGACTGCAGATGCAACCGACGACACCGGCATCGCCAATGTGCAGTTCTATATCGACAATGTGGCAACCGGCTCTCCCGATACGACCAATCCTTACGCTCTTTCGTGGGACACGCGCACGGCAAGCAATGGCGCGCACACTGTCACAGCGATGGCGACCGACATAGACGGCCATGCGACGTTGTCTGCACCGATAACCGTCAACGTGGCGAACAGCAGCTTTTTCCAGAACGACGTCTTGGCGACGGGATTCAATCTGCCGACCGCGATCAAATTCCTGCCCGACGGCCGCATGCTGGTGGTGGAACTTGCGGGCACGATCAAGATATTGCCGCCGCCCTATACCACGCCCGATCCAACGCCTTTCCTGCAACTCACCAACATCGGCTCGGCCGGCGTACAGCAAGGCATCTATGACATTGCACTCGACCCCAACTTCAACACCAATCATTACTACTACATCTTCTATACGCTGGGCACACCGAACGTGGATCGCTTCTCGCGCTTTACGGCGAACGCAGCGCTAACGGGCACCGTCGCCGGCAGCGAGTTCGTCATCTATCAGGATACCGAAATTGCCAATGCCGAGCACCACGGCGGTGCGATCAACTTCAGCAACGACGGCAAGATTCTGCTCACGACCGGGGAGCATTTCCAGGCCGGCGAAGCGCAAGACCTCACGAAGCCGCGCGGCAAGATCCTTCGGTACAATATGGACGGCACCGTTCCCACGGACAATCCATTCTATGATGGCAACGGACCGAACTACGATGCGGTATGGGCGCTTGGTCTGCGCAACCCCTTCCGCGCCTACTACGACGCGCCCACAGGAAGGTTGATCATTGGCGATGTTGGCGGGAACGTCTACTCAACTGCGATCGAAGAAATCAACATCGGAGCGAAAGGCGCCAATTACGGCTGGCCGAATGTAGAAACTCCGAACGGCGATCCCGCCTACACTGCACCGGCTTACTACTATCCGCACAATGGCCGCGACGCGGCAGTCGTAGCCGGGTTTGTTTATCACGGCACACAATTCCCAAGCAGCTATCAGGGCAGCTTCTTTTTCGCGGATTACACTCAGAACTGGATCAAGCGCCTGACCTTCGACGCCAACGGAAACGTCACCGGCGTCTTCAACTTCGAGCCAGCCGACGGCTCGGTAGATGGCCCCTACGGCGACATTGTCTATTTGACCGAAGGCCCCGATGGCGCGCTCTACTATGTCGATCTCGGCTATTCCGATATCAGTGCTACATTCGGCGTAAGCAAAATCCGCCGCATCGACTTCATTCAATCGGATCTGCCCCCGGTAGCGACGGCTTCGGCATCACCAACGAAAGGGCCCAGCCCGCTCACCGTCAATTTCTCCAGCAACGGTTCATCTGATCCGGAAGGAAAGCCTCTCAGCTATTCGTGGAACTTCGGTGACGGCGCGACTTCCACCGCGGCCGACCCGTCACACACATATACGGTCGCGGGCCCGTATCAGGCCCGGCTGACGGTCTCCGACGGGGTCAATTCCACGCTGTCGACTCCGATCGCAATCAGCGTCGGCAATAGTCCCGTTGTCAGCCTCCTTGCGCCAACCGATGGCGCGACCTTCAGGGCCGGCAACGTGATCACATTCAGCGGCACCGCGACGGATGCCGAAGATGGTACACTCCCCGCAAGTGCCTATACCTGGAATATCGATTTCCTCCACGAAGGTCATGTTCATCCGGGTATTCCTATCACCGGCGTGACCAGCGGCACGTTCACGATCCCGACCTCCGGGCACGATTTCAGCGGATTCACGCGGTATCGAATAACGCTGACCGTGACCGATTCCAGCGGGCTGCAGTCGAGCCAATCCGTCACGATCTTCCCCGATAAGGTCAATCTCAATTTCAACACGTCGCCTGCCGGATTAACACTGTATCTGGACGGCATCGCGCGCACGACGCCGTTCACCTATGACACGTTGATCGGCTTCAATCATGAGATCGAAGCGCGCAACGCGACCGTCGGAAGCACGACCTACAACTTCGCATCGTGGTCGGATAGCGGCACTCAAGATCACATCATCACAGCCCCCGTCGGCGGTGCGACCTATACTGCGACTTATAATGCCGTTACGACCGCCGCACCGTTAGCATTCGTCCAGATGACTTCCGCCACCCCGCAAACCAACCAGACCCAGGTATCGGTCGCCTACACGAACGCGCAGACGACAGGGAATACGAACATCCTCGTGATCGGATGGAATAACACGACATCGAATATCACGTCCGTCACGGACTCGGCCGGCAATGCCTATCAGCTCGCCGTCTCGACAGCGCGAGGCAGCGGTATCAGCCAGGCCATCTACTACGCCCCGAATATCAAGCAAGCCGCCGCCGGCGCCAACACCGTGACAGTGACCTTCAACACTGCGACTCAATACGTGGACATTCGCGCTCTGGAGTACAGCGGTCTCGCTCTCAGCAATCCCTTCGATGTCGGGGCCTCGGCGGCAGACACCAGCAGTTCAGCCAGTACCGGGGCGGTAACGACCTCCACCGCGCATGAGCTCATTTTTGGTGCCGGAACGACGACGGGTGGGTTCACTGCGGCAGGCAGCGGCTTTACCACGCGTGTCATTACAACGCCTGACCTTGATATTGCCCAGGACCGGTTCGTAACCGCAACGGGTAGCTACAGTGCGACAGCATCTCTCCAGGGCTCTGCGGCATGGGTGATGCAGGTCGCGACCTTCAAGGCCGTGGGTTAGTCTAGATGCCACAGCCTCAAGACGTCATGTGCAGCAACGCCCTGAGCTGACGCGCCCAGCTATGCCTCAGTCGGCAGCTCAGGCGGACCTGCATTCCTCATTCCTTAAGCGTCGGATAATCGACGAACAGCTCAAACAGGTTCGTTGTGAATGTCAGTTTCGTCTTACGGCGGCGCCTGATCACCCAAAACACGCCATAGCCAATGGCGAGGATCGGAAGCCCCGCGCCGGCAATCGCGCCGGGAGCTCCCCTGACCCGGCCGGGGGCGCCGTCGCAATTCCCGTTGCCATTGCAGGCTTGCGCAGGCGCGTCAATGAACGGCAGGGCGAAGACCAACCTTACCGAAAAATAATCGGCGACCCGCGCGCTAGCTACGGCGCTACGTGGAGCGCGCGTCGCAAACGGCTTTGCTAATCAGCTACGCGAGGCCTTGGAACAGCTGCTCGTACGTCAAGTTGCACAAGGAATTGCTGTACCGTAGATCCCCAAACCGCTGTGTTACCATTAGGAAACAACATGTGCCCTTCCCCCGTCGCTGGAAGGGCAACGAAGAGGATTCTGGCGCGCGAGTTGGTGCTGTATGCCGACCACATCTCTCTCGCCAACGGCGGACCAAACGTTTCATCGTCAAGTGCGTACAGCCAGATCTGCGGCAATTTGTTTTCCGCCCCGAGCCGGCTTAACGCGGCAATGAGCTTGTCACGCCCGTTGCAGAAATGCTCGTGTTTCCACGAGCCGGTACCCCCGGCAAAGTTAATGATACCCACAACTCCATTCGGCGCATCCGACGCAACGCCGAGCGCTCCAAAACCCCCGTGTGAATGTCCAACGATGATGACGCTCCTTGGGTCAATGAAGCTTTGCTGTTGCATGAAAGAAATCACGCTCTCAGCGTCCCGCGCTGCTGCTCTTGCAGTTGCCAAATAGTCCATCGTCTCGCAAGATCCTACCATATCGTTCGCAGTTCCTTGCGAGCGGCCGTAGCCTTGCCTTAAGGGGACCGCGACCGCGAAGCCATGATCGACGAACCATTGCGCGGCGGTCTCGAAACCCGGCCTGACAGCCTGAAAGTTCCTGGCAGGCTTGCCGTGATAGATGACCACAAGCGCAAAGGGACCAACTCCAGCCGGCCGATAGACTATTGTCTCGAGCAACCGCAAGGAGGCTTCCCCGTGCGAGTGTGCTGGAATCCACCAAAGCTGCTGGTTATAGGTGCCATGCGGCAGCCCAATCGGCCCGGTACGACGCTCGATGGTCGGCGCAATCTTCACGACAGAAATCCACCATAGGCTAAACGCGGCCAGCCCCACTATCGTGGCGATTCCCAGCCGCCATGAAGCAATACGCAATCCTGCACCTCCTGCCTTGATATTGATGCGAAGTCGCCATCCAACACCGGTGATGTCGTTTCCACGACGTCCTATCTACTAGTGTCTCAGGTCGCCTGCAGGTCGCGGCGTGTGCTCGGGTGCGGTCCAATGAGAGTGGTACGGCGATCTCTCACTGCTGCTGTACCCAAAGAACCGAAGTAGCTCCGGCTCCTCAAACGGCACATCGTGAAAGGCTCTTGCGAGCCACTGGCTGCCCGGGTCTCTCTTCCACTCTTGCGGGAAGAGTGCCACCTCGTCGGGCGACTGCCGAACACTGAAATTCTCCAGAGGTTCGTTGCGGATCGCGCTAGACAAGGCCGCCGGCAAGTCGGGGCCGTCGTAGCCTGGAAAATGATTGATCTGAGTAGCCCGTGGATTGATCTCTATCAGCTTCGCTTCCTGACTGTCCTCATCCAGCACGAAATCCAACCCAAATACGCCTGACAACTCAAGATGCCGCGCTATAGAGCGCGCAGCGGCGATCATCGGTTCCCCCCTCACACGCCGAACGACGCTTGCCACCCCGAACGCGCGGCCGCATTGAAGGACCTCGACCGAAGCCCAACCCACAACATTGCCGCGCCAGCACGCGACGGCGCAATTGGCAAGGCGCCCCTTAACGTAGGACTGTACGGACACTTGGGCTGTCGAAAAATTCCTGGCCGTGAAGAACGGTTCAACGTCGCCGTCGTACAGCAGCCATTTCATGCGACGAACCCAGCTCTTTCGAAGTCTCATCCTAAGAAACCCGGGCACGACTTCGCCCCTGTTCCGGAGCAAGAGAACGTCGCTGCCGCCGGAGCTTCCGTCGAGCTTCAGAACTGCCGGAAGTCCGTGCTGACGGACCCAATCCTGTAGGTCATGTAAGCTATCGATTGCTGCCGTTGGAGGTACGTGAACGTGAGGCAATTGCGCGAGGCTGGTCAGGAAGGAACGTTGGCGAACCAACTCATAAAAGTTGGGTGACCCAAGAGAGGTTTCAATGAGTGACGTGATGCCGCGACCTGCGACGCCATCGCAAGCTGAGGCCGCCTCTGCGTAGATGCCATGCAGGTGTGCGACGATGCGATCGTCGCAGGGCACTATAAGATCAGGTCTGGATGCGGCGATACTGTCCTTTATCGATTTATACGGCGAAGTTGGTCTATATTCGAATGTACGGTTCGGGGATTGCATCCGATGAATCGGATGTCCCTTCGGCGCAACGGCATCCACCGCAAATCCCGCTCTTCGAAACGCAATCGCAAGCCGGGCGACATTCGGCCAAAACATGCTGTGCGCAAGCAGGACCTGCGGGATCATTTCCCCGCCCATGCGTCGGCCCGCAACTTCTTGCCGGTTGGCAATTCGATACGAGACGGTCGGCGTAACGTTGGCGCAAGGCGCCGCGCGGCAAAGCCCGCGCCAAACGCAAAGCGCATCATTGGTCCGAAGCTATTCGCCGCGATCGGTCCGATAAGAAACAACCCCTTTACCGACGACTCAAAACGCATCGAGAGCATCGGAGATTGGTTTACGTGCGCCAGCTGCGCAACCAACGTTCTATCCATGTAATCGAGGCGCCGGATGTCGACGCGATAGCCAGTCGCGGCGATGACGTGGTCCGCATGCACCCAGGCTGTTTCGCCATTCGGCCTTCTCAGTTCGAGACGTACCCCCTGGTCGACGGCTGATGCTTCCACAACTTCGCAACCGCAAAGTGCCGGAACGTGGTCAACGAACATCTGCCTCATGGGCCATCCAGCGGCGGGACCGAGATGACGACGCACGACCTCCTCGCGGAATGCATCGGGCATTAAGTGAAAGAGCAGCGGCGCGTCGGTGCACAACCGGGATTTCAGCCCCGGTCCGATTCCAGAGCGAGGATGCCTGATGCGTTGCCAGAGCGATCGCTTGCTCGGGGGCGGATTTGCGAACACCAGCTTTTCGCGGCGGCAGATCAGCGTAACATCGCATTCCTGCCGTTTCAGCAGCGCCGCCATATCGATGGCCGACGCTCCACCCCCAACCACTGCAACACGCCGCCCCGCGAAGCGGCCGAGGTCACGATGATCGTAACTGTGCGAAACGACCTTGGCAGTAAGCGCGCTGAGCGGAGGCGGTACATAGCGGAAATGTCCGATGCCGGTTGCGGCAACGATGCGACGGGCTCGCACGGTAGTTCCATTCTCGAGGCAAAATGCAAAGCCCTCGGCGTGCCGCCGAAGTGAGTGAATAGTCGTTTCCTCCAGGTTCGGGGAGAAGCGATCCCCAAACGCACGGCCATAGTCGATGAACGTCTCCAGCCGAACCGGCGTTTGATCATCGCTATATTTGATCGAATACTCGCTGCAAAAGCGTGACAGCGGATACTCACCCGCCGGATCGTAGAGGTTGGAAGCGAAGCCATCCGACTTCAGCAGCATACCCTCCGGCATGTGATGACGCCACGTTTCCATCGGGCGGCCGAAAATTCGATGATCAACACCCGCCGCTCTGAGATGGGCTGCCAATGAGAGGCCATACGGACCGGCGCCTATGATTGCAACATCAACTTCCATTACGTATCCAATTCGCTCGAGGCGTTGCAAGCCTCAGTCGCTTTCGGCGCTGATCGCCGATCGAAAGTATCGGAGGGAAGCAATTCGACCTGCTCGCTCGATCCCGCGACAGTCAGTTTTGCGCGCAGAGCCAGAGTGAGCTTTTGCAAAAACGAGAGCCGCTCGGAGCGGATCTCCCGTTCGATTGCGTCCGAATGGAACGGAATCGTGAATTGTGTCGCGCGGAATTCTACAAGGCACCTGTCCCACGCTCATAGACGTGTGGACCAGGAGACCCGCGCCAGCCCATTCAACGCCAATGAACTCGATCGACACGACAAGCCTCGCAAATGTGACGTATCGGCCATTGCAACTTGCGCAATGTGACGATGCCTATTTCAAACAAGCACCGAATTGCCCCTACGTTTAATTGTCCCATTCTTCCACCTGAGAGCGGCAGCTTTCTTCCAAGGCTACAGGACATGAAGCTGGGGCATGTTCATTTGTTGATGTGCCATTGATCTGTGCAGGCGAGCCCATCCGCTAAAGCAGCGGCGGTCATTCTCATGCTCAAATACTGAAGGACTCGCTTGCTAGACTGGGACTATTCCGGCTTGCGCCGGCGGCGCCTGATTACCCGGTAGACGCCGTAAGCTACCGCCACGAAGGCGATTCCAGCGCCGGCCGCGGGCCCCGGTGCCCCTTGAGCCGTTCCTTGCCCGACGTACGTGTAACTTTGATCGGGAGGGAAGAAGAAACTTGCGGTGAAATATACACCGGCGGGCACCGCCGCAGCCATTATGAGGAAAATCGCAAGGACCCATCCTGGCAACGTCATCATTCTACTCCTCTTTAAAAACTCCGAATATATATAAATTAAATACCATTATTTTAAATTGCGGTCAACATGGATTTAAAGAGTCCCCCACGGAAGTCGCTCTGCAGTGCACGATGAGCTTTGCGCCACATGGAGAATGGGAGAAAGGTGCGTAGCCAACCCGAGCTCGCGCAAAAACCTCGACCAGAGATAGTCCAGGACTGTCCAGAACACCGGTTGTTCGACATAGACCCCGCCGCGAAAGACCACAAACGTGCGGTCGGCGCCTGCGGCAACATGGCGGATGAGGTCCCGATTCGACCCATCCGGCGTCAATTTTGCCACCTGCATCTGGCAGGTCGCCGTGGTCGCTCGAATAACCGGCGTGTAGTTCACGAATTCCTCGCTCACAACGACATCGAAATGGTTGCGTTCAAGAAACTTAACCAGCTCCTCTTTGAGATAGCTCGGATTATCGGCCGGAATCGCGACCTTCCAGCCAAGGCTGAGCAAGAGCACAATGGCGATGCACCACCTAAATGCGACGCAGGAGTTCACGTCTGACACCCAGCACACAAAATCCGACGATCAAGCTCAGTATCAATGTGCTGCTGACGGCTTCGCCCAACGCACCGTGGAACGTGGCGTAGTGCCACTGGCTTAATCCCATGAAGCTCATGCGGGTAACATTCACGGCTATTACTGAAATGCACGCCATGAGGCACCAAAGTGGATCATAAACAGACCTCTTGTGGCAGACCAATTGGCTCACGAGAACCCAGCACAGCAACGCAAGCGATACGTTCGCAAGCGAAGAGCAGGCTGGCAGAATCACCAGGATTCCGGAGCCATCAGCGAACTGAACGATATCACCGGTCCGGGGGGTACGTAACATCCAGCCTACAAGTGATGCATCTATCTGCAAGATTGCGCTTGCGAAGAACTGAAACAGCATTCTGCTCCAGAGCATCGGCACCGTGGTCGCCAGCAATATTAGAGCGCCGCGGCGTGACGATGGAACGTCCGTACAAGTGATCGTGTAGAAGCTGAGAAAAGTTACTGCGAGCCAGCTCAAAGGGCCTATTGGCAGAACGATCAAAACTAGAAAACCTGCCCCGAGCGCGAGCTCACGCGGACGAATTCCAATCGTGCGGTCCTGGAGAACGAGATACACCCCTACGGCGCACGATACCCAAATGATGACGCTAATCTCGAAGGTACCGAAAAATGCATCGGTCCATCCAAGCCGATTGACCGACTGAAGCATCCGTGATGCGAGGCCATTTGCGCATCCGAGGACGAAGAGGCTCGCGAAGAATTCGCCGCGTGGCAGCTCCATTAAAACTCGCGTTGTATAGCCGCGGTTAATTAATTCGCTTGAAAATGCAGTCGCCATTTAATGCCTCACGCTGCATTGAGCTTAACCGTCGGATGCTCGTACGACAACGTCGTATTTAATACGAGAAAAATACTCGATCAGGTGACTTCCAATAAGTTCAACGGAAAGGTCAGCTTTTCTGACACACCTTTTGGATAGCGGGAGTGTCGGCAATCCGGCCTGGCAGCCGTCGCTATAACCGGCCCAAGCCTGAAACGCCACCTGTCCGCTCGCCCTGAACTTGATCCGGTTGAACAACGTGTGCTGTTACGCCCGATCGGTCGTGCGCTGAGGACTCACTTCTCTGCAGCGGGCTTTGAAGCCCGCTGCTTGCGCGTTGCTAAGATGCCGGCCAGCCCACGGGGCCGGCAAAGGCAACGAACCGAACAGAGCCATCCAATAAGAGCTGCAATCTATGCGCTACCGCTCCTTGAACGCCCGCCCCGCCTGATCCTGCAGCGGCTTAAGCAGATAGGACAGCGCCGTCCGACCTGACGTCTTGATGAAGACCTCGACTGGCATGCCTGGCAGGAGCTTGGCAGAGCCGAGCTTCGCCAGCTCTTCCGGCTTCAGCAGGACGCGGCCCGTGTAGTAACTCGTGCCGGCGCGTTGATCCTGCGTGATGTCTGCCGAGACCATGCTGACCTCTCCGTCGATTTCGGGCGTGGTCTTCTGGTTGAACGCTGCGAAACGCATTGTCGCGATTTGCCCCACATAGACCTGGTCGATATCCTTCGGTGCGATCTTGACTTCGACCGCAAGCGAGTCCGCATCAGGTACGATCAGCATGATCTGCTCGCCGGGAGAGATCACCCCCCCAACCGTATGGACGCTGAGCTCGTGGACACGGCCGGATTGTGGAGCCCTGATATCGATTCGGTTCAACTGGTCAACCGCCGCAGTTTTGCGCTCGCCCAGCTCGGAGAGTTTCGAGCGCGTGTCGATCAGGTCCTTGCCGACCTCCGTCCGCAGGTCCTGATCGATCTGAATGATCTGGAGTCCGATTTCGGAGATCTTGCCCTTTGATTGAGCAATCATGCCAGCCAGCTGGCTGCGTTCGCCTTCGAGACGGGCGGCATCGCGCTCAAGGGAATTGAGCCGCGTGATCGGCACCAGATTCTTTTGCCAAAGGCTGCGCACGCCTTCCAACTCCTGGCGAATAAAATCGACCTCCTTCTGCTTGGCTTCAGTCTGACCCGTATAGCCCTTGATCTCATTTTCCAGCTGCGCGCTTTTCTCCTGCAGCTGTGCCTTTTGGCCGCTCCTCGCCTGGCGACGCAGGTCAAACAGCTTCCGCTCCGCGGTAATTGCTCGGCTCGCCTCGGACTTGTTCTCCTTGGCCCGGTCGAGCAGCACCTTAGGAAACACGACCTGCTCGGCACCATCGCGCTCGGCCTCGAGGCGAGCCTGTCGCGCGAGCAGCTCATCGATGCTGTTCGTGACGATCGTCGCATTCGCCAGCGTCTGAGTCTCGTCGAGGCGAATCAAAACGTCGCCTGCATTGACCCGATCGCCCTGGCGCACGCGCAGTTCCCCCACGATCCCGCCAGTGGCGTGCTGAACCTTCTTGACGCTCGAATCCACCACGACCACCCCTTGCGCGATTACGGCGCCCGACAATTGGCTCGTGGTCGCCCAACCACCGATCCCAAATGTCACCAGACCAAACATGATCATACCGACGATCATGTAACGCTGGATGGACTGCATCGCCGGTACCACCTCGCCGTTCATCGGCCGCCTCCTTGAGCGTCCGCGACCACCTTGAGTGGTACAGGAGTTCGCAACACTTTCTTCAGGACTTCCTCTCTCTTGCCGAAGGACTGAACCCTGCCTTCACCGAGGCACAAGACATGATCAACGCCCTCAAGCGCCTTCGGACGATGCGCGACAACAACGACAATCCCGCCACGACGGCGCACGTTCAGGATCGCCTCGGTCAGCGCCTCCTCGCCCTCGGCATCGAGATTGGAGGAGGGCTCATCGAGCACGACCAGGAAGGGTTTGCCGTAGAAGGCACGTGCGAGTCCGATACGCTGCCGCTGTCCGGCGGACAGCGCCAATCCCCCCTCGCCAATCTTCGTGCTGTAGCCGTCCGGAAGCGAAAGGATGAGATTGTGCGCGCCCGCCGCATGCGCGGCTTCCAGAACAGCGGCGGCTGTCGCCTGCGGATCGAAACGCGCAATGTTCATCGCGATGCTGCCGTCGAACAATTCGACGTCCTGAGGCAGGTAACCGATATGCTTGCCGAGGGCGTCAGAAGACCAGTGATCGAGTGCGGCGTTGTCCAGCCGTATCCGGCCTCGAATGCTGGGCCATACCCCCACCAGCGCACGCGCCAGCGTCGATTTGCCAGATCCGCTCGGCCCAATGATTCCAACCGCCTGCCCGCTCCGCAGTTGGAACGAGACTTCATTGAGGGTGGGCCTCTCCGAGTTTGGCGCGCCAACATAGAGATGCTCGACGGTGAGAGTTTCAACAGGCGGAGGCAATGCCAGCCGCTCCTCCTCGCCGGGCAGAAGCTTCAGTAAAGCATCGAGCCGTTGTCCCGATTGCCGTGCAGCGACGAACCCTTTCCAGTTCGCAATGGCCATTTCGACAGGCGCCAAGGCCCGCGCGGTGAGGATCGATCCGGCGATGATGATGCCGGCCGTCGATTCCTGGTTGATGACGAGGACTGCGCCGACGGCAAGAACCAGCGATTGCAGGATCGCTCGGAAGATCTTGGAGGCGCCCCCGAGCCCGTTTGCGACATCGCTGGCCCGCTCATGGGCCGCGAGATACTTCGCATTGACATCCCGCCAACGCAGCGCCGCCTGCTGCCGCATGCCCATGGCCTGCAGAACCTCGGCATTTCGTCGGCCCTCGAGCGCCAGTGCCGTTCGGGAGACTGCGAGGCGCGAGGACGCCTTGGCCGGCCCCCGCGTCCGGGTTTCCGTGAGCATCGTAATGCCGACAAGCACCAGCGCGCCGGCCAGCGCAGTGAGGCCGATCCAGAAGTGAAACAGAAAACAAACGCCGAGATAAATCGGCATCCAGGGCAGATCGAACAGCGCCGTCGGCCCTCCGCTCGACAGGAAGCTGCGGACCTGATCAAGATCCCGCACCGGCTGCAAGCCATCGCCATCGGCCCTGGTCTTCAAGGGCAGGCGAACGAGCGCGTCGAATATGCGAACGCCGAGCTTTTCGTCGAGATACCGGCCGACTCGGGCGCTGATCCTGCTCCTGACGAGGTCGAGCCCGCCCTGAAACAGGTAAAGCACCGCAGCCAAAACCATCAAGGCGATCAACGTCGGTATGCTGCGCCCGGGCAGCACCCGATCGTAGACCTGCAACATGAAAAACGAGCCGGTGAGCATGAGGAGATTGCTCATACCGCTGAAGGCCGCGAGAGCCCAGAATATCCGACGGCAAGACCGCAGGAAAACCGTCATCTCCGACTGCGACTCATCATAGTCACCGGTCGGCCGCGGGAGACCGGAGAACAGTCGTAGCCGCAAGACTTCGACGAGGTGCTTTGCCCAGGCGATCGGCCCTTGCGTCCGCAGTTCGGCCTCTTCCGCCCACTGTCTTGCGATTACCCCAAACCTCGTCAAACGCGAAAGTTGGATCCGATAACGGCTTGCTGGCAGAGGGATTACCCCCCACCGTTCAAAGTTTGTCATGACTCCCGCCCTTGAAAACGCGCCTTGTGTGACGATCCCCAAGAAGGTCACCAAGGCAGTCCCGAGTTTGATTTCCCTATCGTCGAGCTACTGTTACGCGAAGTAGAAGTCAGGTCGATTTACGCACCGAGCCCTGGCCAACTTGAGCGTGTCGCCTGCCGGTATCAGAGTGATATGATGGCCATCCCGCCATTTAATCTGCTCTCCCAGCTTCTTCGACACGTACTCCACTACGAAGCCGTTCGCGGAGGGCGATGTCGTGGCGACCTATATCCACTACCTCAAGGTCAATCAGCTTGGTCTCAGGTGGCGGTCGCCATGGGCTTTTTTGGGACCGGATAGGGGCCGGGCTGAGGTTTTTTTAACCAGCACATCAAGGCACGGTTCTGCAATAATCGCGCGATTTTCGTTCGATTAAATCGTCGCGAGTTTCTCTGATGTCATGCCGGACAGCGAGTCTCAACAGGCTTCTATTGCGGCACCGCCTCAGCCCACAGAAATCGTTTGCTTAAACGCCCAGCGAGCCCATCTGAGTGCGAGGCCGACTCCTATACCATATTTAACTTATTTATTTCCGCGTATAGTGGCCTTATCGCGATTGGAGTCGAACAAAACTGTCTGATCGGAGCGAAGAAAGTGTAGCGACCCGAGGCGCTCGGTTGCTTGTGGCGGCAGGTCCGAGGATGACCATCGCGCGAAGCGTCACCGGCTAAAGCCACGCGCATCGATCTGTCCGGGCGTGGATCCCGCGAATGCCGCGAAGCCGCTCACGCGTAGATCACAATAGAGGCAGCCAGAACAAAAGAAGGCGGGGACTATCCCCCGCCTTCCATGATCTGCACCGCAGATTGGTGGCTACACCGTGTCGCCGAACACGTGACTACGCGAAATGGAAGTCATGGCTGTTCAGCTTGTCGAGGTGCGTGTTCTTTAGCGTGAGCGTGTCGCTCCCCGTCGCGATGACGACGTCGTGGCCTGACTGGGCCGCGTGGGAGAGAACGCTCGCAAAGCTGTCGAACACGCCCTTGCTGAACGCGATCGTGTCGTGAGCAGGTCCGCGGGCAGCGAAGTCCTTGATGACGTCGTGGCCGAAGTTCGACGCAAACTCGAAGGTGTCCGCCCCCCTTTTGCCGACCATGATGTCATTGCCCGTGGTGCCGGTCAGCGTATTGCTGCGGCCAGTGCCGATGATCGCCTCGCCCGAGCTGGTCCCAACCACGTGGCCGGTCGTGTCGACCCGCTCCGCGGTAAAGGCGTGGCTCTTGCCCGACAGATCGGAGGTGTGGAAGCTCCACTTGCCGTTGTCGCTCGCAGTGACCGAACCGACCGACGTTGTGCCGTCAAACAGCTTGATCTGGCTGTTGGGATCGGCAGTACCCTTGATCGTCGCGGTGTGATCCCAATGCGGACGCACATTGGTGAGTTCCACGGTCGAGCTGCTGTTGCCGCCGTGCGAGCCAATTGGCGGATCAATCGGTTGCGACAAGGCGCTAGTGTTGCCGGCTGCATCGGTGGCCGAGGCGACGAACGTGTGAGATCCGGTTTTGAGGCCAGAGGTCGTCACACTGAAATGTCCATCGGCGCCTGTCGCCCCCGTGCCAAGCAGAGTCGTCCCCTCGTAGACCTTGACGGTGCTGCCCGCCTCGGCCGTTCCGATCACCGTCGCACGATGATGACTGGTCACATCGCTGAGCAGAACCGGAGCATCGGGAGCTGCGGTATCCACCGTGACATCCACCGCAGTCGATGCCTTGCTGGTGACGCCAGAAACCGTGTCCGTCGCAGTGAGGCTGTGCTTGCCGTCAGACAACGCAGCAGTCGAGTAGTGCCACGCCCCGTTCGCATCCGCCGTGACGGTGCCGAGCTGGGTCGTGCCGTCGAACACTTTGACCGTGCTGTTGGCAGCCGCAGTTCCCGCCAGGGTCAGGGTCTTGTCGTTGGTGATGTGATCACCGGCGACACCGCTGTCTGTCGAGAAAGAGGCGATTTTCGGCGCGGCTGGCGCTGTGGTGCCCGCGCCCGACGTGCCGGAGCCGGAGGTGCCCGTACCCGAGGTGCCGGTACCGGACGTGCCTGTACCCGAGGTGCCTGAACCGGACGTGCCCATACCCGGGGTAGCCGAACCGGACGTGCCCGAGCCGGTGGAGCCCGACGATCCAGAACCAATGACCGGATCCACGACCGTCGACGCAGCACTGACGTTGCCCGCAACGTCAGTGGCCTTCGCCGCCAGCGCATGTGAACCGGCCGACAACGCAGACGTCGTGACGCTCCACGCGCCACTCGAGTTGGTTGTCGCCGTCCCGACCTGCGTCGTTCCGTCATACACTTTGATCGCGCTGTTCGCTTCGGCAGTCCCCGTCACCACCACCTGATTGGCAGAGTTGGCGGTGTCGCTCGCGATCGTCGGCGCAGCTGGTGCCTTCGTGTCGACGGTGACAGCCACCGCAGCCGAGGCCGCGCTGGTCTGGCCCGACGCGTTGGTCGCGGTCGCGGTAAGCGTATGCTTGGCGTCGGTCAGGACCTTGGTGATGTAGTCCCAGGTGCCGGTCGAAGTCGCAGTCGTCGAACCGATCTGGGCCGAACCGTCGTAGATCTTGACGGTGCTACCAGCGGCAGCCGCGCCCTTGAGCTCGAGGGCATTGTCGTTCGTCACACCATCGCCCGCCACACCGCTATCAGTCGAGAACGAAGCGATGGTGGGCGCAGCCGGAGACGTCGCTGTGGACGTCGCAGGCGGAGTCGTAGACGCTGTGCCCGACAAGGTGTTGTCGGCGCTTATGACCTTGCCGCTGCGCATATCCACGTTGTTGGAGAGCGACCAGCCATCCATCGATCCGGTGTAGAACGCGCCATAGGCGCCCGACGTATCGAAAAAATTGTCGTGCGCCAACGCTGTTCCGCTAATGGGCGTGACGGCGGCATTCGAAGACGCATACTTGCTGCTGCCATGTAGCATGTATGACATGGCCGTGTCGCCCGTCGAAATCATCGTATTGTAAGCAAAGACCGGATCTACCAGCGTGCCGGAATTGGATCCATCGTTGATATCGAACTGGTAACCCTCGCCGCTCGCCGCTGAAGGCGTTTCGTAACTGGTATTGAATTCGATATCAATCTTGTTCGTGACGCCGCTACCGGTCTGTTGCAAGTAGTTCAGATGCGAGCCGGCAACCGTACCGCCGTTCTCGATTAGATTGTACTTATAGGTGAGGTCAGTGCTGCCACCGATCTCGACCGCATGCTGCGGGAAATCCTTCATCCAATTATATTGGACAACGACGTTGCCACTGCCCGAGATGAGCGCGCTGCCATCCGCACCTCCGATCAGCGTGCAGTGCTCAACCGTCAGATTTGGCGAACCAGGACCAGCATCGATCAAGCTCGTTGGCGTCGTCGCCTGGAATTTGCAATTGGTTATGACGGCATCGGGAGAATTCGTCAGGTAGACGAACGCACCGCCGTTCGTTGAGAAATCGATGCCATCAAGATGCACGCCGGCTTGACCGTCAATGCGAACCATATTGCCGCTGATCGTGATCCCAGGACCACTAAGAGTCTGCCAGTCTTTCAGCTGCGTATCAGCGGGTACGCCCACAGCGTAATCAACGCCGGCGACCTCCCAAGAGGGCCGCACGGCGTAGCCGTCCAACAGATTGGGAAGTTGCGGTGCGCCGGTGGACGCACTTAGAGAACCGTCATTCAGGGCCATGATTACCTCTTGGCTTGTGTTCCGATTGGAAGATGATCAGCCCACAGGGCTGATAGGGCATTGCAGTCTCCGAATTCACTGACGCGAGAGACAACACACGATCACTTGTTGCGCCGTGGTGCCGTCGGGCCGATTGAAAGCAGCTGTCCGCAAACGGCCGCCGAAGCTCGCATCACGTCGATGCGCATCGAATCGTTTCATATCTGTGAGTCCCTAGTCGACGCCCCCAACGGCTCGCGTTTTGGTACTCGGCGCAAGGCGATTTTTTGACCATTTATGGGCTCCGATGCGATCCTTCTTTGATTTCATCCCCAAGATTCTCACGATCAATATTGCCGTTACATCTCGCATCTAATTCGCAGCGCGAATGCACTCTCGACGCACTAAATGACACGAATTAAATATTACCCGCGCGAAATAGCGCGCTCGCATTCCGCGTTGATTCGATCGCTTTTAGATCACGCAAAGCCCCTTTACCGCTGAAGGCAAAGCGAGCCGCGTTCGAGCATATGCCTTGCGGAAACGGATAGGCGATGCCTTCTCGTTGCAGATCCCGCATCCTTTTTTACCGGGAACGATCTAGCGCCGGGAGATTCGAGATGGACCTCTGTCCCAACAAGAATTATAATCAGTGCAGTTTAATGTCTGTCGTATATTGGAATTTCATGGGCTACGCCGAACCAAACGACCTCAGCAATCGATTTCGCGTTCAACGATTTCGATTATTCGCGCCTATAGTCACTCAAGTTCTTGCCAACAAGAGAACTTGCCGGATTCTGGATATGGGCGGCACCGCAGCCTACTGGGAGCAATTCGGCAGTGATTTGGACTGGGATCGGGTTGAGGTTTGCACATTGAATCTGGATGAGTCTGAGATTGAGACAACACATCCAAAGATAATCTCGGTTGTTGGAGACGCATGCGACGCCGCGGAATTTCACGATCTCAGTTTCGACATTGTTCATTCCAACTCGGTCATTGAGCATGTTGGACGCTGGGATGACATGGCGGCAATGGCAAAGGAGATACGCCGACTCGCCCCCCGTTATTTTGTCCAGACCCCTTACTTCTGGTTCCCATTTGAACCTCACGCTCGTTTTGCATTCTTCCATTGGATGCCTGAGTCAGTGCGATATCGAATCTTGTTAAGTCGCACTTGCGGCTTCTGGAAGCAGCACACGGATGTGGGCCAAGCCACGAAGGCGGTTCAGAGTGCACTGTTGCTTGACAAACGACAGTTCCAGCATCTCTTCCCCGATGCTAGAATTGTCAGCGAACGATTCTTTGGATTTGTGAAATCGCTGATCGCCATTCGCTGAAGACACACGGATGCTTGCCGCTTTGGGCGACCTACCTGCTGCCGGCAATGCTGCGCGCTCGGCGTTGGTTAGGTCTAAGCCGGCTTCGCCTCACGCACATTCTCGGCAGTTCTAGACGTTTCATCGACAGCATTGCTGTCTTCGGCGGATATTCTGATCTGCCAGGACTTCGTACGCCCCCGAACTCAGCAGGCCCCGGGATAGTTGCCTCCATCAGCGTCGAGTTGCAGCGACGACGGCGAAGTAATTTCGCACCGTCCTTTTCGTAACGCGTTGCAACGCGTCTGAACCAATTCAGCTTTGAGAAGCAGCATTCGACCAGACCACGCTCGGCATAGAGCATATGTTGAACCAATGTTGATTGCGCGCGAGATTGTGCGCGGTGACATTTGGAGCGATCGCGGTTCGGAATGCATCGGAGCGTAGACCGTATCGGCCATCACGACCTCGGCAGAGAGCTCCTAGACGAGTAGCTGGGCTTGCGGCGGGCCGCTGGCCTGACCTGCATCAGAAAGAAACGGACCGGGACAACCCAAGCCGGGGACACCCAGATGGGTTCCTGTCATCAGACGAGCCGTGACCTGCCCTTCGGCCGAATGGCTAAGGCTAATACACACGCTCCGCGACCATTTCGCCAGCTCCAAACATTTTATTGACAGCATCGTCATGTCCAGCAATTATTTCGAACAAATAGCAGATTTAATATTTTTAGTTTTATGGGCCATTGTTCCGCGAAAACGATCTCCCGCCGGTTCCTGGCTTCGGCACTATTTCAGCCGAGTCCGCAACCTTGGGTTGCGCCAACCGTGTACACGGTATTCTGGTTGCAGGGCCGATTGCAGAATGATCCCGTAGATGCCAAACGGCGCCTGGAAGTTCAATGGCGCCCCCCCGGGACAGCCAGAGGCTGCCACGGTGCGTGAAGCTGTCCGATTGCGTCAGCAACACAGCATCGCGCACAAGATTGCAGGCGCGTGCCGTGCACTCTCGTACACGCTCCACTATGTACGTTGGCGGTTTCGGTTCGCAGAATTCGGTTGGCGCTCCCGGCTGGAAGCCCCCGATCTGCTCACCCACCCGGAGCACATCCGGATCGGCAATCATGTTCACATCCGCAAGGGCGCTAGGCTGGAAGCGATAACCAGCACAGACGCCTGCGAAGTCCCGAAGATCGAAATCGGAGATGGGACATCGGTGCACCTATACTCTCACATCGGCGCTGTCTCGCGGGTGCAGATCGGTCGAGACGTGCTCATCGCCGGCCACGTTTACATTACAGACCATGACCATGCTCTTCCCGAGCCCCGCTTGTCGACCACTCGAAACGCAGTCCTCATTGCCGCGCCAACCTGCATCGACGACCATTGCTGGTTGGGTGAAGGCTGCATGATCCTCAAAGGAGTCCATTTGGGCCAAGGATGCGTCGTCGGCGCGAACGCGGTAGTAACCAAAAGTTTCCCTCCCTATTCCGCGGTTGTGGGCATTCCGGCGCGCCTGGTAAGCCGGTATGACCAGGCCAGGAAGGAGTGGGTCGCCGTCGGTAGCGAGCAGATGCATGAGTGACGATGTGGTCGGCCTGGCAAAGACGGTCTTGGTCTTGGCCTATCATTTCCCTCCTATCGGCGGCGCTGGTGTCCAACGAACCGTCAAGTTCGTGAAGTATCTTCCCGAGTTCGGCTTCCGCCCCGTGGTCGTGACGACCGGCGACGCCAGCACCGCCCCTTCGTCGCCGCGCGACCCTTCCCTTCACCGAGAAATACCGGCTGGTACCCCCGTATACCGGACCCAAAACACTCCGGCCGCGCCCTTTGGTCACCGGATCGCTAGCATCGAGGACCGTTTGCTGGGGCTGGTGGGGCGCAGCGGCCGAAACTCAAGAGCTTGGATCGAAGCATGCACGAATGTGGGGCTGCAAGCCGGGCTCGAGAATCCGCCCGACTTGGTATATGCCTCACTCTCGCCGTTTGAGAGTTGTCCGGCGGCAGCTTTCATCGCGCAAGCCTTTGGAGTGCCATGGGTCGCCGACCTCCGCGATCCGTGGGCTCTCGACGAGATGATGGTATATTCAAGCCGCTGGCATCGCGCGGCTGAAATTCGGCGGATGCGGAGAGAATTGAGTACCGCTCGGCTCATCATCATGAACACCCCGGAGGCAACCCGCGCCTTGAAGCAAGCGATGCCGGAATTCTCGAAGAGAGCTGTCACAATTACCAACGGCTTCGATGCCGACGACTTTGCTCGTCCCCCGTCCCCCAAACTGCAGGGCCAATTCCGAATTGTTCACACTGGCCATCTGCATTCCGAGCTCGGCGCCCGCCACCGCCGCAATCGATTGGTTCGCCGATTGCTCGGCGGGCATCGACTACCCGTGGATGTAGAGACTCGCTCGCACATATACTTGTTGGCTGCGCTGGCGCGGTGGCGAAGCGAAACGCCAGACATGAGCCGACACGTTCGGCTGGTGCTGGCCGGCCCGATGACGCCTTCAGACCGATTGATCGTCGAAAGGTCCGGCGTTTCGGACCTGGTCGAGATGCCGGGCTACGTGGATCATCAGCGTTCCATCGACTTCATTCGCTCGGCGGAGATCCTGTTCCTGCCGATGCACAATCTTCCGGTGGAAGAGAAGGCACGTCTGGTTCCCGGCAAGACCTATGAATATCTCGCCGCCGGCCCCCCCATTCTCGCCGCAGTGCCGGACGGAGATGCGAGTGATCTGGTGAAGCAATCGCGCAATGGCGACGTATGCCGGCCGGATGATGTAGACGGCATGCTAGCCAGTTTGCGTGCGCGCTACGAGTCCTGGCTTGTCGGCAAGCAGCAGCTGCCGACGAATCCCGATTTTTGCAGTCGTTTCGAACGCCGTGAATTGACGCGCGCGCTTGCAGCGAATTTTGAGTGCATTCTACCCCGCTGATATCTCCAATTATGAATTGATGGAGCGCTGAGCATGTGCGGAATCGCCGGAGTATGTTGGCGGAGGCCTCGACCTTCAGGCAGCCCGAACGTGGCTTCCCGTATGGCCGACGCGCTGTCCCACAGGGGGCCCGACTCGGCAGGCAGTTATGAGGCGCCCTTCGCAGAGATCGGATTCCGTCGCCTTGCCATCATTGACCTATCCACCGGAGATCAGCCGCTCTCCAACGAGGACGGCTCCATACAGTGCTTCCTCAATGGCGAAATCTACAATTATAAGGACTTGCGCGACAGGCTACGAAAACTGGGTCATACGTTTTGGACCACCTCTGATACTGAAGTTCTCCCGCATCTCTACGAAGAGTATGGCACCGACATGTTCTCGATGCTCAATGGCATGTTTGCCGTTTGCATCGTCGATCGCCGGCAACAACAAATCATACTGGCCCGCGACCAGATCGGCGTTAAGCAGATGTACTATGCAGCATCCAACGATTGTGTGGTCTTCGCCAGTGAAGTCAAAGGGATCCTTGCGTCAGGCCTCGTCACGCCCGATGTCGATCGATCCGCAGTGATGAGCTATCTCGCACTGTTCTACGTGCCGGAGCCCCGTACCCTGCTTCGTGGTATCCTCAAGATTCCGCCCGGCAGCTTCCTGCGCCTCGCGCCGGGAGTGATCCCAGAACCGGTGAATTACTATCAACCGCCAGCTCCCATCTCCCCTGACGATCGTGATCCCGAACAGGCCATAGCTGAAACGCGGAATCTCGTCGAGGACGCCGTAAGACTTCAACTGCAGGCCGACGTTCCGGTCGGGATAAGCCTGTCCGGCGGCGTTGATTCCAGCGCCCTCGCATATTTCGCATCGCTGACGAGCAGTTCACCCCCTACAGCCTTTACTGTCGATTGGCCGGGGACATTCGAGGGCGAAGTTGCGGGGGCCAGAGATCTATGCCGGCATCTCGGTCTGCCGCACCGCATCCTTCGGCCGAAGCTTTCCGACCTGATTGAGGAGCTTCCGCTGCTGGCTTGGATGTGCGACGAGCCGATTGCCGATCCCGCGATGTATTCGCAGTTCGTGATCGCGCGTGCAGCCAGAGAACATGTCAAAGTCCTGCTTACTGGCGCGGGCGGCGACGAGCTCTTCGGCGGATATTCCTCGTACGGGCTTTCGACCAGACGCAGATGGTACGTTCGCATGCCAAGACCGATACGACACGCCATGCGTCCACTTGCGCAGCTAGGCGGTCTGTCTCGCGACGAGATTGAGGCGCTGGATTTGTACTCACATTCACGGCTTCCGTGGCACACCCGTGCAATGGCGAGCATTGACTCTCCGACGCGGTCGCTTCTCGCCAATCACCTAGGTGCGTCCGCCGATGCGTTCGTGAACTTCCGACATTGGTTCAGCGAGTACCGCGAGCTCGATGCGACCTGCCAGCAAATGCTGGTCGACTTGAAAACCTACCTCCCGGACCAAGTACTTCCCATGGTCGATCGCGCAACGATGGCTGCGTCTATCGAGGCTCGTGTGCCGCTATTGGACGTGCGGCTGGTCAACCATGTGTTCTCCCTCTCGACGAGGACAAAGCTCGGTCATCCTACGGTGCCGAAGCGGCTCCTGAAATTGGCAATCGAGTCGGGAGTGCCAGCCGATACCCTGACCCGAAGGAAAGTTGGACTTCCTTCGCCTATGGCAACACTCGTCCAGAACGAGTGGAACCGTACGTTGCCCGCCGCGCTACTTCGGCCGTCGAGCTTTGTCAGAACGCTCCTTCCAACGGAATGGCTGAAAGGATTGCTTGCGACCAGAGAAATCGCGCTTTCGAACTCAAGGGTTCTGTACTCGCTACTGGTACTTGAACTTTGGCATAGATTGTTTGTCGTCGAGCGGTCGGTCGGTCGCCCAGCCGTTCGTACCGAAGAACTTCTGGACATCCCTGCACAACGATCCAGGACTCTGTCGGCGGCGTCCTGATCAATCCATCGGGCGCCGGTCAGGACGTGCGATTGGCAGCCCTGCTAATCGTCAATCCACTCGCCCCAGATCCAATGCGAGCGTCACCGCGAGCAACATCGATAACGAGCCGCTTCCACTCGCCTCCCACCACTCGCCAGAATCGCGGCCCCCATACCCGCATGAGAGAGGCATAGCATTGCAGGCGATCGGAACGATCAAGCTCGACGCGAGAAATCGCTCGCAGAACTTCCAAGAATTGTTTGGTGCGAGGCATCACGTAGCGACCTCGGTTTGTTGCATCCATCTTCTCGTCGAATTGCTCCTTCGACTGATACTGACTAAAGCTAGTTCCAACATGCACCCTGGCCTGGTAGAGGTCGCGCGGAATCCGCCAGAACTGGCCGATCATCGCGAGTTCTGCGAGTAAGACCACATCCGAGGATTCAAAGCTTCCGATGAGACCCGTTTTCGCCAACACACTCGATCGATGAAGCCCGAGAGCCGGATAGCACAGACCGGAATGCCTCAGCACCCGCTCAAGTCTTCCGCTTACCGTTTCCTCGCGGGTGTCCAGATGGTCTTCGTAGCATCCCAGAAGATGGCCGCGCTCATCGATTTGAACCGATCTCGGATAGACGAGCACGACTGAACTTGGTGCCCTATGGAGCGAATCAACACACTCCCGCAAGAAGCCAGGGCTGCACACGTCATCATGTACCAGCCATTTGAAATAGTCGCATTCGGAGAGATGGAACACCCGCCGGAAATTCGGCGCAATGCCGATATTGGCTTCATTCCGAAAGTAGCGAACCCTTGAGTCGTGCCGAGCATATTCCTGGCAGATATCCGCCGTACCATCGGTCGAAGCGTTATCGGAGATCACCAGTTGGAAATTCTCGAAATCCTGGCTGAGGGCGCTATCGAGCGCCTCGCGCAGGTATCGCTCACCGTTGAATACAGGCAATCCCAAAGCTACGCGTGGCTTTCGCACTCATACTCTCCATGTGCCCGATGACTCCGCATAAGCATACTACCGATACCACTTAGGACGAGTATTCAAGAGCTGAGCGGTGGGGCCTTAGCTCTCGCCCACCGTCCTCGCGCGGATATTCTCCGCCCCCATGTGTCGCCCCCGGCTTCGAGTAGATCGACGCCGGCAATCGCGATAGGATGGCCCAAGACGGGATCCCGCTCAGCAGCCAAACATCGTATGCAGCAAATGCCTTACTTTCAACGGCACCGGCGGTCCGATCTATCCTGTCCTCGGCCTCGGCGCTCGGCTGCCGCTCATGGCGAGACACAATTACTACCGTGGGCGCGCCGATCGCGACCCGAGATCGAATTCGCAAACGCTTGATCCCGGCGACTCCTATGTCCCGCCGGACCTGAGGACTCTGTTGCTGGCGCGCAGTCCTTGAGCTCGGCAACCAAGCACGCCAGAGTATGGTACCTGCCGGCACCTGGGCGGGGCAGCCCCGTCCCAAAACGCTCCGTGAGTCTCAGGGAATGCCCACGTTATTGACTCGGCCTCATGTCCCTTTTTATTAAGTTAATAATATTAATGTTTGATATATAATAAAAACCAATATATATTGTGAACGCCGCCTTATGTTTAGACCGAATGTATGAGCATGTCCGCCCGGAGTCTGGAAAACCATTCTTGAGCGGGCGCATGCCCCTCGTCATTTGCATTGAGCGCTAAAGGCAATGGCTACCAGGCACCCGCAATCAAAATCTCTCCTTGTGTCTTTTAGTCCGCACGCTCAGCGACTGGAACTGAGCCGCGCCGACGCGACCGGAAGGCATTTCGGAGACGAAATCCTTCTGAAGGTACTGATCATCGCCATTTTCCTGCCAGAGGGCCTGTCATTCTTTATTGGGGATTACCGCTTCTCGCCCGCGCGGGCGTTCCTAATCATTGTCAGCCTTGTAGTGTTGGCACGGGTTTCCAGGCGGGCAAGCATGCCACGCTCAGTGTGCGTACCGTCGGACATCATGGCGCCTCTCGCAGGACTGTGGATGGTTGTTGCTGCGATAGCAACCGACGGGATCACTTCGGGTTTCAAAGGTGGAATCGCGCAGGCGCTTGAATTTTCCGGCACCTATTATGCCTTTCGATATCTGCTTGGTCCTATCGATAGCTCGGTACGGCTGGCGGCATTTCTGAGTAAGATAATCGTGCTTGTTGTCTTGATTGCGCTCTTAGACCCCCTTAGCGGCCAATTGTTCACGTACGAGTTTGTCAAAGGGCTCACTGGCTACGTGAAAATGGCTTACGAGACAGCCAAGGCTAGCCACAGCGAGGCGATTTACAGGGATGGCCTCGTCCGCGCGATGGGTCCACTGGAGCACTCGATATTGTTCGGGACCGTTTGCGCTTGGTTTGGTGCTCTGGCGCTGTTTACATTTCCGGGTCGGCTGCTCCGTTGGACCGTCCCAACTGTCGCAATTGTCGGCCTCTGGTTTTCGCAGTCACGAGGGCCGCTGCTAGGTCTCGTCATCGCATGCGCTCTGGCGGCCCTCTATGCTGCCACAAGGCAGTTTGGCGCTAGGTGGAAAGTTCTCGGTCTGCTCGTCGCTTTCGCGGTCACCGCAATCTTCCTCTTCTCCGGAAGTCCGATTGCCACGCTGATGACAGTCGGAGGACTGAGTCCCGAGGCCGCCTGGTACCGACAGGCAGTCTGGAATGCCGCATTACCATTGGTATGGGGCTCCCCGCTTTTCGGCATCGGTTTGACCGAAGATTGGGATTGGCAAGTCAATGGTGCGTTGATCGGAACGAGCGTGGACGCTTTTTGGCTCAGGACCGCGATGATGTTCGGGATTCCTGGCACCTTATTCATCTTCCTGACAATGGCAGGGGCATTTTGGTTAGGTCCAATCGATAACGCTGATAGCCTTTCCCGCGAAGAGCGGTTGTTGTCCGTCGCACTTGGCGTCGTCGTGACAGTTGCCACGTTTCTGGGTTTCACAGTGCACTTTTGGGGAGCTTGTTGGATTTTGCTTGGCGCTTTTCCCGGTATTCGAGCGAACCTCGCCGAATGCGCGATCGTACGTCACAGACATGCCTTCGATGAACTTGGGAAGGCTGCTCCGAACAGCTACGTCAGATCAGCACTTGTTCGCCAATGAGGTGATCTCCAGAGGGCTTTCAAGAACCGAGGACTTCGCGCGTGTGAGATCGCAAAGGCAACGCCATTCCACCATCTGGCATCCCGAAACGCAGGTGTCATGCATCAGTATCAATATCGTGTCCAAATCCTCAGGACCCCCAAGGAAATCGAAACAGTTCGCGAATTTTGGAATGATTGCAACCCTGGTCGAGACGCAGATCTCGATTTCTACCTGTTCTTCGCGGCTCTCCGCTCGGAAGCACGACGACCACATGTCGTGGTGCTCTATGATGCAGATACTCCAAAGGCTCTTCTTGCTGGCAGACTTGAGGACGCCCGGTTATCCATCAAGCTCGGTTACTTGAGCCTTCCGGCGCCGTCAATGCGCCTCCTGCAGTTCGTGCACGGTGGATGGCTAGGAGATACATCCAATACCAACGCCAAACTCCTTATCGGCAGCGTCCTCGATTCACTGAAGACGGGCGAGGCCGAGGGGGCCGTCTTCCATTACGCCGAGGTCGATTCGGCTCTGTTCCGATCGGCCAAGACACTTCCGCGCTGGTATTGCTCGGACTATGCCGTCAACCATCAAATTCATCGATTTCGCGATATTTCAAACCGAACTGAAGTCCTGTCTAGTCTGACAAAAAAGCATCGATACAATTTCAGAAGTCTCGCCCGAAAGCTGACGGATACCTTTCCCAATAGTAGGATCGACAAACTTTCGAAGCTCGACCAACTCGATCGGCTCGTCGCCGACGCAGAGAAGGTCGTAAGTAAATCGTATCAGCGTGGTCTCGGAGTCGGCTTTTCCGCAACGCCGATCGTCCGATCACGCCTTGAGTTTGAGGCGCGTAAGGGATGGCTGCGGGCATACATCCTTTATCTCGACGAGCGGCCTGGTGCCTTCTGGATCGGCTCGCTTCGGAATGGAGTGTTCGTCAGCGATTATCTCGCCTTTGACCCTGCCTACGCCAAATACGGCCCAGGTCTATATCTGATCGTACAGGTGATCGAGGAGCTCGGTCGAGATCCGATTGGCCCTCCGATCGAGCAAATTGATTTCGGCATCGGCGATGCACTTTACAAAGCGAGGCTTTCGAATCGCGAGCGCCAGGAGGCCGTCATCTGCATCTTTGCACCGACGGCAAAGGCCGTGGCGATCAACGCGCTCCGCTCAGGACTTGGGACGATGACCCAGGCAACCAAGACGGCGATGGGGCCACTAGCTGACAAAATCAAGCGGCTTTGGCGGATGAAGGTGACCGAGAAGAGCTAATTCTTACGGCGAGCACAGCACCAACCGCGAAATCATACGAACCATGGCAATGGCCAACAAATCGGCGCGCGAGGACGACGTCGAAATCGGGCGCCGACCATCTAGCAACGTTCCGAACCACTTTCACGCGCTCTCGCAACGCCCTGCCAGACACAGAATCCGGGAGCGGTAGGTATTTGGCCGATTTTCGCGAGAAAATCGGTTCGCTCGTCGACAACCGCGCTTTGCTCGGGACGGTAATATAGCAGATACAGCTTTCCCTGGTGTCGCGCCAGATTGCACAAAACCTGCCGCATGACGGTTTCTCGAAAAGGATTGAACATGAACACGACTATATCGCCTTCTGGAAACTCGAATTGAGCGGCATCTTCATTCCTGACTTCGACCCTCACTCCCGCAATCTTGCCGTTCTTGATCGCAAGATCGACCAGCGACTTCGCGAACTCGACACCAATCACGCGTGCAAACCCGTGCTGAGAAGCCGCAATCAATGCACGTCCCTTCCCGCACCCTAGATCCACGAATGTGAAGGCGGACCAATCCTTGTGCAAGAACGACAAGGCCGTATCCAGCTCATCCGCAGGAATGGCCTGATATCTTTCACCGTATCGCGCGTTTGCGGAGTCCGTGTCCAAATCCCATACGGGTGATATCCCACCGGTGTCAGTGCCGTATGTTGCATCAAACAAATCTTGGTTTGACCTCGCTGGACCCACCCCACTGAGAAAATACCGACCGGCGCGTCGGCAAGTCTCACGAACTCCATGAGTGCGCAGGGAATTGAGCGCTCTATACCCCAGAAGGCCGATTCTCCGAGTCATTGTCGGGTCTCTCCCCTTCCAACTAGTAATCCTATAGAAGTTGGATGCTGAACGGGTGTCAACGATCTTTGAACTCGCTCCGTTTTTCTGATTTCAGGACCCAACACTCGACTCTAGTCTCGATCAGGTGGCAGGTTCGGTCGGCCCCAAGGCAATTTGAACACCTTCGGCGATTTTGCAGGCGGTTGGCACGGATTGCCGACCACTCGGCGCAAGCTATCAGGCTCGACAACATCGGCTCGGCCACGTCACGCCGGCAGAATAACAACTATCGCCAACGAAATCGCGTGACAGCATCGAAACCGATGCATATCGTACACGTGCCAACTGCGATCAGATCCATTGACCGGCGTCCGCACTGGCGACCAAGTATTGAGGTTCTGCCTTGTTGGCTGCAATGATCTCGAGATCGTGCACCGCACTCCTGTTGTCTTGCTTGCCGTTCGCATTGCGTGACGGTACTGCATCAGAACTCGATCTGCTGGACGATGGACATGCGAACGCACCGCACGCGCCCATTCAGAAGCCAGAACTATTGACAAGCTATGTCAAGAGGCCACCTTGGAAAGTGGCTGGTGTTGATTACGGCGTTGGTGTTCCGGCCGATACCGTGCTTACCGACTGGCGCGATTTGCGCGGTCCAGGCATTTCGATCGTCGACAATCTTGTTCGCGTCGACAACACCAACGGCGTCCATATCGACAGCGTCGATTTTTCCCTTCACGGAGGTGCGATCCTCCTGTTCGTCAACTCTCCCAGGGGCGTCGTAACCAACAGCAAATTTCAAAGCACTAGCAGCGCCGGAGAGATAAACGCCGATGAGCAGTCGCCTGATCTTACAGTACAATTCTGCACGATAGCAGGAGGAGCCGACGGCAGCTCGCTCATCTCTGCTCATGGCAATGTCGTTGTTCAGTACAACTGGATGAGGGATTTCCCGCAGCACGCGGTCGAGATAGGTGGCACCACCAATCTCATTTACCGTTACAACCTTATCGAGAATGGCGGAACGGTTGCCGGTGCTCATCTCAATTATTTGCAAATGATGGGATCGAACGTAACGAACGCGGTGGTGATTGCGTACAACACGACGTATCAAACGCGCCAGGCAGCGAGCGGTGAAGGCTTTCAACTCTATATCAGCGATGGGACCAACTCCGGCGTATTGGTAAACCCTACATTTGCCTACAATACGATGATCGCGAAAGGCCGCCTTGCGATGTCCTACATGCTGCATGGCTCGAGCAGGTACGCAACGAGCAAGCCCCATAGTACTCCTATCGAGGGGATTGCGACTGCTCATCACAATTATTTCGACACGACTGGGGCGTATGGTGCGTTTTATCCAGGTTCTGTTTTGAAATGGTCTCTGGTTGAAAACTGGAACATGATCACAGGGAGGGGCATTCGATAGACCGGCGGCGTTCGATCGGCCCCAGTCCCGAAAAGTCGCTCGATTCAACGGGAAGGCGACTGTACGACGCTAAAGCGGTCTTTGTTAGGGAAGAACTCCGCCGCGGGACTCTGCCAGTTCGGAGATCTCGGGATAGCAGATCGGCGGACCCATTTCGCCCCTCAGTCCTGCAAATGTACCGTGGAGGCCCGCGATGCAGTTCTGCCATGCTCCCTTAACAAAATACCTGACAGCATACAGAACCATGACCACGGCGCAGAACGGCAATGCCATAGGGAAATGCTTACGCACGAAGCGAACGGCGTTGCGGTGCTGAAGATACACGGAGAATCGTGGCACTGCGGAAATATCCCTAGCAGATCCGGTCGTCGTCCCACGCTTGTGCCGAACTATGGACGCAGCCGCATAGCCCAAACCACACGGTTTGGCGCGGATCCCCCAGTCTAGGTCCTCGGAGAAGAGGAAATAGCTTTCGTCCATAGGACCGATTTTCTCAATACAATCGCGCGTCACATACATGGATGCGCCTGAGGGACAGTCCATGGCGGCTTCAATTGCGCGCACGTCGTGAGGCGAATTCAACTGTTCACCGCGGCCGATCGCAACTGGTCTCGTAAGCCATTTTTGCCAATGGAGTCCGCCCCGGCAGCGTACGGTCGCCGTTCCGTCGACATCTACGATCGTACTGCCCACCATCCCCTTGTTGCCACTCGCAGCTCGCTCGACCAAGGCAGCGAGGGCTCCTGTTTCCGGCAGGGTGTCAGGGTTTAAGACCCAGATTCCGTTCCATCCGGAAACATCCTGCAATCGATCGAGCCAGAGGTTGATGCCGCCTGCGTATCCGAGATTTCCGGCCGCACATGCAACCCACACATTGGAAGGGCTTGTCCGCAATCTCAATCGCTGAACCTCCGAACATCGACCCAGGCCGACGTCGGCCTGAACATCGACCCTGGTGGCGTCGGTGCATGGGCCCTCGGTGTCGCAGAGCCGCTCAACCAGCCGATGGAACGCGCTCCTCCCGCCATTCTCGCAAATAAATACGTTAAACTCCGGATGTCCCGTCGCGCCCGACAGAGCCACGAGACAATCTCTAATGTCCTCGGCATTGCGAAATCCAACGATAAGGATCGCAACGTCGGCCATCGAATCAAGGATCACGGCTTCTTCCATCTCCTGGTTAATTTATCCCGATGACCAAAAGCACGGGTCGTGCGCGACGCCATAATGCGCAACCCTCTGCTCGAGCTGGCGGCCTTCCATTTGAGACGCCGGAGAGGGTTCGATTCCGACCAATTCTCTGCCAACCCGGCCACAGGGCAGACGACACACGACGGAGGCGACTCTCGACTCTAAGGACCGGGTTAACAAAGGGCTCGACCAGCGCCGATCTAAGCGACGCGCGCATTATATCATGGTTGATCAATTTATAAAGTTCAGGCAAATTACCAAGCATAATTAAATCGACAAATTGCGCCGCCGCGGCCCAATCGTCGACGTCTGCGAGAGGTTATGTAGCAGTGGCAAACCATAAAATGGCGGTTGGTAGAGCCGATGAATTCAATGGTTACGAGAAAGCAGCAGCAAGCTGTTATCGTCTCGCAAGATTCTCCATTTTTCTGGATTTACTTGCATCGATTCCGGCAATGGCCCGCCCCTTGCGCATTCTCGACGTCGGCGGTGTCGAAGCATATTGGCACGATAAGCGACGATTGATCTCCCGGCCAGTGGAAATAACACTGATTAATCTGGACGGTGAGGGACTTGCAAAGCCGGGGCTTATGTTTCTCAAGGGCAATGCCTGCCACATGCCCGAACTCGCCGACAATAGCTTCGATGTGATCCATTCGAATTCTGTCATCGAACATGTAGGCCAGTGGTCGAGCATGATGTCGATGGCGAATGAGATTCGTCGCATAGCTCCAAGCTATTTCGTTCAAACGCCCTATTACTGGTTTCCAATCGAACCCCATGCGAGAACGCCGCTTCTGCACTGGCTTCCCGAGTCCCTGAAGTTCCGGCTGGTCATGTCTCGAAAATGCGGGCCGTACTGGTCCAAAGCCGAGACCGTCGACGACGCGATGAGAACGATTCAGAGTTCAACATTGCTCGATCGATCCATGTTCTCGGCACTGTTCCCCGACGCAACCATCGTTCCGGAGAAGGTCTTCGGCTTGACCAAGTCGCTCATGGCCGTCCGCAACAAATATGCAGCTGCGCCGAAGACATAAACTGGTGTTGGCTCAGGGGACGCAGTCGAGGACTTGCGGCAGGCGGTGCCGATTGGTCTAGGGTAAAGGCCACCGCGACGCGTCAGTGGGCGGTCTCCTCCGAAACTCTTTCGAGCCAAGCCTCACGCCACCACGAATATATGCTTCGTGGGCAAAACATTCGGTTGTGACTATAGCGCGATTGACAACACACCCCCTCTAGCAGCACAGCCGGAGTTTTCATTCTTCTCATTTTTCCGGTGCTTTCGTCGATGAAATTATTCACTCTCGCTTTGACGCGATAAGTTCCTCCGCAAAACGGCACCAGCTCCGCATCGAAGGCCATTCCTCGATTTTGGGCTGCCGTGTCGAGCGAGGCGAGAATCTCATCGTACGACTTCACCCGAACCAGTTCTCCGGGTTGGAGGTTCAACTCACATGTAGGAGTAGGTTTTCCGAGCGGTATCTTGCCACGTCTTCGCGGGAATGGAAATCCGTTCCTGATCGCTTGAAAGCGATCGTACAGCCAACGGCCGGGAATCCCAAGCCTGCCGCGAAAGGCCAACGAACCGAAGAAGTATCCCACGTAGATAAAACCGCAAAATATGCGGCCCAAAGTAGCATTGCCGGACGTATAATCCTCAACGTACTGCCTAACGTCCCACCACGGTAGGGGCGTAGTGTATTCGAGCAGTCGGGTTGCCTGGCAAATGTATATCGGCTCGCCATCGGCTCCACGGATGTGTGTTGCTTTGCCGACGTCTTCCTCTGTGCAAACGACCGGAGCGATCTTGCCGCCATGCGGCGCTCCGCACTCTGGCGACGATATCGTCGAAGTAGACGCTTCCGCGACAGGCTTGAGCCAAGCTTCCTTCCAGAAGAGCAAGCACGACGCTTGGCAGCCACCGTGTGCCTTGCCATCGCAGCGGAGATCCAGGTGAATCCCATCCGCAAGTTTTCTTCCAAGCGATTTTCCCGAGACGGTATCACAGGTCTTGTGCGCCCGTTTGTAGACGCGAAAGCGCTGGCCACAGTACTGGAACATCTGCGGCATAAATGGCAACCCATCCAACCGACCGGCTTTATCCAGCGTACTTAGGATTTCGTCCTTAGTTCTTACTTCCATCCAATCGCCTGATCGTATGCTCATGCTCGCCAGTTCCTCGAACAAAAATCCAGGTCACCCAACTGAAGCCGTGCGGTCCGGCAATTCAGGCAATCGCGGCTTCCTCAGCGCCGTAAGGAGATCCAGATAGAACGCCCTTTGGCCCATTATGAGCAGCAGCATCGAGTAGTAGACCCCAAGCATGATGCCACCCTCAATCATCAATCTAACATAAGGCGGCCCCCACTCTCCGAACTCTAGCTGGACACCAAACGCAACCAGAGCAGCCACGACACCTGAGAGAAACGGGCCCCTCACCGCCAGGAACAGGTCCGACAGCGAAATCGCCGTTCCGTGCAGACACCAGGCAATATGGGGAAGCACCCACAGCGTCATCGCAGTAGAATAGGCAATTGCAACGCCCTTCGGTCCATACGGCAGCCCGATGAGATAGGCCGAAATAACCAGCGGAGCGATGACGCAAGCTATCGTCAGGCTTCGTCTTGTGAGACCGACAGAAAAGAGAAGCCATGCCAGGGGATTGATCATCCCGAACACCAGGACCGTTGGTGCCAGCAGGCGGAAGATGATTGCTGCCTCGATCCATTTTGGTCCAAGAACGACCAGAACGATGTCTTTGCTGAACATGGCACAGAAAATCGTCGTGGGCATTGTCAACGAGACAACCAGCGAATAGCCCTTCAAAAAGTAATTCCTCAAACGGACGGGATCGTGCTGGAGCCGCGACAATGCCGAGAACGCGACGCCGCCCACCGCAGAATTGAAGTTGGATGTGGGAATCGTGACAAGTTGATATGCTCTTCCATAAATTCCCAGGGCGTCCGCGCCCCAAAACCGACCGATGACTACCTTGTCGAAATTGTAGGCGACATAAACGATCAGGCCATTTAGCGTAATTGTCCCGCCAAATCGCAGCATTGGAAAGGTTGCTCTTCCCCAACGTGGGGCACTCGGTATCCAAGCCGTCGCCAGCCACATGCAGACAGTATTCATCGCAGGCGAGACGATCGCCGCCGCGACCAGCGCCCAGTAGCCGAAGCCGGCTACCGCCATCCAAAGCGCAACGCCGATACCTACAATCTGCGACACCAAATCAATTATCGTCAACGCTACATAGCGCAACTGGCGTTCAAGAAGCGCGGAGTGCTGTACACCCGCCCCGTTGAGAACGAACCCGAAGCCGATGGCGATCGTCACCCAGAAAAGCCGAGGTTGATGATAAAGAGCAACGAGGGCGGGCGCGCTGGCCGCGGTCATGAGGGCAAGCAGTAGCCCCACCCCAAGATTGATCCAAAATAGCGTCGAGATCTGCTCATTGGTTATCGTTGCCTGCTGAACGGTGGCCGACGAGAGACCCGCAGTGCTGAAGAGGCCATATATTCCCGTAACGACGGTCGCCATCGCGATCAACCCAAAGTCCTCCGGATCCAGCAAGCGGGCTAGAATCGCTAGGGAGCCGATTCGAAGGGCGAAATTTGCGGCCTGACCACAAAGCTTTGCAAAGCCGCCGCGAACCGCCCTCGCCTTCAGATCATCCATAGATCGCTCCAAAACGAGCCCCTACAGCAAGCCACATGGCGAACCTCTTCAACCTAGGGCGAGCTTACGCGCAAGAAATGCCTCGGCGTACCTTTCTGGAGCCCGACATTCCATGCCCCGGATCCGTGCCAATCCGCGGAAGGTTTCAGGATCGAACCATTGCTTGGAGCGCTGGCTTCCAAAATGCGACATCAGGAGGTCGATCTTGCGCTGCAATGCTCGAGCTGAAACGGGCGCATACAAATTTGGTCGACCGACGTCCCCGTCCCACTTGGGAATCTCATATTCTAGAATCAAATTATCTCTGAATGTATTCCAAGTTAAACGTGACACCTGACGATGATCCTGATGGGCATCGTCTCCGCGGTGCGTCAGGATCAGATCCGGCTCAACTCGTCGCTTCAACGACTCAAACCACTTCTTGATCTCGTCACCCTGCTCTGGAAAGAAGCCGTCTCGAAAGGACATTGCTTCAATTTGAGAACGGGCTGCGTCGGACACGAATTCAGCCGCAGACGCCCTCGCCTCACTCTCACGTTCACCTGCCGCGCTAAGTACACACCAATGCACGTCAAGCCGAACGCCACGCGCCGTCAAGTTCAGAATCGTCGCACCGGCACCTATTTCGATGTCATCCGAGTGCGCACCGAGACAAAGGATCGAGAGACGCTCTCCGGGCGCGGCAAGCTGAAACCCCTTCATGAAGCAGCCTGTGTGCGCACTTCCGGAACAACCTTCCAGGGCATTTCGCCCCGCTCAATCATCTCCTCGAGAACCTGCCGGTCTCGCAGCGTATCCATCGCGCGCCAAAAACCTTCGTACTTGTAGGCCATGAGTTTTCCGGCCTCGATCAGGCGATTGAATGGCTCGAGCACAAGCTCTTCGCCCTCGCGTATGTAGTCGAAGATCTCTCTCCGGAAGATGAAGTAGCCCCCATTGATCCAGATCTCGGCCTGCTGACTGGAGCGGAAACGCTTGACGGTGTCTCCGCCGTTGAATTCAGCAAGGTGAAAATTGAACGGGGGATGCACGGCAACAAAGCATCCAACCATTTCACTCTTCTTGAACCGCTCGACTATTTCCGGCAACGGCGCGTCGGTCAGACCATCGCTGTAGTTTGCGAGAAAGACCTCCTCGTTCTCTACGAGGGAGCGCACCGCCATCAAGCGCTGACCGATATTTCGCCAAATGCCGGTGTCAACTAACGAAACCTGCCAATCCGGTGGCTGCTCGCCGATGACCTCAACCTTCCTGCCGAAGTTGGAAACAACGCAATCGCTGTGGGCCCAGCGATCCGAGTTCAAGAAGTACTCCTTGATCACATTGGCTTTATAACCCAGGCACAATATGAAATCGCGGTGACCATATTGGCTGTAGTATTGCATAACATGCCACAGCATCGGGTGTTGGCCGACGGGCACCATGGGCTTCGGAATGCTTTCGGAATATTCTCGGATACGGGTCCCGAGCCCCCCACAGAACAGCACAACTTTCATGGCTAGCGCTTCCCATGTTTTTGCCGGCCGTTTCGGTCGCCACAGATCGTCAAGAGCGGGTCCTACAGGCCTCGATTTAAATAACATAAAATCCACTATTGAATGTCGCATTTTATATTGCAAACTGAATTAATCAATATTTTTTGAAAACTATTTTGAGATTCCGTCCTTAAGCATTATCATCGTTGACATTTCGATGCGCTTGAATGCCGGCGCGGGCAGTTATGGAGGAATTGGGGTGATTATAACCGAAACCGAACTTAAAGGAGCCTACATTATCGATATTGAACGCCGCGAAGATTCCCGCGGCTTTTTTGGGCGAGCCTTTTGCCAGAGGGAGTTTAGGACCCTCGGCCTCAATCCGGTCATCGCGCAGGCCAACATCGCGTCAAATACCCGGCGGGGAACCTTGCGCGGTATGCACTTTCAGTTTCCGCCGGCATCGGAAACGAAACTGGTTCGTTGCACACGTGGCGCCATCCTCGACATTATAGTCGACCTGCGCCCTGAAAGCCCGACCTACCTGCAACATGTCGCCATCGAACTGAACGAGAGCAGCCATCGGTCGCTCTATGTGCCGGAACGTTTTGCTCACGGTTATCAGACTCTCGTCGACAACACCGATACCAGTTACCAGGTGGGACAGTTCTATACCCCCGAGGCGGAGAGCGGGCTGATGTATAACGATCCTCGGCTCGGACTGACGTGGCCGCTTCCGGTTTCCGTGATCTCGGAGAAGGATCAGAACTTTCGGTTGCTTAACGAGGTCGAATCCGAACTGAAAGAGCGGATGGAACTCGCCGGCGTCGCGGGTTGACGCCGAAAGAACGTTGCTCGCAGCGTTGACCGATCCCTCCAGTTGAAAGAATCTACGATGATACTCATCGATCACGCCCTAAAAGCCCGTCATGCGGCGGGAAAGCCAATCCGCGTCGGCCTTCTCGGCGCAGGCTTCATGGTTCAGGGGATTGCCAATCAGATAACCAACAGTGTTCCTGGAATGAGGGTGGTTGCCATATACAGCCGAAAGCCTCAGCGTGGCCGTGACGTATTCAACTATTCCGGCCTAGCCGACGTGGTTTACGCGGACAGCCAAGGGCAGCTGGACAGAGCCGTTGCCGCTGGCGTTCCGGCGGTCACCGAGGACGCGTTCCTCCTCGCCAGATCGGACCTGGTCGACGTGATCGTCGACGTAACCGGATCGGTTGAATTCGGGGCTCACGTCGCGCTGGAAGCCTTCAAGCATCAAAAGACCATGGTTCTCATGAACGCGGAGATCGACGCGACTATCGGGCCGATCTTGCAGGTCTATGCAAAGATGTATGGGGGCACCCTGTCCGCATGCGATGGCGACGAACCGGGGGTGCAAATGAACCTGGTCCGATGGGTCAAGGGGCTCGGCTTGATCCCGCGCGTCGTCGGCAACATCAAGGGACTTCAGGATCCGTATCGCACCCCCACCACGCAGAAGGGATTTGCCGAGCAATGGGGACAGAACCCAGCCATGGTCACCAGCTTCGCCGACGGATCCAAGATCAGCTTCGAGCAAACGATCGTGGCCAATGCGACTGGCTTCAAGGTCAGATCACGCGGCATGTCGCGCGGACTGGAATATCGCGGCGACGTCATGAAGATAGGCACCCTCTACGACATAGACGAAATCCGCGCCCTGGGCGGAATCATCGACTATGTCGTCGGCACACCTCTGACCAAGGTCTACGTGCTAGCCGAGCACACCGATCCAAAACAACAGAAGTATTTGAGCTTGTACAAAATGGGTGAAGGCCCCTTGTACTCGTTCTTCACACCATATCACCTCGTTCATTTCGAAGTACCGAACTCGATTGCTCGTGCGTTTCTTTTCAAAGATTTGATCGCCCCTCCCATCGCCGGTCCGGTTGTCGAGGTCTGTGCCGTCGCTAAGCGTGATTTGGCGGCGGGCGAGGTCCTCGACGACTATGGGATGTACATGACCTATGGCGAAGCCGTGAACTCCGAGGAAATGAGCCAAATGCAATACCTTCCCGAAGGTCTCGTTGAGGGCTGCAAGTTGCGGCACGCAGTCAAAAAGGATGAAGTGCTGACCTATGCGGATGTTGATCTGCCGCCCGGTCGCCTGGCCGACAAGCTGCGCGCAGAACAATACAAACATTTCAATGGACACACTTGGCTTGAGCAACGGATTACCCCGGATGCTTCATTTGCTCTCACGGCGTGAAAGGGCTGGAAGATGACCACGTTTGCCGAGCCATTGACGCAGGCGTGCGAATGCGTCGCGAGGAGTCCGCTCGCCCGCCTTACTCGTGATCCTGAGCGGATCTTCGCTGAATATTCATTGGGAAGCCACACCCGACGTTATCGGCGGCTGCATCCAAGCCGCGGCACGTCTTCCCACATTTATCCCCGGCAGTTCAATGTATCGATACGTGAGTTCTGAAACGATTATCGTGGCGGGTATGCTCAGGAACGAAAGCAGCAACATTCCAGGAGCAGCTCCAGAGTAACTGAAGACGGACCAAACGATCGCTGAAATGACAGGGTAGTGACACAAAAATATCGAGTAGGAGCGCGAACCAAAATACTGCGCCGCGGGATTCGTCAGCGCCCAAGAGTATATATTGGCAGCAAGTCCCGGCCGTTCGTGGCACTTCTGCGGAAGACCAAAAAATACAATAAACCAGATCAGGAACGGTCGCAGTTCACTGCGCAGCGGAAAAAGGACGATTGCCAAAGCCACTGCCGGGACCAGCCAATTATGACCTTCCACATACGGGTAGGTCAACCGGCTCACAATTCCCACCACGAAGTAGCTAGCTGCGAGCGGCAGCGCTCCGGGCTGAACAGTGCCGACGAAGCTCTTGAACCACAATTCACAAATTGCAATTGTAATCGCGAGTACTGGGATGAATATTTCATTTCGGATGATGCAGATTATCAGCGGTGCAACAAGATAGAATTGGAACTCCAGCGAAATGCTCCAGGCTGGCATGTTGAATGCGTACTCCGAGTACGGCAACGCTGCATTCGAAATGGCACCGTGCAGCATCGTGACATGCGCGAGAAGGTGTGACCAGAAGTACTTATGATTGCTTGCGGCGACACCATTCGCAACCTTTGCGAATTCGGAATCGTTAAAGCCAGGAGAGGTTAGCGAAATGGCAAGCAGATCGTTGGTAAAAAAGCCAACAATGCAGGTGGCGGCGAACAACGGAAACAATCGTGCGAAACGCTGGGCGAGATAGACAGGATATGCCTCCGATTTTTCAACAATGACGTGCGTGATTACGAAGCCGCTGACTATAAGGAAAACGAGGACAGCGGGTAGGCCTAGTGATCTGAGCTGTGCCGCCAACGTTCCCTCATTGAAGCCCGAACAGTATGCGAGGTGCGCCAAGACCACGGTCCACGCCAGCCAGCCTCGCAATCCCTCGATTGCCTGAAATCTCTTCAACGGTGCTCGCCTTCTCTATTGGGTGGACGTGGAGAAACTGGCGCGGCTGTCTCTAGCAGCGGTTCGGAAGATGTTATTTTCGTTTGTCGGATGTATGTTTTCCCAGGCTATGATCTACATAACGTGACTGACATCGCGACACCTCCCCGAACGTCACGTCGCTCTTCGTCCCATGGTTCTTGCGACATTCGGCCGCGCGTCCCCTCAGGCCATTCCAACCGTCGGCGACTCTTCGAGGGAGCGCGACCTGGCAGTGCACTATCTGTGTCGTGTCAGGCCCACTCTGACGAATGAGCTTGACGCTTCCTCGGCGATCTCCAGCTCGTCGAGCTTTGCCGCACCGATCAGCTGGAATCATGACGCGGCTTGAAGCTGCAGTTTCGAGTGGCGCAAATCGCTATTAAGAATTCCCTCCGCAAGCAGTTTCCGAATGTGGCTGATCCGCTGATATCGCGGCCCTTCGAATTCTTCCAACGTCAAGTTTGACGAACGATAGACCCTGTAGAGCTGCTCGGCGCCCATCCGAGCGTCCCAGCGCGGCTGGAACCCTGGCAGCTTACAGCGGATCTTCTCGAAGCTCACTCGGTAGGATCGCTCATCTGGACTCGCATCCTCGGCGAACTCCACCGTAGAATTCGGCACCACACTCGCGACGATCTCGGCTAGATCCCGAATTCGATAATTGTGAGCAGTCTGACCGACATTGAATGCCTCATTGAAGACGGATTCGGCAGGTGCCTCCAATGCGGCGATGAAAGCTCTAGAAATATCCTCGATGTGGACGATTGGCCGCCAGGGCGAGCCATCCGATTTCAGATGAATTCTTCCTGTTGTAAACGCCCATGCAACAAGGTTATTCAGGACAATATCGAAGCGCAGCCGCGGTGAGACTCCGTACGCTGTCGCTGGCCTCAGATACACCGGGCAAAACCCGTCGCCGGCCAACGTCGAAATATCACGTTCGGAGGCAACCTTGGATTCCCCGTAGGCGGTCACCGGATTGAGCGCGGCGGTCTCATCGATCATTTCTTCGCCGGCTTTTCCATAGTTGCTGCAGGACGAGGCGAACAAGAAACGACGTACGCCGGCATGTTTGGCTATCTCGGCGATGCGAACGCTTGCGCGATGATTGATCTCGTCGGTCAGCTGAGGCCTCAGATTGCCGAGCGGATCGTTGGAGAGCGCTGCTAGATGCAGCACAGCGTCGAAGCCAACGAGATCCGCGACCTCCGCGTCTCTGACGTCCTTCCAAATCGTCGGGACCTCGAGAATGCTACCGCCAGCAGCGTATGTACACCGGGAGTAGATATCGCTGTCCATTCCAGTCACCTCGTGACCGGCGCCGACCAGCATTGGCGTCAAGACCGTGCCGATATAGCCAAGATGACCCGTTACAAGAACTCGCATCGCCATTCTCCATCGCACTCAATTTCATGAACGAAACTTGCCCGGTTTCCGTGTTTCGGCCAGCGTTCTGTCAAATGGCGGCCCGCCTGGAGCACGCAAAAGTGCAATGCAGGACGGCTGCACGTACGGCTTCGGCTGTTTTGGCACAGCAAGGGACTCATGAAGCCAGAGCCTGCCGTTGGCGCGCTGTTGCAAGTCCTCGTTCGGAGCGCCACCACTTCACAAACTCCGTCAGTCCGAGTTCGAGCGGCACTGTGGCTTGGAAGCCCAGCAGCCGTTCCGCTTTGCCTGTCGACGCAACCCGCCGCGGTGTAGGATTGATCGAGTGCTCGGGCGCGATCTGCGGGAGCACGCCGTCATTGCCCGTTACGGAAGCCAAGGCCGAAGCGAGCTGCACCAAGCTTGTCTCGACACCGCTCCCCACGTTGAACACCTCGTCGCTGACCTTTGCCCTCGCAGCAAGGATTGTTGCGCGTGCTGCGTCACGGACATGCACTAAATCCAAGGTCTGCTGGTCGTGCCCAATTATTACTGGCGGTGTTCCAGCCTCCACTTCCTCCATCCAGCGGGTCAACATTTCGGCGTAGCGGCCGTGCACGTCCATTCGGCTGCCATACACGTCAAAATATCTCAAAGCGATATAGTCGAGGCCATGCATATCGTTATAGGCGCGGAGCAGGCCTTCAATGCAGACCTTCGCTGTTCCATAGACCGTACGGTTTCCATACGGATTCTGATGCTCCGTCGTCGGCACTTCCTCCACCGCGCCGTACACCGCAGCGGAAGACGCAGCGATGAACTTCTCGACGTCATACTTGACGCAAAGTTCAAGCAGGTCGAAGGTACCGTTCACCATGACCTCCATGGCAAGACGCGGCTCGGCCATGCAATGGGCGCTGCATGGTGCAGCGTGGTGAAAGATGATGTTGGCTCCCTTTACAAGAGCTTCTACCAACTTGGTGTCGCGCAAATCACCACGGACTAGTCGAACGGGGCCTCGATTAAGCGACTTCCTAAGATTCTCCGGTCGGCCGGTCGTCATGTTGTCCAGCGCGACGATCTCGACGCAGCCTTCGTCGCACAACAAATCTACGATATGCGAACCGATGAATCCGGCCCCTCCGGTAACGAGAACGCGTTTGCCCTTGAGATCCATGCTGACCGCTCTCCTGGTTCTAGGCTAATCGGCCATCTCGAGGCATTTTGTTCTGAAATACCCGGTCGCTCCGGAATATCTGGGCCTCTCGTGGAGCAACTTTTCTCACTTCGGAAGCAACAATGCCGGCTCGCTCCGGCAACAGCTCGGGATAAATGGGAAGCGATAGAAACTCACGCGCAAGCCTCTCACTTACAGGCAGATCGCCGACGCGATATCCAAGTTCTACGTAGCTCTGTTGTAAATGCACCGGAACGGCGTAATGAATGCCGACGCCGATGCCCGCGCGGCCTAGCATGGCAAGAGCCTGATCGCGATGCTGAAGTCTGAGGGCGTAGATATGATAGACATGCCGGCTGTGGCTGGGTGGCCGCGGACTCGCAAGTGCAGCAGTCGACAATGCCTGATCATATTGCGCCGCGATCGCTCGACGTGTCTCAGTCCAGGATTCGATGTGATCCATCTTTACGTTCAGTACTGCCGCCTGCAATTCGTCCATTCGATCATCGCATCTTGCGAAAACGTGATTGCGCTCGTCATCCTGAGTCCGACCGAGGAGCCACGACACACGTCGCGCGAGTTCCGGCTGATCGGTAACAACTGCTCCGGCCTCACCATGGGCTCCGAGATTCTTATCGGGATAGAAGCTGAAGCAGCCCAAGTCTCCGATCGAGCCGGCACGCCTGCTCTTGTACACAGCACCATGCGCCTGCGAAGCGTCCTCGATCACAAAGAGACCATAGCGGCGGGCAATCGACATGATCGGATCCATGTCCGCCATGAGCCCATGCAGATGGGCCGGCAGGATCGCCCTCGTTCTGTTCGTAATCGCAGCCTCGATCAAAGCAGGATTCATCGTCCACGTGACTGGATCAACGTCCACAAAGACCGGTGTTGCACCGCACCTGATGATGGCAGCGGTCGCCACGACGAAATTCATCGAGACGGTGATCACCTCATCGCCCGGCCCAACTCCAGCCGCCAGCAATGCGAGACGGAGCGCCGACGTGCCGCTGTTGACAGCGCAACAGCACGCGACATTGCAGTAGTCGGCAAACCGCTCCTCGAAAGCGGCCGCTTCGGGCCTCCATGTAGACCGCAGGTCCCGAACGGCGCGCGCGATCGCAACGTCGATTTGCGATCCGACTGTCCGAGCTTGTGCTTTCAAGTCCAAGAAGGGTATCAAATCGGTAGTCTCGCCTCCGGAGGGTTCGGCAGCTTCACGTTCGCGCAGGCATATCTTGCCATATACCCCGAGTATCGATGACGTCGAGATGACGGCGTTCGGCTAGTGGAACCATCTTGAATTCGTCGTGGTCGACCAGGAGAAGGGCGATCTCACACGTGCGCAATGCTTGGTCGATGCTCAAGAATCCCAGCCGATAGTCAGCAAGTTCGGGCGGTAAGTGCCGCAGATTCGGTTCCACAAACTTGATGCGCTCCCCGTACTTCTTCGCGAGGTGTATTGCGATTTCCATCGCCGGGCTTTCGCGCAAATCATCGACATTTGCCTTGAACGTCAGCCCGCAGCAAGCCACGTTTGCATATGGATGATCGTCGATCAGAGCCTCGGCTCGCTCGATAATGCTTTCCGTCTTGGCAATGTTGACCTCGCGGCTCGCCCGCATGAGGCGCGCGAGGTCCGGCGCCGAGTCGATGATGAACCAGGGATCGACCGCAATGCAATGACCACCCACACCTGGTCCCGGTCGCAGCACAGTCACGCGCGGATGACGGTTGGCAATATCGATAACCTCCCAAACGTTGATGTCGAACCTATCGCAGATCAATGAGAGCTCATTGGCGAATGCAATGTTCGTGTCGCGGAACGCGTTCTCCGTGAGTTTGACCAACTCGGCCGCGCGCGCGGTGGTCGCGACGCAGGCCCCCCGAACGAACATTTTATAGAAGCGCTGAGCCCGGCGAGTGCAGGCAGGGGTCACTCCCCCAATGCATCGGTCATTGTTGATCAGCTCACTCAAGATCCTCCCGGGCAATACGCGCTCCGGACAATAAGCGACGTAGATTGCACCATCCTCATGACCGTTGACACCAACTCTCAGGTCGGGCCTGCGTTCGCTAATCCGCTTGGCGATTCCTTCAGTCGTTCCGATCGGCGACGTCGATTCGAGAATGACGAGATTACCCGGTCGAAGCAGATCGAGTATGGACTCGACCGCGGTATTCACGTTGGACAAATCCGGCCGATTGTTTCCGTCAATAGGTGTGGGTACTGCGATGATGAAGACGTCGGCGGCTTGCGGTTCGCTCGATGTCGTCAACGCTCCGCTCGACACCACTTTGGAAACGAGACCATCAAGATCGGGCTCCGAAATGTGAATGGATCCGGAACCAACCGTCCTGACCACATATTCCTTTGTGTCCACCCCAACCACCTGAAGGCCGCGGCTGGCTATCAGCGCGGCTGTCGGCAAGCCGATGTAGCCAAGTCCGATGACAGCAACTTTATGGAATTCAGGCATCAAGAAGCACCTTCACGATCCGCTCGCTCGCCCGCCCGTCACCAAAGGGATTATGGGAGCGAGCCATAGCCGAATAAGTCTCATCGTCGTCGAGAAGACGAAATGTTTCGTAGACGATCCTATCGTAGTTCGCGCCGACCAGTCGTGCGGTGCCGGCCTCGACGCCCTCCGGACGTTCCGTCGTTTCGCGCATGACAAGGACGGGCTTTCCGAACGTCGGCGCCTCTTCTTGCACGCCTCCTGAGTCAGTGAGAACCAAATACGAGAGCGACAGAAGGCTGACGAAATCGGTGTACTCTTGAGGAGAAATGAGTACGACACGCGGATGATCGGCGAGGCGGCTCGCGAACACGTCGCGAACGTTCGGGTTCGGGTGAACCGGAAGTACGACGGCAACGTCCTCCCTGCTCAGGATTGTCTCCAGTGCATTGACGACGTTGAAAACTCCCCCGCCGAAATTCTCTCGGCGATGGCAAGTGACTAGGATAATGCGGCGGTTGCCGTGGCGCTTCTTGATTCCGTCCCAGCGGGACGAGAGCTGCGGATCGGCCTCCACCATGGCTTTCGCGAGGATCAGCGCGTCAACGACCGTATTTCCTGTAACATGAATGCGATCCTTTGAGACGTTCTCCGCCCGCAGCGCTCTCGCAGCACGCTCGGTCGGCGCGAAATGCTGATCGGCGATCGAGCCGACAATCTTGCGGTTCACCTCCTCGGGCCAGGGTGCGAAGATATCTCCACTTCGCAGTCCCGCCTCGACATGTGAGACCGGAACGCGGTGATAGTACGACGACAGCGCACCTGCCATAGCAGTCGCAGTGTCGCCCTGGACGATCACTCTGGTGGGCTTCACCCTCTCCAGCACATCTCCGATCTGCGACAATAGCCGGCCGGTTAGACTATCGAGCGTCTGATTCACTGTCATGACGTCGAGATCGACATCCGGGACCACCTTGGCCACCTTGAGAACCTGGTCGAGCAATTCCCTGTGCTGCGCTGTCGCGCAGACCGTGAGGGCGATGTCTTTGCTCTTTTCGGCCTTGAGCCGCTTGATGACCGGAAACAGCTTAATCGCTTCCGGCCTGGTTCCTAACAGGATGAGAAAATGCTTTCGCACGTCTCACCCTCCGATCCGACCTGCCCCGGGGGGCAGCACACTGTACATGCCAGGCGCCCGTCTAACTGCCTGCCACATGAAGGCTTGCGTCAAGATTCCCGCAAATAGCGTGTTGGTCCTGGCATACCGCCACCACATCCGCCTGGGCTCCTGATAGATGCGGTACAACCATTCGAGGCCGAGCTGCTGCATGCGAGTGGGAGCTCGCCGAACCGAGCCCGCGAGAACGTCGAACCCGCCGCCCACGCCCATGATGAACGGTACGCCGAGCTCGTCGCGGTGGGCCGCAAGAAATCGTTCCTTCCGCGGCGTGGGCATGCCGATGAACAGGCAATCAGCGCCACTGGACTGAATGCCGCGGACGACCTCGTTCTCCTGCTCGCTCGAAAAATAGCCGTGCCTCAACCCAGCAAAGACAAGCGAAGGGTGCTCGTCCCGAACACGCTGCGCCGCCTGTTGCACGACGGCGGGTGAGGCTCCCAGAAAATACGGTCGGAGGCCCTCTTGGGCGCACACTTTCAGCAACTCGCTGAGTAGATCTACGCCGGTGACTCGCGACGTTGCCGGGAGACCAAACACCCGCGCTCCCCACAGGATTCCCATGCCGTCGATTCCGACAATGTCGCTGTTGGCGACATCAGCGGCAAGCACTGGATCGGAGCGCATGTTGACGAACTTCGCTACGTTGAGCGCCACATGCTGCAGACGCTGACGGTTTCGCATGGCCTTACGAGCAAGGTCGACAGTCTCTGCCATAGTCAAGATATCGATGGGGCACCCCAGAAAGTAGGCACGCATGGGTTCCTCCCCGGCCATGGTTCGCTTCGAGCGATGGACCGCCTGCAATTGAACTTAAATAATATCGAGATAATAATGATAGCGATTTTATTTGCAAGTTATATTGATATTATATTTTGACCTTAAATGCGAGGCCGACAGCGCCGGCGACGGGCAAGTCGCGGCAGTCAGTGGCGGAGAGAATTAAATGAACATTAAATCTCGGGCGATTTCGGTGATTGTCCCACATTTGAATCAGCCAAGCGCGCTGAAAACATGCCTGGCCAGTCTCGAGGCGCAGAGCCTTCCCCGGGATTCGTTCGAGATCATTGTCGTTGACAACGGCTCCGCAACCTTGCCAACCGACGTCCTCGCTCAATATCCGGGCGTACGACTGTTGTGCGAGGCGCGGCCCGGGCCTGGCCCGGCGCGCAACACCGGAGTTGCTGCTGCGAGCGGCGAGGTGCTTGCCTTCATTGATGCCGATTGCAGGGCACATCCGGATTGGCTGAGCAGCGTGTGGCGCTCACTGCATTCGTTGCCGCCTCGAACAGTGCTCGGAGGGGACGTCCGCATCTGGCGGGGCACGAAGCCACATCAGGATGCCATCGCGGCCTACGAGAGCGTCTTCGCTTATCGATTCAAGCTCTATATCGAGCGCGATGGCTATTGTGGCACTGGCAACATGGCAATGCTTCGCCGGGATTTCCATTGCGTCGGTCCGTTCGCAGGGATCGACGTGGCGGAGGATATGGAGTGGGGACAACGGGCGCAGCGTGCCGGGCTTCGATTTCAATATATCCCGGAAATGATCGTCTTCCACCCGGCCAGGAGTTCTCTCCAGGAGCTCTATGTCAAGTGGGACCGACAGCTTCTGCACTACCGCAACATGGCCGACGGTAAGCCGGCGTGGAGATTACGTTGGATTGCGCAGGCCCTACTTGTTCTGGCCTCGCCCGCTCCGGGCATCATCACGATCTTAACGAGTGACCGGCTCTACGGTATCCGGGCCCGCATCAAAGCTATCGCAGTCATGTGTGCCGTAAGAATGCATCGGGTCACAACAATGCTGTCGCTGCTGCGCAATCGGCGAGCCGTCATCTGGAACCGTTAGCACAAGCGTTCGTCCCACGGCGTCAGGCCGGAATGGCTACCTTGCCAAAGGCCGAGTTGTGGGTCAGTTCCAGCAAGTCAGCGCGCTGACCGAACGACCACAATATCCAGCCCAGTTCGTAGCTACGGCATTCCAGCCGAAGTCCGACACCGGCATTTTCAATTAGCCCGGACTCGTGTCCGGAGTAGGCGTTTGTGATTGCGCGCAGCATCCTGGGCGCCCTCGTTGTCAGCTCCTGCTTGCGGAGCTGAGATCGGATGGTCAGCCCGAGATCGGGCACCAGCATCGAGCGGCGAAGCTGGTTCTTGCCCAGTACCCAGGTAAATCCCTTGATTAGGGCATTCCGCGCCCCCCGAACCCGGTAGCGCTCTGCCCATTCAAGCAACGCCGGAGCCATGCCATACTGGTGCACCGAGTAGACTTCATAGAAATCAAGCACGCGCCCACCAACCGCATCGAAGAACCAGGGCCACTCGCCGTCGGGGCCTTGAAGCGCAATCAACTTGCGCACGCAGGCCTCTGCCATGGCGAGTGCGGATGACTCGCCTGCGAATTCACCGTAGTGATAGCACGCAATTGAGAGATAGATCTGCGTCGCGAACGAAGCGAAGCGCCGCCGAAATCCCGATGCTGCGTCGAAGAATAGCCCTGATCCGGTGTAAAATCGCTCTTGGAGAAAGCGATACAGCGGAGCGGCGAAAGGCGCCCACTCCTTGCCGCCGGCCCTGGCCTGAGCCACCACGCCCGTCAACAGCATACCCAAATCTTGGGCCCGAAACGTCTTCCACCCCCCCTGATCGCTCAAGAGCGCTTTCACTTCACGCCTAACTTGTTCGGGCAGATCGAGGCTGAGTTCTGCGGAAACCCAAAGCGCCATGCCGAGTGCATACTTTGGTACCGAAAGGACCGTGAGCTGGACCGCATTCCGATGGAATGTTTCCGATAGATTGATGCTGCCAGGAACCTCCTTTATCCTTGACATTCCGAGCAGAACGTTAAGCGTGTAGAACACATCGCTGCGCCGTAAAGACTCGTTCGGCGAAGCGCGCCCGTCCAGATGGTAGATGTGTGACCAGCAGCCGTGTTCAGGTAGCCAACACCGCTCCAATCCTCTGAGCGCATAGCGCACCAGCGGGGAATTTTGCGAGGGATTGGGCATCAAAGTCCCACTGTTGATCGGGTTGATGTTCATCGAAGAACCATGAGTTAACTCGTTCCAATGTCTGCGGATCACTGAACCCGAGACTCAAGTCAGCAGAGACCCGATCTCGCGCAAATACTGACCGTAGCCACTCTTCTCCAACGGTCGCGCCAACTCTTCGATCTGGTTGCGCCCGATGAAGCCCTGCCTCAGCGCAATTTCCTCAAGGCAAGCGACCTTCATGCCCTGGCGCTTTTCAAGCGTCTGCACGAACATAGCCGCATCGATTAGCGACTCCACTGTTCCGGTATCTAGCCAAGCGAACCCGCGTCCCATCCGCTCGACATGGAGCGCCTTGGCCGAAAGATACTGCATCTGTAGATCGGTGATCTCGAGTTCCCCGCGCGACGACGGCTCAATGCGCCGTGCGTAGCGCACGACGTTGTTGTCGAAGAAATAGAGACCTGTGATCGCCCAGTTCGAGCTCGGCTGCTTCGGCTTCTCCTCGATCCGCAGCGGGCGATCAGACTCGTCGAACGTAACGACGCCATACCTCTCCGGGTCTCGTACATGATAGGCGAAAACGGTTGCACCTTCCTCACCCTCGGCAGCCCTTGCGAGCATTTCGCTCAGACCGTCGCCAAAGAAGATGTTATCTCCAAGCACCATCGCAACACGATCGCTCCCGATGAAGTCTGCGCCGACAATGAACGCATCCGCCAGACCGGCGGGTCGGGGCTGCTCCGCGTAACTGAGCCTAACTCCCCATTGACTGCCGTCCCCTAGTAGGCGCTCAAACTGACACCGATCTGATGGCGTGGTTATGATAAGAATCTCGCGCACGCCTGTCAGCATCAGCGTTGACAAGGGATAGTAGATCATCGGCTTGTCATAGATGGGCAGTAGCTGCTTGCTCACCGCTCTCGTGATTGGATACAGTCGAGTTCCGCTGCCTCCGGCCAGCACAATTCCTTTCAGCATCGATTCTACCTTCCGCGAGTTGGTCGAGACAAGTTTCGAGAGAACAACGCCATAACGGCAATCGAATACCTAAGACGCGTTCTGCCTTGGATGAATCGAGGCGCGAATTCCGCGGCCGTCGCGCGGCCGTCTGGTACTGTTCGCTCGTGATCGCCTCAAGCTGCGGCACTCGGATTCCGCGATGAGCGAGCAAGTCGAAAATCGCTTGGGCAAACCCATGCCAAGTCGTCTCACCCTGTCCGGCAAGATGAAAGATGCCGGCCATGGTTCTACGATCATGGGTAAGCAGCCGCGCCGAGAGCTGAAGGATCGCCGACGCAAGGTCGAGCGCGAAAGTCGGATTTCCGCGCTGATCCTGAACGACTCTGACGACTGGTTGCGATTCACAGAGCCGCAGCATCGTCCGAACAAAGTTGTTGCCGTGGGGACTATAAAGCCATGAAGTGCGAATTACCGTTGCGAGCGGGTGAGCCGCTAGAACGGCAGCTTCGCCCGCGAGCTTCGATGCGCCGTACACATTCATCGGCGCAGGAACATCGCTTTCCTCGTAAGCATCCAGCTTTGTGCCGTCAAAGACGTAGTCGGTTGAGATTTGGATGAACGGTATATTCATTTGCCATGCGACATCGGCCAACGCGGCCGCTGCGTCGCGATTAATGCTGAAGGCCCTTGCTACTTCCGATTCTGCTAGGTCCACCGCCGTGTAAGCGGCAGCGTTGATGATCATGGACGGCGCGAATGGATCGATCGCCCGTCGGAGTTCCCCATGCGCCTCCAGATTGAGTTCGCTGCGTCCAAGGGAGACCACGGGCATGCTGTGCAGCACCGCGAGGTCATGAAGACACCTTGCCAACTGACCGTTGCGACCAGCAATGAAAATGGGCCTTTCCGTCATTCTCAGCCTCAATGTTGTGGAGCCAAGAGCCCCAGACGCGAGCCGTCATAAACCCCGTTGCGGGCACGCTCCCACCACGCGCGGCTCTTGAGATACCATGCGACTGTTTCGGTCAGCCCCTGCTCGAACGTTCTTGTGGGCCGCCAGCCGAGCTCACGGCGAGCTTTCGACGCGTCAATCGCGTAGCGGACATCGTGTCCCGGACGATCCGGCACAAAGGTAATCATCGATCGTCGCGTTGCCGGACCGGGATACAGCCTGTCGACGACGTCGCAGATCTGGGTAACCACGTCGAGGTTCGAGCGTTCGCTATCGCCACCGAAATTGTACTTCTCGCCGGGCCTGCCTTCCGACAGAAGCGTGATCAAACCTGCCGCATGATCTTCAACATGCAGCCAGTCGCGCACGTTTCGGCCGTCGCCGTACACCGGCAGCGGCTTGCGCTCGATCGCATTAAGAATCATCAAAGGGATGAGCTTTTCTGGAAATTGAAAGGGGCCGTAGTTGTTCGAGCAATTCGATACAATGACCGGCAGGCCATAGGTCTTGAACCATGCAAGCGCGAGATGATCCGAGGCAGCCTTGCTCGCTGAATAGGGCGAGCTCGGCTGGTAAGGCGTTTCTTCCCGGAAGAAGTCGGCAAGTCCGAGTGAGCCGTAGACCTCGTCTGTCGAGACGTGAACGAAGCGAAACCGCTTTCGTCGTGACACCGAGAGGCCCTCATAATATTTTCTGGCTGCTTCCAATAACGTGTAGGTCCCCACGATATTCGTGGCAATGAAAGCGGCCGAGCCGGTGATCGAGCGGTCGACGTGACTCTCGGCTGCGAGGTGAATAATTGCGTCAGGCTGGTAGCTGCTGAACACGAAATCCATGGCCTCGCGGTCGCAGATATCCTGCTGCTCGAACAAGTATGACTTTCGCCCCTCGATAGACGCCAACGAGGCTGAGTTGGCCGCATAGGTCAGCTTGTCAACATTGATCACGGCAGCGCCCTTCTGTAGCACCAAGCTACGGCACACTGCAGAGCCGATAAATCCCGCTCCCCCGGTCACCAGAACGCGCATCTGACCGCTCTCCGTCACTCGAAAATGGCCGTAAGCTGGTCCAGCCTGGGCAGGGACCTGTCTTTTGGCGACACTTGGGCCTCGACTGTTGTCACCGGCCACTCGATCGCCAGTGCCGGATCGGCCCAATACAGCCCTCCGTCATGGCTTGGAGCGTAGACCTGGTCGACCTTGTAGAACACGACGGTCTCAGGTTGCAGCGTGCAGAAACCGTGCGCAAAGCCCTTCGGGACAAGCAGTTGCTCACCCGTTTTGCTATCCAGCTTGACAGCTATATGCTTTCCGAAGGTCGCCGACGAACGCCGAAGATCGACCACGACATCCAGGATGGCGCCGCTCAGCACTCGGATGAGTTTGGCCTGGGCGAACGGCGGTCGCTGGAAGTGCAAGCCCCGGACCGTCCCGACCTGATCTGAGCTGGATTGATTGTCCTGAACGAAATCGACGGGAATCCCTTTCTCTGCGAACGCCGATCGCTGAAACGTCTCGCAGAAATAACCCCGCGCGTCGGATACTCGATCCGTTTGAATGATCTTTATATCTGGGATCTCTAAACACCGTACTTCCAGCATGAAAACGTCCTCCGGTACGTGGTGCTCAGTCCCGCCAGAAGGCGCAACGAAGTCTTCAAAGCACCGATCGAAATTGCTCTCGTCGAAACTGCCTTCGCCGTTGTCATTCGAGCCGTCATGATGGGCGCTCGCACATGCCACGCGTCTGCAGCGCGGGAGGAATTAGATTCTTGCCGAGTCGCATCGCCATGCCAGCACGCGGCCCATTCAAGGCGTTCGACGGTCGTTGAATGATCGGGGAGACCCGACACGCTTCTTCCTTCACGACCGGTCCCGCGCCATGCTTTAATCACCATAATTCAAATATCATTTAATAATTCCGTCCGCCGATTATCGTGAGCGCGCAACAGCGACTCCGCGTGAAGTTGGCCAAAAGGCCCCCTTCCGCGGACCGTCATCCAATTAATAACCGAATAACATTTAATTTGGCAATCATATTTTTCTGCGTTATATTCATTTAATAAATCATATACCAAACGCTCGCATGCGGGCGACCAAGCCGACGTGTTCCCGAGCCAGACAGGTACTTCATGCTTCAGAGCAATCTTCTACAGACCGACAGAACACGCTTGCCACTGGCCAGCCACGCCCAGTCGAACGAGATGGACGGCGGGGGAATCGGCGATCTCGTCAAGTTCGCCGTCGTCTTTTTAAGACGTCGATATCTTATGATCATCGTCACCGCGGCTCTCGTATTCGCCGCCGCGATGTTCTACCTGCGGTTCGCTCCCCCGACCTACACAGCTCAAGTACAGATCCTGCTGTCGAATCCTCGAGCTCAATTCGTTCAGCAACAGTCACTCCTTCCGGAGCCCGTCGTCGACGCGGCCCAAATCGAAACGCAACTGCAGATGGTAAGGTCGCGGGGGATTGCAGCGGCGGTCATAACCCAGCTGGATCTCGCCAACGATCCGGACCTTACCGCTTCACGGTGGTCCTTCAGCTCGCTACTGCATCGCATTCGAAACCCCGGCCAGCAGCCGGAGCACGTTTCAAAGACTGATACGCCTAACGAAGGCGCGATCGCCGCGTTGCTGGATAGGCTCTCCGCGTACAGGATCGGATATAGCAAGATCATCGAGGTTAGCTACAGCTCGAGCAACGCGGAACGCGCGGCGGAGATCGCCAATGCCGTGGCCAAGGCGTACATTAACGACCAGATGAATGCGAAATTCGAGGCCACGCGAACGGCAGCGAGTTGGCTGCAGGAACGTCTCCAAAACCTCAATGAGCAAGCACTGACGGCCGAACGCGCCGTGAGCGCATATAAGTCCCAAAATAACATCGTCTCGACCGGCGGAAAATCGATTGATGAACAGCCCGTCAACGATCTCAACGCCCGATTGGTAGCTGCCCGAACCCAGACCTCCGATGCACAGGTCAAGTTCAACCGTTACGACGCGGTCCTACGCGCCAATGCAGCTGGCTCCTCCACCATCAGCGCTCCCGACGCGGCGAGTGCCGATGTCCTCCAGAGCGCGATCATCAATACGCTTCGCCAGCAATATCTCGAGTTGTCACGTCGCGAAGCCGATTGGTCAGCCCGGTTCGGCCGCGACCATCTGGCGGTTGTTAACCTGCGCACTCGGATACGCGACATTCGCACATCCATCCTCGAAGAAGTTAAGAGGCTCGCCGAAACCAGCAGAAACGAATTGGAAGCTGCTCAGCAGCGGCAGCAGGAGCTCGAGAAGCAACTTGCTCGCGCCGTCTCGCAATCACGCCTGACGAACTCAGCAGAACTGACAATACGGGAGTTGGAGAGCCGAGCGAAAAGTCTGCGCGCCATGCATGAGGCGTTTCTGCAGCACTCCATGGGGGCGACCCAGCAGGAGACATTTCCGATTTCGGAAACACGGGTGATCTTTCCCGCCTCCCCGCCAGAACGCAAGAGCAAGCCGAAGGCAAACTTGGTGCTCGGCTTCGGCTTGGCCGCCGGGCTAGCACTCGGGATCGGCTTGGCTCTTCTGAGAGATGTTTTGGATAGAGTTTTCCGCACGTCCTCGCAGGTGGAGACCGCACTGGAGCTACCATGCTTGTCGCTGGTCCCCTTGCTGTCGTCTCCGAAGGGGCAGAAGTCTACCGCCCGATCCCAGCAACCGGATGAAGATCTGCGATCACGCACGATCTCAAACGTTCCGACGCTTCACCGAGCCGTCATCGGGATGCCGCTCTCCCGCTTCACAGAAGCCATCCGTTCGATCAAGCTCGCTATCGACCACACCCCCGCGAAGGCCTCCAATCAAGTGATCGGAATCACGTCGGCTCTGCCAAATGAGGGCAAGACGACGATTGCAGCCTCTCTAGCTCACCTCATTGGACATAGCGGCAAGCGAGCTATTGTCGTCGATTGCGACCTTAGAAACCCTTCACTCTCTGCGGCTATGGCTCCGAAGGCTGCATTCGGTTTACTCGAGGTGGCGAACGGAAAGCGTTCGCTCGAAGAAGCGCTGTGGCACGACCCCAAAACCAATCTCGCATTCTTGCCAGCCGTCCGGCGTGGCCCCATCCTTCATACGAGCGAGATCCTTTCCGCCGAAAACATAAGCAAGCTATTCGACCGTTTGCGGCAGACCTATGACTACGTCATAGTTGATTTCCCACCACTCTCGCCTCTGGTAGATGTGCGTGTCACTGCGCCGTTGGTCGACTGCTACGTTCTCGTCGTCGAATGGGGACGGACGAAAATCGATGTGGTTCAGCATGCCCTGCATACTGCGCCGACCATCTCCGATTCCTTGATCGGCGTCGTCCTTAACAAGACCGATATAAGGGCAATGGCACGATACGACGCTCACCGGAGTGATTACTACGATGACAGCCACTACGTCAGATATGGCTTGTCGGTCTCCTAGGATGACCCTCTGACTTGCGTCGAGCCACAACGATGGGGTCAGGCGCCTTCTGCAACATGCTCTTGTTGAGCGGGTCAGAGTCAGAAATGGTGTAAAATGGTTGTCCAGTCTGCAATGCTCGCTGTGCCTGCGGCGGTCGCTGCGGCTTTTGCTGTGGTCGAGAACCTAAAGAGTCCAGTGGTGCTATCGGGCATTCTTGCGGCTGCTATACTGGCCGTCGGCCTGTTCTCCAAGTCGTCAACCCTCGCCTCTTTCGCAAGGCTTCTGCGGCCCGTTATAATTCTGGCTCTTGCCGCACCCGTGCTTTGGATCGTATTGCAAGTTGCTCCGATCCCGCTCCGCGGGCTCGGAAATCAGATCTGGGCGACGGCGTCGGCCGCTCTACACCAACCTCTCGCACAGAGGTTCTCGGTTGATGTACACGAGACGGTACTGGCGCTTTCACATTACAACATTGTCCTCGCTGCCGCCCTCGTCATCGCGGTCGTTAGTCTGGACACACATCGGGCGGCGCAGGTCCTCTATATCCTTGTATCGATCACCGCCGTCAGCTGTATATTTTCGATCTGGAGAAACAACAACCTGAGTGGCTCCTGGCCCGCCGAACAAGCTTGGACCGGCTCGACCGCGGCAGCACTTGGTGTCCTTCTCTCCACTGCAATGGCTATCCGTGCGATCGACCAGTTGCGGCGGCCTAGACGATCGCCTCGCTCGCCGACAGGACCGCTCGCCATTCTTAGCAGCGCGATTCTATCATTGATCGTCTCGCTTGTGGCTATCGCACTTTGTAGCGGTTCGACAGCGCTGATTGCCGTGCTGCTCGGAGTGACAGTCATCCTCACGGTGGTCGCAATTCGCAAATGGTTCTTTGGCCTGTGGGGCAGAGCTGGTGTTCTCTCAACCGCCACCATGTTGTTCGTCGCCAGCCTCACTTTCGTTCCGATCAATAGGAATGCTGACCTAACGATTGCCTTATCGACGCAAACTCGGGCCGCAACCGAGCGGATGCTACAGGACACTCACCCGATCGGGACCGGTGCAGGCACTTTTGTGGTGCTTCTGCCGATTTATGGAGACGTTGGCATGGTCGCAATGCGCGAACGGCCGACCGCTGCCGCGGCGGTCGCGGTCGAAATGGGACGTACGTTCCTCTGCGGGGTATTGATAGTCACCGTCATCAGCGCCTGCATCTTGTTCGGGCGCGCGTTGTCTCGCAATCAGGCTTACCTATATCCAGCCGTCGGCGCAGGCGCTTGCGTATCGTTGACAATACTGGCCTTTGCCGAAAGCGGCCTTTTCGATTTATGGACATCACTGCTGGTGGCGGCGGTCTACGGCCTGGCGTTCGCGCAAAGCCTGTCCGGTACAGCCCGCGACCTGGATTCCATCAAGTTGCGGCAGCTTACACAGGACGCCAGCGACCGAGCCACGGCAGCACGACGAATTCCTTCGGCCATCTTCGCTTTCCCGTGGCCTCTGACACGCGTTGTTCTAACAATGATCGGGTTGCTGTTAGCTGCGCAAGCAGCTTTGATGGTTTCGCAAAGTTGGCCGTTTGGTGATCGCCTCTCTGTTACATCGGTTGCCGGTTCGAACGAAGCCTTGATCTCAGCGCACCAATCCACGCGCGAGGATGTCGCCACTGCAACTGTGCGCCTCAAATCTGACAAGGCCACGGACCCGCAGAACACCGGCCGGTCCACGGACTTAAATGCTTTTTCTGCAGTGCTGGAATACTCGCCCCTTCGAGGCGACGTTTGGCTCATGCTGGCGGCGCTTTCAAAGCAGCACGCGGCGACTTATGACACGACAAGCTTACTTAGGATGTCCTATTATACTGCACCAAACGCGCTGGATCTTATTCCACTACGGCTTTCCGTCGCTCTCGGCATTGACGCTGCGATCAAGGATCCTGAGCTACGAGATCTTATCCGGCGCGACCTCAAAGTTGCGATTACCGGCCGGACCGCACTCGGGCCAGCTATCGCCGCCGCATACCAATCGGCATCGGCAGACGGCAGGGCGCTTGCCGAGAGCTCGATTTCGGAGCTCGACCCAAGCTACGTCCACAAGTTGCGCTCGCAAGGCCCATAGCGTCTTCCAGCAAGTGTGCCCGATCACACCCAGATCGGTCCTGATTGATAATCGGGCGGGCGTTAGAGATCCGATCAAATTATCGAATCACGACCAATTCAGGTTGAATAATTTATTTAAATTCATAATATATTAATTATTAACCGCATGCGCTCCTGTTGATTGGCCATGAATTTTATCAACCGGCATATCGGCGAGCATGAGAGCGATCTAACTCTCGTCAACTCACGATCGTCCATTGCTGATGAAGGCAAGTGGCCCGTCCGGTACGACTCTGTTGAATTCGTAGCGATCTGCGCCGATATTGCGACCATTCTATTCGCCGGCTTCCTTTCCGCGCTTCTTTCACCCGGCAGCCCGGCACCAGCTGGCCTAGGCCAGGCATGCGCCTACGCGGCAGCAGCATCAGTATCTTTTGTCTACATTCTGAAAGGCAGGGGGCTGTATCGGCCAACAGAACTCCTCGTTCTCCGAAGCCAAATTCGCGCTATTTGCCTCACGTGGATTTTGTTGCATGTCCTGGCCGCCGCTGTAGAGATGCTGGATGACAAGCCACAGTTCTTCCGAGGTGCCGGCCTCCTGTTTGCGGCACTCGGCCTGGCATCTTTGATTGCGCAACGGTGCGTTGCCAGGACACTGCTAATAAAATGCTTCAGTGGCAGGAGGTTCGCTCGGACGAATCTCGTCCTGATCACCGATCAGCCGCCTTCGAATCATGCTGGTCTGTCGGAGACTCTTGCGGTCCTCGGCTATTGCGTTAAGGGCCGCTTTGGGTTGCCTGCGATGGGCTCGGACCCCGGTTCCAGAAAACGGCTCAGCTGCCGCGTGATCGAACATATTCGTAATTCAGAAGTCGATAAAATCGTGCTGGAGGGCAATCCGGAACGTTGGGCCGACCTTCGTGCCTTTATCTCCGACCTGAGGGTGCTGCCATTCCCTATCGTGTTCGTCCCGGTTGGTGCCGCATCCGAACTGCTTCGACATCCGACGAGGAGCTTGGGAAGTGCCGCTTGCGTGGAAATCCAGCCGGGCCCCCTCACCGCAATCGAGCGCGCAAGCAAGCGAATAATTGATATTATCGGCGCGGGATTTGCTTTGATAGTCTTTGCACCATTGCTCGCGATGGCTGCGGTCGCGATCAGACTGGATTCTCCCGGTCCGATCCTGTTCAAACAACAAAGATGCGGCTTCAATGGCCGAATATTTTCCATCCGAAAGTTTCGGACGATGCATGTGCTTGAGAATGGACCTGTCGTCGTTCAGGCAACGCCTCTTGATCCTCGCATCACCAGGGTTGGCAGATGGCTACGGCGAACGAGCTTCGACGAGCTGCCGCAGTTGTTGAATGTCCTCGACGGCAGCATGTCACTGGTGGGCCCACGCCCCCATGCCGTGGCCCACGACGGACAGTTCGAAAAGCTCGTCCGGAAGTACGCCTTCCGGCGCCGAGTGAGACCCGGATTGACCGGATGGGCTCAAATCCATGGCTGCCGTGGACCAACGCCTACAGCGGCCATGGTTGAGAGACGTGTGGAGTACGATCTCTGGTATATCGACAATTGGAGTCTTCGGCTAGACCTCGCAATCCTGCTGCGAACTCCCATGGAAGTGCTGCGGGGGCGCAACGCCTGTTAAGCGAACAGGATCGCGTTAAGCGAACAGGATCGCGGCGCCACGCCGGCCCATGGACGGCAATTCACGCCCGTTGCCGATACTTCGGAGCCGCTTCCCCTATGCGAAACTCCTCGATCCGACGGCCGGATTTCATGGCAGCAACCAACCACCGCGGCCGCTTGCCACGTCCCGACCAGGTTTCTGAAGTCTGCGGGTTGCGGTATTTCGGCAGCACGCGCGGATATTTGCGCCTCGGTTTGCCGGTCGGAGAGACACCCGCCCCCCCAGTTTCGGCTGACACAGCCATGCCACCGCCGAGAACCGCCAGGCGCTTCTCCAGTTCCTGCTTTTCCGCCTTGATTCGATCCGACAAAATGCCGCTAATTTCCTCATGAAGCGACCATAGATCGTCGAGGGACATCGCTTCTAGTTCGAGCTTCTTGGTCGACATGCTAGCATCCTGTAGTTGCGCCCATTTAATATTGCCCCGGCCGGGTAATCAAGAACCAAGAGGGTCAACATTACAAAAATATGTGGAACCGAACGATAAGTTCGTGCTCCACATAACTGCGTCGCCGGTTCTAATCAAGACAGAAAAATGAGCTATCCCCCTCAATTTAATTTGGCCAAAGCAACATCACGCGCCTTACGTGCACCGTTTCCTTCGATTTCAAGCTAAGAATGCAGGTTAAGTGGGCCGCGGGATCAATCTGCCGCGCCGCACTCTCGGCGGATATGATCGGCGCGCGAGCCCGCCTTTCTTCGTTGGCAATCCAACTGAAATGCGACCATCAGCCTGCCGCAATCGCGAGCTTATGACTGCGATGTCTCTCAGCGCGAGCCGTCGCAGCTGGATTTGCAGCTTCAAAGCCTGGATGTCGGTCAATGCAGCCGACGGAGCGATAAACCGGCTGATCGCCGCTTCAAGGCGCCCCATAGGGCAGTCGATAGCGACTAATGTTTCTTTTCGGGCTTGCAGCAAGGCTTCTGGCCTTTCAATACGTCGATTAAAAATAATGCTCGCAATATAATATTAAATAATATACTATTTATTTATTGTCGCGTCAAATTTGAAAGACCGGTCTCGGTCCCTGTCCGTCACTCGCCGCGCGAACAACGATATTCGGCGTGGAGATGACAGGCAGGTGGGGGCATCAGTCGAACGGTGACGAGAAATGCTATGCGAAGGCAAGATCTCGAAGCCATGGATTTTGAGGAACTCTGGCTCCTTCACGAGGAGCTGACGAAGATTCTCGCCGAGAAGATCACCGCCGAGAAGCGGGAACTGGAAAAGCGTCTTGCGCAACTCAACCAGCCGGATCAATTCGGTGAAGCTGAAAGCCGGGCGGCCGAGGCGGGAACAGGCCAGCCGCCCCGTCGCAAATACCCGAAGGTCGTACCGAAGTACTACAACCCGCTCCAGCCAACAGAGACTTGGTCAGGACGTGGTAAGCAGCCCCGCTGGCTGGTTGCCGCCCTCCAATCAGGCCACACGCTGGAGGAGTTCAAAATCCGCGAGAACGGCGAATCGTCCGAAGGGAATCCTGGTGGTCGAGAGCATTCCTAGCTCTGCGCCATTGGGCGCACCTCGGATCGACTGAGAATGTTCAGTCCTGCGGATTGGGGCAGCCGCCCACCCACCTGGAGCAGGTAGCGGATCGAAAACCCGCTCAGCCAAGATCTGCCGCCACGATCTCTCGAGAACGCTCGTGTGACGGTCACAGGCACTAGACCTTTCCCGCGCGAACTGCGGTCGTCGCATTCAGCAGAAATTGTAAGGTTCTCGCTCTTGGCACAGACCACAATCCACGTCGGTTCGCGCTGGTTCTTGTCGAGAGAACGGCCGCCTCCCTGCGGTAGTTTCTGAGGTCCAGAATGTTCATCGCCAGGAGGGGCACGCGTGTGGCCGGAAAGCGTGCTTGCATCAACTGCCGCATGAACTGCAGGCGCGGAATCAGTCGGGAGCGCAACGCGTGCGGAATCTCGACGCCCAGCAGCTCAGTAAGAGCGAACAGCTGAGTTTCGACTGCGTTCTTCATCAACTCGCCCGAGACAAGAGAGCTAAGCTCCCCCCAATCGAGGCCCTCGGCGGAATTGCTTAGATCGCGTAATTCAACAAGGTGCCGCAGGTCGAGGTCGCCGAGCCAATAACCATAGTCTTGAAACTGATCATGGATGATCAACATGAGCGCTTGGTAGGTAGGCCTGGGGATATAGACGCGTCCCCGTCCCAGCGGCGCAGGGACGCAATGGTTCAGCGCATGCCCGAAGCTCTGGTAGAGGTACGCAGGACCTGGAGCTGCCCGCTGCAGGTCGATGGTCCCGACATCCTGCGACCGATTCAGCTCGACGTGCCATCTCTGGCTTTCGGAAGGGGCCTGGTAATCGATATCGTAACCAATTGCACATAGAGCGGCGACTGCCGTTCTGGCCTCCTCTGGCATAATCATGATGTCCAGGTCAGACATTAACCGAACGCCTCGTCGCTCCTCCGGCGCGGTCGCCAGTGTCGATGCCCCCTTGAGCATGATCGGCGTAATTCCCGAGCTATTCATCGCAACGACGGCTTCTTCCAGTTGGGCGATGAGCCGATTGTTGCGCAGCACGTTTCGGCGGTGGATCTGGCGAATATATGTGCAGACGTCCTCCGGCAGCATCGATGCGAATTTGTCGACAAGATCGATGAGCGCCGGCGTCGTCAGAGTCTGGTTTGCGAGCCCGATTACGGGCGTCCACTCTACATCGACCGGTGGCATGCCTCGCAAGCAATTGCAAAGGCTCGTCAGTGCGGCGCTATGTCTTGCCATTGCACAAATCCATAATCAATCGCCGAGCCTCCACGGCCTCGCAATAGGTGAGTTGAAGCGATCGCGCTCCCGCGACAATCCGCTTCAAAGCGAAAAAGCCGGCCTGCGAAAGTCGTCCGTCAGCAGCAAATGCGTCCTCGATGAGCCGCTTCATCGAATCCAACTGATCTATCGCGGTCAGTTCGGCCGGTCCGCTCGCGACCCGGTTCAAGAAGATGACCCAGCTTGCGGAAAAGCATTGGTTCTGTGCATCCGTAACGGGTACGTACCGCACCAGAACGCCGTCGGAACGGCAATGCGTCGCGTCGTGCCGGTCGCCATGTAGTCGCGAGAGAAAGCCCCACGATCCCTGCTTGAGGGTGAGCGCAAACGGAAGCCCGCAGATCGTTCCGTCAGCTCCAACCAGCGCAACATCATCGCCGGGATACCGAAGTCCGGCGTCCACCAGTTGCAGTGTGAGCGTAGACTTCCCAGCTCCCGGTTGGCCGCATAACAGCAGGCCCATACCGTCTTTCACGAGAGAAGCGGCATGAAGGGAGAAGACCCAACGACTGCTTCGAATGAGCCGCTCGGTGATGTGAGCTTTGATCGTAGGTGCCAGTGCTTCGACTTCACATCTGGAGATGCGGGCATCCTCTCCGCGGAATCGTCCAGCATCATTGCCTCGACGGTAATGTCGACGTCGCAGCCGGCGTTCTGGTCCGGAACACAAAATAGCGGAAGCAGCCGATTCAAGAGGTCCCGATTTGCAGCCCGGATGCCTATTCTGTGCCGACCCAGGACCGCTGAGAAGGCACAATCGGCCGGCATTCGCCAATCGACTTCAAGAAACCCTCGATCGATCCAGACATTTACAGCCTGTCGCGTGAACTGGCGTGCCGTTTGCTCGTCAATGTCTAGCGCACCAAGCCGCTGATAAATTTCTTCCAGTGAGGCGCCTTGTGCCAACTTACACCAAATGAATGCCGCTACTCGGTCCAGTTCAAAAATCTTCTGCCCTGCTTCGCTGAAGAGCATTGATCGACCCTCCAGCAGCGCGAACACTGCATCCGGAGCCGGTCTCAACACCATCTCTGCCGACGATCTTTCCAGCACGGCTCCGACCAATGTGAACAAGTCTGCCCCGCCCTGTACCGACGAGGCGGCGACAGCATCTGGGAGGCGCTATTGTCGCGGCACCAGGAGACGGCCGTCGCCCACGAGATTCAGTCTAGCCCGGCCTGCGGCGTTGCAATTCCCGTTCAGCCGAACACATGCCATCCGATCGGGCTCGTTTCGAAAGTGACAATCCGGCCGGTCAGGCCGCCAGCTGACCGTCCTTGCCCCCTCCCTGCGGAGAAATGTTCAACACCTGCTTTCCAAGAAGGCTCGCTCTCGCGATCAACCGATGAGCATCCAATAGGTACCGATAAGCTTCGCGATCGGCACTCCGTTCTCTCAGAATGCGCTCTTTCTCGCCGATGCTTAGCAATTCAGCGCGCATCTGAGCCAACTGCAGTGTATTCGAGGTGAGGTTGTGCTTGTTAAGAATTGATTCCCACATCGTCTCCTCCAGTCGAACGAACTTGGACGAGTTTAGCTTACGTGATTGGCGGCAATTAACAACGAGATTTGCATATTTATCGCATAATCAAAATTTGTTTCATATTTGAACCTCGAGTAACCATTTAACCCTACGAGCAAGCCGCAGCACGCAACGAAACCGGCGACGGGAATGAGGGGGTTGCTGACGCCAGCGAGGAAAGGTCGGATATTTTTGGTGAGGGACATCGTGCCGTACAGCCCCCGCGTAAAAAATAAATTGGCCGAGAGTCGCAAATCAGACCGACATGCAAATTTTTATTTGCACATTAAATAAAGACGGAGAATATTAATGAACTGCAGGAGGGGAGCGAGACCAGTGATCCGGTGGGCTGATCTGTCCGTCAAGACCAAGATAATGGTTTCATTGCAAGCGGAACGTTCCGCGCGAAACCGCAGGGATTTGGACATGACTATTGTTAGGCGCCTCCCAGAAGCTTTCGGTTGAGGTCGCAGCACATTCAAGGTTGCCGAGCGAAAGCCGGCGATATCGCCATTTCGCCAAGCAGGAATCCGGTCGGTTGGAGAAGCGTCGTCACGAGCAAGCTGCCCCTTGCTCGAACAACGACCCCAGGTGCGATGCCCCCCAGTTAACCCGCACCGACGAGAGCGCACTCCAGCCGGCCGGCCCCTTATTCAACCATCAAATTATTTCAGGGAGGCTCGCATGGGTATGATTATGGTCAAGTGCCCGCAAACCGGTCGCGCGATCCCGACCGGCATCAAATCCGATCGTGAGACTTTCCTGCGGAGCATCGTGTTTTTCGGCAATACTCGTTGTCCGATCTGTCAGGCTAATCATAACTGGTTCGCCCGCGAGGCCTGGGTCGAAGAGCCGATCATCCGGACGGCGGAGATGCTTGGTGCGGCTCCCTCGTTCTGATGCAAATGACGAGGCCGTTCTGGAGAGTGCGTCCAAATTCCCTTTTCCCGATGCAGGCATTTTGTTACGACGCGTTAGAATGCGCGAAAATATTTCCGCGTATCGTCGTAAAGCGAACGGACGGCGCGATGATCCATCGCTTAGACGTTATTGGCAGGTCATCACAAATTCGAGCTTCCCGTCACGGATTTGGCAAGGGCCTGTCTGGGGGTGTTGTAGTGAGTAGTGGGATTTGCAGCCTGGCTGTTCTGCATCACGCAACGATCGAACTCGTTGGCCTGCTCGCTCAATTGCAGCGGCTCCGGGAGAAAGTACGAAGAGCGGAAGCACGACGCTCGGGAGAAAGACGGCGATCAGCATCCGCCTCGCGCACGCGAACGCCCCGAGCAACAAGGTATCGCACGCGTCTGTAGCCGGCGTGACCCTCACCAAGATCACCTGCAAGCGTCCTATTGTTCCGAAACTCTACGCGCGACTCGCGCTGCGCAAGACATCGATCGCCTCAGCGCGAGTAGCAGTCCGATGACGGGCTGCGAATGTCCAGTTGTACGAAGCGCATGTTTCGGCCCGGACTAAATTCAGCGACGTAGGCATCTTGCCGAGAATAAAGAGACGAGCACAGACCACGATCACTCCTCGATCCGAATTGAGACGGTGATCGGCTGAAAGGCCGCTGATCGCTTGCTGGAATACCCGTATCGCCAGATACCCAAGCGGTTGAAAAGCTTGGTGGGCGCACCAGGGCTCGAACCTGGGACCCGCTGATTAAGAGTCTGATGTTTGATGAACAACCAGAGGTACTTAGGTGTAAAAAGACACGCGAACGAGCCTATACAGATCAACAGGTTACGGCCGAATTGTAAATCGAGCCGCCGCGGATCAACGAACCCGCAACACCTGCGTCCCGAACGTAAATAGCGATCGAAAAGATCAATAAAAACGATGAAGTTCGCTTCTGCTTGAGTACCTCATCGCCGTTTGTTCACGGTATTTCGGTGGTCAATCGGTGGTCAGACCTAAAGTGCTCAATCGTGCGCATGCCGAGCGTCGATGCAGACCACCGGAAGCTCAACCCTGCGGAGTTCATGCCATAGCCAACTCGCCATCGCCCCGGTCTCAAAGCCGATACGCTCGGCATGAGGCGCATGTTTGCGAAGCAGGTCAGTCAAGGCTCCAGGATTAGACTTCGCTTTTCCTTCGAAGATTACTTGACCAGTCTCGTTGGAGACGTCCAGTCCGACGTACTGCTTCATGGGAGCTCCTTCGAATCATTTGATTGCGAGGGCTCGACGATAACGGAGCTTGCCCGCCACGAGCGCTGACCGCAATTACGTCATCGTGGTCAGACCTAAAGTGCTCAATCTAGTCTCGGGCTGCGGCTCGCCGGCGCGCTGCAGGCACGACGATCGTTAGCCGCTTGCACCGCTGCCCCGCATCCTCTGGTACTTTGAATGACAATAGTCCCACGTTACCGGCGTCACGCGGGCGCGAGGCCGGCGGTCAGCGTCGGGGGTTCGAGACAGCTGAGCGCTACGAACGGTACCGCACCCAATCTCAGCCTTTGTTTTCAAAGACTTATCGCGCGACCTGATACCGCCAGCTCACGTCGGCATCGTCCGCTCATGGCCGCCCAGGGCGTGTCTGACTGTTGAGGCTCAATCGCATTGCTGCAGAAAACACTTCCTGCGCGGGTATGATCTCCCGGGGTGAAGCAGCATTGGCCGAGAACAATTGCGCCAAAGGCTCATGCACATTTAAGTGCGCAGTTTGACCCCATGGCGCCGAAGCTCGCCCATTTTGCCCATCGCTCAATCGGCTTTACTGAGGCTGCCTAATTCCATCGTTTTCTGGGTCACCGTTGTGAGCTGCTGCCGGTTTGATGGACACCAGGTTAAGCAAATCCCACCTTGCGCTCGAACTCAACCGGGCTGAGATAGCCCATTGCCGAGTGCCTGCGGGTCGTGTTGTAAAATCGTACAATGTAGTCGAACACATCGGCTTGCGCCTCGTCTCTGCTCCTGTAGGTTTTGCCTTCCGTCCGTTCGGTCTTGAGCGACGAGAAGAAGCTCTCCATCGCCCCGTTGTCCCAGACATTGCCGGAACGGCTCATGCTGCAGACAATGCCGTGGTCGGCCATCAAACGCTGGAACTGCTCGCTGGTCTACTGACTGCCCTGGTCGGAGTGGTGCAACAGCGCGTCCGGCTTGCCGCGTCGCCAGACGGCCATCAGCAGGGCATCGGTCACCAACTGAGCTGTCATGGCGGCACTCATAGACCAACCCACCACCCGGCGTGAGAACAGGTCGATCACTGCTGCGACGTAGAGCCAGCCCTTGGCCGTCCAGAGATACGTAAGTCGGCGATCCACTTTTGGTTCGGCCGCTCGGCAGTGAACTGCCGGTCAAGGAGGTTCGCGCCGGCACGGTCTCGAGCTGTCGATCGCCGCTGTCCTTCGGCAAGCGCCGGCGTCGCGGCCGCGCCCGCAGGCCTTGCAGGCGCATCAGCCGCTGGTGGAGGCCACAGTCCGCCGCCGGGAAAGGCCTGTACCGGGTCCGAGCCGAACTCCTTGACCCACTTGCGCAGAACATTCTCATGAACGTCCAGGTCGCCGCCGGCTTGCGCGAGCGATTTGGGACGACAGGCGGATATCCGGGCGTGCTGTGCCGTGGCCGGAGCCGGCGATCACGACGAGCAGACTGGCGGGATTGTGCCGCGGTCATGAGGTGTCGTCCGTCCTGGGCCAGTGTATGTTGAAGAGGGATAATGGTCGTATTCCTGTACGTGAACACCGCTAAGCAACTCGGCGAACAAGACCCCATCGACGGTTTCGACACGCTGATCGGCGCCTCGCTAGACGCCGAGATAGCGCTGCTACGCATATCGTTCGAGGCGCGCGGTCTCCTCTAGCGTAAGCTTTCGCGCCGCCTGCGTCACCATTCCGGTCAGATCGAGCTCCAGAGCCGCGCCGACGAGAAGGCGCGCGGCGAGAGCGGACTCCTCGATGCCGGCCGATCGCAATCGCGCGGCGAGGGCGCGACGCGCACTCTCGATGCTGTTTCCGGGAAGCCTGTCGTCAATGGAACCATCTCGCTTGGCATCGTGGATAGATCGGCAGGCTTGCTTGCGTCAACGGAAAGGAGCGCGTTTGATCGTACCTCGCAGCGATGGGAGGGGTTCATGGCGGCCTATGACGATCAGAACGTCTTCGCGAAGATCCTGCGCGGCGAGATTCCCTGCTTCGAAGTTTTCAGGGACGACCGCAGCTTCGCCTTCCTGGATATTATGCCGCGCTCGCCCGGACACACGCTGGTCATTCCTCGCGCGCCGGCGCGCGGCATCCTCGACATCGCCGATGACGATCTCGCCGCGGTTGCGAGAACCGCTAAGCGGATCGCGATTGCGGCGATGAAGGCGTTCGACGCCGAGGGTATTATCCTGCAGCAATTCAGTGAGCCGGCCAGCGGCCAGGTGGTTTTTCACCTGCACATGCACGTCATGCCCGTCAGGTCCGGGATCGAGCTGTTGCCGGCGCAGACGCGCAAGGAAGACATGGCCGTGCTCGCCGATCACGCCAGACGGATGGTCGCGGCGCTCGCGGCTAGAGCATGATCCGGAAAAGTGTGCCGCGGCATTCCGAAGAGATCATGCTCAAACATCCGTCTAAACGCCGAGATAGCGCTGTAGCAGTTCCGGCTGGGCCTTCAGCTCCTGCGCCGGCCCCTCGTGCACAATGTGGCCGTTGTTGATGATGTAGATCCGGCTCGCCAGCGCTAGCGTCGCCGCCAGATTCTGCTCCACCAGCACGATGGTCTGGCCGGCCGCCGCCAGCTCGCGGCAGGCCTTGACGAGATCCTGGACGATCACAGGCGCAAGGCCCTCGAACGGCTCGTCCAGCAGCACGATCTTGGGATCGCGCACCAGCGCCCGCGCGATCGCAAGCATCTGCTGCTCCCCGCCGGAAAGCTCGGTGCCACGGTTGTTGCGACGCTCCTTCAGCCGGGGAAACATCTCGTAGATGCGGCCGAGCGGCCAGCGTTTGGGCGCGGTGATCTGTGCAAGGAGGATGTTCTCCTCCACCGACAGGCTGCCGAAGATCCGGCGCTCCTCGTGCACCAGTTGCATGCCCGCTTGCGCGATCTTGTGGCTTCTGCGCCCGGCGATATCGATGCCGTCGAATTTCACGCTGCCGCTGCGGGGTGTCACGACGCCCATCAGGCTCTTCAGCGTGGTGCTCTTGCCGGCGCCGTTGCGGCCGAGCAGTGCCACCACCTCGTGACGGTCGACATGCATGGCGACGTCGAACAGGATGTGGGAGTCCCCGTAATAACTGTTCAGGCCGTTGACCTCGATCAGGCTCATGCGGCGATCTCTCCGTGGACGCCGCCGAGATAGGCTTCCTGCACCGCGGCGTTGGTCTTGATTTCCTCGGGCGTTCCGGAGACCAGCACGCGGCCTTCCTGGAGCACGGTAATGCGCTCGACCAGCTCGAACAGGGCATCCATGTCGTGGTCGATGATGATCATGGTGCGGCCGCGCGCGATCAACTTGAGCAACTTAACGGTCTCGACCCGCTCGCGCGGGCTCATGCCGGCGAGCGGCTCGTCGAGCAGCAGCAGGCGCGGCGAGGTTGCGAGCGCAAGCCCGATCTCCAGCCTGCGTTTCTCGCCATAGGCGAGCTCGGATACGGGCGTGTCGGCGCGGCGGGTCAGATTGACAAGGGCCAGCGTGTGCTCGACCTGCTCGGCCAGGCCCTTGATGCCCGAGAGCTTGCGGAACAAATCGAGCCGGAATTTTCCGCGCAGCTCGGCAAGCGCGGCGATCGTCAGGTTCTGGCGAACGGTGAGGCCGGTGAAGAGCTGGTTGACCTGGTAGCTCTTGGTGAGCCCGAGCTGGCAAACCTCGGTGATCTTCAGTCCCGTGATGTCGCGGCCCTCGAACACGATCTGGCCCGACGTCGGGGCGACCTCGCAGGTCAACATCTTGAAGAAAGTCGACTTGCCGGCGCCGTTAGGACCGATGATGCCACGCAGCTCGCCCTGATTGACGCTGAAATCGATGTCGCTGTTGGCGACGAGGCCGCCATAGCGTTTGGTGAGACCTGTGGCCTTCAGGATCGGCCTGGAATACGCAGGATGTTCGACTTCTTTGGCCTGCATCGATGCTGGCGCAGGTTGCCGTGTCGGCGCGGCGTCCGTAGCCTCTTGTTCAGCCTCTGCTTCCGTCCGCTTACGCCTGCCGGAGGCGAGGCGATAGAGATCGGCGAGGCCGCCGATGATGCCGCCGCGCAGAAAGCAGACCAGCAGCACGAACACGACACCCAGCACGAGCTTCCAGGCGGCTCCGAGGCCCAACGCGGCCTGCAGGAAGTCCTGCAGGAGGAGCCAGACCGCCGCGCCGACCAGCGGCCCGAACAGCGTGCTCCTGCCGCCAATGGCGGTCTGCATCACCAATTGGCCGGAGGTGTCGAACGTGAACGCGTCCGGCGGCATGAAGGCCTGGAGCACGCCGAGGAGGCCGCCGGCAAACCCCGCATAGGCGGCGGCGATCACGAAAGCAGTCAGCTTGTAGCCGTGGATGTTGTGGCCGACGGCCGTGGCGCGCAGCGGATTGTCCCGGATCGCGCTCAGAATCGCCCCGACCGGCGAGCGGACGATCCTGAGCGCGATGATGACGCCGATGAAATAGCACAGAGCGATGAATTGATAGAGCGACCAGCCGTTGGTGAAGTGGATCGTGGTGAAGCCGAGATTGAAACTCGGCGTCGGGACGCCGGGCAGGCCGTTCTCGCCGCCGGTAAAATCCGAGAGCGGATTGAACTCGACGAAGAAGAACACCTGCGCGATCGCCACGGTGATCATGGCGAAATAGATGCCGGTCCGGCGCAGCGCGATCAGGCCGACAAGATAACCGGTCACGGCGGCGGCGATCATGCCGATGATCAGCGCGCCCAGCACGTTGCTGAAGCCGGCGCGCGTCAGGAGATAGGCCGCGACGAAGCCGCCGGTGCCATAGAAGGCGGACTGGCCGAACGACAACAACCCCGTGAAGCCGAACAGGATGTCGAAGCCGAGCCCGAACAGGCCCCAGACCAGGATTCGATTGACGGTGTTCGGCGCGAAGCCGAGATGGGGCAGCACAAACGGAGCCGCGATCAGGCCGATGGCCGTTAGCGTCTCGATCAGGAACTGACGTTGCTTGAGCATGACGAAATGACTTACTCGCGGCCCTGAACGCCGAGCAGGCCATGCGGTCGCACCACGAGTACGAGCGTCATCACCGCAAACAGCATCACATAGGCGTAGCCGGGGTTGAACATGGAGGTGACGCTGATGATCTCGCCGGCAATCAGGCCGCCGAGGATCGCACCGGGGAACGAGCCGACGCCGCCGATCACCACCACCACGAACGTCTGGACCAGGATGTCGTCACCGATGCCCGGTGTCAGCGAAACCACCGGCGCGTTGACGATCCCGGCAAAGCCGGCGGCCATCGCACCGATGCCGAACACGACCATGAAGACGCGATAGACGTTGATGCCGAGCGAATCGACCATCACAGAATCCTCGATGCCGGCGCGCACGATCATGCCGAGCCTGGTCCGGTAGAGGATGATGAACAGCGCGCCGAGGGCGATGGCGACGATGCCGACCACGGCGAGGCGGTAGGTCGGATAAAACATGAAGCCGAGATTAGTGATGCCCCGGAACATCGCCGGGGGTGGCACCAGCTGCGACTGGCTCGAAAAGATCAGGCGCACGAGCTCGACGAAGCAGATACCGAGCCCGAAGGTCACCAGCAGCTGATCCTCGTGCGGGCGATGATAGAAATGGCGGATGATGACGCGTTCCATGAGCACGCCGAGCAGCATCACGAACAGCGATCCCGCGATAACGGCGAGGACGAACGATTCCGTGTACTGGTAGGCGACAAAGCCGGCGTAGCCGCCGATCATGAACATCGCGCCATGGGCGAGGTTGAGGACGCCGAGCGTGCCGTAGATGATGGTCAGACCGGAGCTGATCAGCGCGAGCAGCGCGCCGAGCGCCAGCCCGTTGAAAAGCTGCGAAACGAGGTTGGGCCAACTGATCATGAAATGGTCACTGCTGCGCAGGCGCGACGGAGCGCGCCAAAAAGGTGACACCGCACGGAGCAGAGGGCAGCCCGCGGCGTCACAGGGGTTAGAGCGGGCTCAGCTGTAGTCGCCGAGATGGCAGCCGAAGGCGTCCGGCTTCTGCATCAGGCCGTCGCCGGGGACGACCTCGACCACGTCGTACCAGTCTTCCTTGTTCTTCATGTCTTTCTGCTGCTTACCCTTTACGATGACCACCGGGCGGACGCACTGATGGTCCTCGGGACGGTAATGCACGTCGCCGACGAGCGAGGGGATCGTCTCGCCCTTCTCATAGGCCTTGATCACATCGGGCGGGTTGAAGCTGCCGGCCTGCTCGCACATGCGGGCCCAGTGCGCGAAGCTGACATAGGCGTTCTCCGCGCCCCATTCCGGCTTGTAGCCGTACTTCTTCTCGAAGGCCTCGTTGAACATCTTGGCCAGCGGGAACTTGTCCTCAAGTGTCCACCAATAGTCGGTGGCAGCGTAGACGCCCTGCATCAAGCCGCCGGTCTCCCGGGCAATGAACGGCACCTGATACGGTACCACCAGCTTCATCTTGTCGAGGACACCGAACTGCTTGGCCTGCTGGGTCGACAGCACCGCGTCGTGGCCCCAGTTGACGTTGATCAGCACGTCGGCGCCGGAATTCGCGACGTTCAGAAGATATGAGGAGTAGTCAGGCGCACCGAGCGGCGCCACCTGGTTGGTCACGGTGGTCCAGCCGGCGGTCGCAAGGAAGTCCTGCATCGACTTGGTGACGGTGTGACCGTAGGTGTAGTCCGGCGTGAGATACGCAGCCTTCTTGCCCTTGCCGAACTCCTTGACCATGACGGGGCCGATCGCCGCGGCGGCGGTCTGGCCGAAGAAGTTCTGGCGGAAGCCGTAGCGGACGCAGTCCTTGCCGGTGGTGTCGTTCGAGCCGGAAATGCCGCACACGAAGATCACCTTCTCGCGCTGGGCGAGCTTGTTGAGCGCGACCGCGACCGCGCTCGAGGTGCCGCCGGTGATCATGATCGCCTTGTTCTCGCTGATGAAGCGCTGCTGCGCCTGCACCGCCTCGTTCGGCTTGGCCGCGGAATCCGCGACGCCAAACTTGAGCTCCTTGCCGAGCACGCCCTTGCTGGTCTTCGGCGAGATCTTCTTGATCAGGTCGTGACCGCTGTTGATGTGCTCGATCGCGAGTTGATAGCCCTTGAGTTCGTCTTCGCCCTGGACGGCATAGGTGCCGGTGCGCGGCACCGAGATTCCGATGAAGGCCGTGGACCCGGACACGCCCGCAGGATACGTGCCGATCGGCCTGTCCTCGGCAAGGGCCGGCATTGCCGGCAGCACCGAGCCGCCGATGAGACCTGCAGTGGTCTGGAGCAGGCTGCGGCGCGAGAGGCCGCGGCGGATGAGATTGTCGGTCATGATCGTTTCCTCCGAATGTCATTCTTGTTTGCAGGCACAACACGACCTGTCCTGCGGCAGCAGACCTCGAGGGCCTGCCTGCACCGGGCACGTCACATCCGCGTGTAGCTCCTGCACGTAAACATTGCTTGTGAAGTCCTTCTGTCAATTTCGCCTTTGGTCGAACGACAAAAATTGTCACGTGAAAACATATCGGATTGCGATATATATTAGTCTTTGTGAGTAAGAGGCTGGAGGGTTCAGCGGGAGAAATGGCGCGGCAAACGACGATAGCGGGTGCCCGGAAGCGACGCTCTTGGCCGCAAAAGGCGGAGTTGCAGGAGGCGGCGTGGCCGGTCAGAGAGGGGAGCGACACGCGTGCGGCGCCGCAGTCCAGCGATGCGGCCCGCATGTCCGAGCCGCGCAACCGGTCTGCCGGCAAGCGGGGACTAGCGGTTGGCGCCATTCAGGCGAAACGGGAACTTGGCCCGATGCAGAAGCTGAGCGGGCGCGCCCAGAATGTCCTGAAGGAGCTCGCGGTCGAACTCACCGGCGAGCAGCCACCTAAGGGGACTTGGTCGCCCTCGCGTGAACTGCTGCGCGCGCTGACGGCCGAGCGCCTCGCAACTGCGCGCAACTGCGGTCCTCACACCATGCGGGAGATCGTCGACTGGGCGCAAGGCTGCGGCGTGACCATCAAGCCCGTGATCCCGCCCGGCGGCTCGCTGTCGCAGATGTGGGGCGAGTTGATCACCGATGCGGCGGCCGGTAACCTGACCAGCGCCGAGATCGCGGGCGCGCTGCAGCGCTCGATCAGGCGGAAGAGCGTCCGCATCCCGATCGCGTTCCAGGTCATCCTGGTCAAGATCCTGCTGTCCAGCTTCGAATAGGCAGCTGAGGAGCACCGGATATTTGTGCATCCGCGGCCCCGCCGATTGGTCCCGCCGTCCTTCCTTGATAGTCTCGGCAGCGACCGCTTCGCCGGCGGGCTGACGTCGAAGGCAGGAATGGCTGAATCAAAGCGGAAGACTGGACGCAGGGCGCATGGCGTGCCCGCCAAGGGCGGCGCGATGCGTGAGGCCGACTACGCGGCGCTAGCCCGATTCCGCTACCAGTTGCGAACCTTCCTTGCTTTCAGCGAAGCCGCGGCCCAGAACGCCGGGCTGACGCCACAGCAGCATCAGGCGTTGCTGGCGATCAAGGGGTTCGCCAGCCCCGGCGGCGCCAGCATTGGCGACATCGCCGGCTTCCTCCTGATCCGGCACCATACGGCGGTGGAGCTGGTGGATCGCATGGCGAAACTCAAGCTGATCGGCCGGGAAGCCGATCCCGAGGACACAAGGCGCGTTCTCGTCAAGCTGACGGCCAAGGGCGAGCAGAAGCTGCGATCGCTCTCGCGCATACATCTGGACGAGCTGAGTGCCGCCGCTCCCGGCTTGGCCAAGATGCTGCGGTCGTTCCGGACCAAAGCGCGCTGAGGGAGATGGCGTGAGTCAGGTGCGCTGAGCTCGTTTCGGAAGTCCAACCACACTTGAATACTCGTCGCGCCGCCCTTCTCGGATGCCAGTATGCGAGGCCGCTCCCCGCAATCATGAATGCAGTTTCACTTGCCGAGAATCTGTAGGCCGCTATAGTCGCGCCCCAATGGCTCACAAGAGGCCTGTTGAAGGGAGAGAACAACATGAAAAAGAGACTCTCTGCTGCGTTGCGAATAGCACTTGGTACTGCGGCCAGTGTGCTGATGACGGCACCAGGCGCGGCACTTGCGGCGGATCCACTTCGGATCGGCGTTATCGCGGAAGCGCAGGCGATCGCCGGCGCCTCCATCCCACAGGCGGCGCAACTTGCCGCTGACGAGATCAACGCCAATGGCGGCGTCGATGGACGCAAGATCGAAATTATCTCCTACGACAATCACTCCTCTTCCGCGGATTCTGTGCGTGCCTTCCAGCGTGCCGTCAACGAGGACAAGGTCAACGCAGTCATCGCAAGCTACATCAGCGAGGTCGTACTTGCGCTGGAACCGTGGGCTTCGCGGCTGAAGACACCGTTCGTCACGCCCGGTGCTGCCTCCAACGAGATCAGCAAGAGCGTCCATGCCGATTACGAGAAGAACAAGTACACCTTCCACGGCTATCTGACTTCGGCGGCCCTGGCGCTCTCGGTTTGCGATGGCGCCAAGGACTTGCTCGTCGACAAGATGCACATGAAGACAGCAGTCATCATGAGCGAGGACGCTGCCTGGACCAAGCCGCTCGACATCGGCTACGAGGAATGCCTGCCCAAAATCGGGCTGAAAGTGCTCGACCACATCCGCTTCTCCCCTGACACCACCGATTTTACGCCGATCTTCAATAAGATCGAGGGCTCCAAGCCCGACGTGATCATCACCGGCATTTCCCATGTCGGTGTGCAGCCGACGGTGCAGTGGAAGAACCAGCAGGTGCCGATCCCGATGTTCGGCATCTCCTCGCAAGCCACCAACGAAACGTTCGGTAAGGACACCAACCAGGCCGCGGAAGGCGTCCTCTATCAGGGCGTCTCGGGACCGGGTGTGGCTGTCACGCCGAAGTCGGTGCCGTTCGCGGAGAACTTCAAGAAGAAGTTCGGTAACTATCCGTCGTATGCCGGCTACACTGCCTATGACGAGGTCTATTACATTGCCGATGCGGTGAAACGGGCCGGTTCGACCGAGGCGGACAAGCTCGTTGCTGCGCTGGAGAAGACCGACTGGGAAGGCACCATTGGCCGCGTCCAGTTCTACGGCAAGGACGACCCGTTCACGCACTCGATAAAATATGGCAAGGGCTTGATCACCGGCCTGATGCTGCAATGGCAGAACGGCAAGCAGAGCGCGGTCTGGCCCAAGGACGTCGCCACGGTCGACGTCAAGTTCCCGAACTTCATCAAGCTCAGCAACTAGCAGGAAATGCTCCCTGGGCCACTTCCCAGGAGCTTCCGCACGCGTCCCACACAGCACTCTTTCTCAAAGCGGCAGCCCCGCTGCCATGCGGCCTATTATCAATGCGAGTCTTCCACATCTTGGATTCGCGGCGCATTCCCAATGAGGAGAAGGAGATCTTCGTCCTCACCGGCACCCTGCTCTGGGGCATCATGATCCAGGAGCTGATCGCCTATTTCTTCACCATGCGCAGCCGGAGACCTTTGGCAGCTTGTTCAGGGCATCCTCGGTCGCCTTCAGGATTGCACGGGAATCGCCGCCGGCGCGGTCGATCAGACCGCCAGCAAGCCCCTCGCTGTCATCCAGCAGGACCTTCAGCAGATGCAGGGTGGAAAACTGCTGATGACCTTCGCGCATCGCCAGCGACTGCGCGGACTGGATGAAACCGGGCGAGCGCTCGGTATATCGTTCAATATTCATCATCGTCTTCCCTCGGCGATGCCGCTTCGCCCCCGAGTGCGATCAGCAAAAGGAGGTACCGGTTTAGCGTTCGACCGCGATCAAGGCATTGAAGATCCGCGATCTGATCCCCAAACCGCGCGCCGCTTAGTGAATTGTGCGCAAGGCAACAGACGGCATGCTCTTTGGGTTTCCGCAAGCTCGCACTGACATTCGTCAATTCGCCAAGCGGTTTTCGCCGTCGACGCTGAAGCCTACTGCGATAGTGGGCGCATATCGGCGCCTTTGAGCCGTGCCCTGTCCGCGCCAGCCAACCGCTCGGACGCGCGTCTCACCTGCAGCCGACTTGCGTCGTCCAACCGTGGCGATTCTTGCTAATTCTCGTCCCTCTCGCAAGTCAGCTCGAAAAACGTCAATCCGTCCGCGGATCCACACGAAAATCCGGATAGCCAAACTAACCAAGCGCTACCGGCCAGCGATGCGCGAACAGCCTACCTTGTCGGCGGCGAGCGAAGTTGAGCAATAGTTGTCGCGGTTCCCGCGCCGCAATAGCCTGCCGCGAGGAGTGACTCCGGGCGGCCTTCGGCCGCCTGGGCGACTCTAGTCCGCTTAGCGCGAACTCCGGACATTCGCAAATCGGATGTTATGGAATTTTGACAGCGACTTCGCAGCCTCAGATGAAAAACGTCGTCCAACTCTTGGCCACTCGACCATCCCCGATAAGTTCATAAAACTTAGTGCGCCCGAGTTCACTTCACAGGCCTCCGTGATGGTGCAGGTCAACCGCTGCGCAAATGGGAGGCGACACATGGCGGGGCATCAACTCATCTGCGGCTGCACCACGTTCAACTTCGATATCGTCTTCGAGGTCTGGACCACGCCGTCTCAAGATTAGGCCTCCTTCACAGCCGAAGGAGCTACTCTGGGGCGAGCCGCAGTCCACATCAAGGAAGCAAAGAGCAGAATGGAGAGCCTTAGCGAGGAACAGAAAACGTCGGAGAAGTCTAGGCTATGAAAAGCGTCGCAATTTTTCATAACTGGTATTGACGTACAAGTTCGATGTCGGCCAGCGGCGCTAACTACATCGATGCGCCGTGGCAGTTTTCTGCTGAACATCGATACGACGCTGACGACCGACCCACCAAGGATCGGGCAATTCAGGGCAGCACACGATGGAGCATGAACATGTACTTTGCAGCTGTGCAGCAGTGCCTCGATGCGAACCCGCAAGCCATGCGCCAGCGTCGCGAGACGGCCGAGCATCCATTCGGCAAATCGACGCTCCCAAGGGGCGACGCAGTCCCGGGGTGTAGTAGCACCCAACGCGTCGGCACTCGGGTGAAATTGCTGACAGAGTATCTTGAATAGGCTATTCGGGTCGAGCGGCTGGCGAGCGGTGAGCCGGACTCGGGCTCAAAGAACAGCTTTGCAACAGGCTGAAGCGCATCGGAAGCTCGCATCCGGGCGGGCAAAGCACTGTGGGATGCCCTCTAGTCCGCCGGAGAACGCAAATTTGGGACCTCGAAGTTCCACTCAGGGCACTGACGTCTTCAGTGCGTGTAAATCGACAAGGCCCTTGATCCCTCTTGCCCACTAACATCGTCCTTTGGCGTCTCAGAGCTGACCAAGTTGTACCGTGATATCGCCTGGCAGTAGCGCTCCCGATTCTGCGGGGACTCCTCGCCACAAGCAATCGCCTGCGACCAAATCCGGCATGGGCAGCTGGTGGTCGCCAAAGTTGGCGACAATCTGCAGAATGTCCCCCCTCTCAGTCTGCCAGCGCACGTCCACACCGCCACTGCCGCTATCCTGGCCCAGTAGCTCACGTCGCGCCGAAACGAAGCCCTGTTTGATAAGAGGTACGATCTTGTCGTGCCGTATCTTCAGCAGCTGCGTCGTCAGCGTCCGAAACTTGGCGCTCCCGGGAGAATGGTCGATGCTATTCCAGTCGAGCTTCGAGGCCTGAAACGTCGTTTCGTCGCACGGGTCTGGAATCCTGGCACGCATTTCGGGCGTCGAGAAGGCCTTGAACTGGGAAAACTCCTTGCGCCGCCCTTCCCGCGTCAACTCGGCGGCTTGTCCCGTCCAGTCTGCAAAGAACAGGAACGGCGTTTCGACAGCCGCTTCCTCCCCCATGAAAAGCATCGGAATGTGCGGATTGAGCAAGACCAACGCCATCGCCTGGCAAAGCTTTTCCGGGCTCACCAATTTTGATAGTCGCTCGCCCAAACCCCGATTGCCGATCTGATCATGGTTCTGCGCGAAGAAGATCGTGGCGTCCGGCGGCAGATGGGCGCTCGGCTCGCCGCGAGGCTCGTTATGAAGCGCGAAGATCTCGCCTTGGTAGGCAAAACCTTCCGTGAGCGATCGCGCAAGGTGTTCGAGCGGCTTGTCCGCAAACGCGCGGTAATATCCCTCCTCTTCTCCCGTCAGCAGGACATGAAGCGCATTGTGGAAATCGTCACCCCACTGGGCGTCGTAATATCTCGGGGCTCCGTCCACTCGGTCCAGCAGGTGCGCCTGATTGGCCTCATTCTCCAGCATCAGATGCACGCGCCGGCCCGGCAATTCATGCCGGATGGTCTCGGCAAGCTCGACCAGGAAATGCCGTTCGGAATCGTCCTTCAGCGCATGAACGGCATCGAAGCGTAGCCCGTCAAAGCCGTAGTCGCGCAACCACATCAGCGCGTTCTCGATCAGGAACTCGCGCACGAACGCGCCATCGCGTCCCTCGAGGTTGACGGCAGGCCCCCAGCCGGTGCTGTGGCGTTTGTTGAAGAAATTCTCCGCGTAGCTGTGCAGATAATTCAACTGCGGTCCGAAGTGGTTATAGACCACGTCGAGGTAGACCATGATGTCGAGATCGTGGGCTGCCCGCAACAGCCGCTTGAGATCCTGCGGCCTGCCGTAGCGAGCATTGGGCGCATTCAGCAGCACGCCGTCATAACCCCAATTGTGCCGGCCGGGGACGTCGTTGATCGGCATCAGCTCGATGGCCGTGATGCCGAGATCGCGCAGATAGGGCAGCCGCTTCTCGACGCCGGCATACGTCCCCTCCTCGCTGAAGGTGCCGACGTGCAGCTCGTAGATCACGGCGTCCGCCCATGGCCGCCCCGGATAGAGGGTGGCATCACGTAACCCCGACGTATCGATCACCTCGCTGGGCGCACCGACATCATCAGGCTGGAAGAACGAGGCCGGATCCGGGACGATGAGGTCCTGGTCGATCCTAAACTGATAGCGCGTGCCGACATGCGCTGTCGAGCTGAGCAGCTGGTACCAGCCGTCGTCATCGCCCACCATCCGCTGTGGCGGTCGCCCCACCTCCAGCAACTCCACCGAGCGAGCCGTCGGGGCCCAGAGGTTGAAGCTTATCCCCTGATCGACGATGTAAGCACCGTGTCGCCGGGCCTGTCCGGCAATTCCCAGTCTCTGAATCAAATCTTTCCCTTTCGCGCCCCATGCACGGAGTTGGGCATGCCTCGGCGAACTGCGATGGGTCGGTCGTACGATCGCTTGAAAGATGCCTGCGCAGGAAAAAGCTGGCGTGCGTGCATTCGTTCCTCGCCACAGGCGTTCGCGCCAGCCACAGCCGATCCGAGCCCTGCCACCGTGAACCCGCAACCGAAGAGGCGATCCGGATGCCCATACCTTCCGCCGGTCTGGAGATAAGCGCGACCAGCTAACGCCATTTGCTACCCGCTGGAACGGAATGATCAGGCGACTGTTACGACCAACACACAGGAGTTGCCACCATGCGCCGCTCGACGCCAAAATCGATTCGCAACAAGCTCGACCTGACCGACCGCACTCAAATGCGCCTCGTGAGAAAACGTTTGGGTCTGTCCGATGCCGAGCTGACCGCGATCGCCGAGCGTATCGGCAATTCGATCTCCGCGATCAGCAAGGAAGTCGCCAAGCAGCGCGCCAACCCGCCGGCCAAGCCGGCCGACGTACCTCCCGCGGCCGTGATCGCCTCGGCTGCGGCCACCGAGCAGGCCGCAACCGAGATACCCACACCAGCGTCGACATCCTGACCGGATTGTCATCGGAGGCAGACATGGACCAAAAGACGCAATCGGACGACGCCCTGACGCGGGCGGCGTCGAGCCTCCGCCGATCCCGTATCACCGAGGGCAAACCGTTTCCGCTCGGCGCCACCTGGGACGGCCTCGGGGTCAATTTCGCGCTGTTCTCGGCCCACGCCACCAATGTCGAGCTCTGCCTGTTCGACGACAACGGTGAAACCGAACTCGAGCGGATCGAGCTTCCGGAATACACCGACGAGGTCTGGCACGGCTATCTGCCCTCGGCCCGTCCCGGCACCGTCTACGGCTATCGCGTCCATGGACCCTATGAGCCTGACGCCGGACACCGCTTCAATCCCAACAAGCTCCTGCTCGATCCGTATGCCAAGCAGCTGGTCGGGCAACTGCGTTGGGCGCCCGAGCTGTTCGGGTACCAGCTCGATCACGCCGACAAGGACCTCTCCTATGACGAGCGCGACAGCGCGCCGCTGATGCAGAAGTGCCGCGTCATCGACCCCGCGTTCACCTGGGGCGCGGCGCGCAAACCCGAGGTACCGTGGGAGCGGACGATCGTCTACGAAATGCACGTCAAGGGTTTTACGCAGCTGCATCCGCTGGTGCCCGAGGCAGACCGCGGCACGTTCTCCGGCCTCGCGCATTCGGAAATCCCCGCGTATCTGCGCTTGCTCGGGATCACCAGTGCGGAGCTGCTGCCGATCCATGCCTTCGTCGACGATAGCTACTTGGTCGACAAGGGCCTGCGCAATTACTGGGGCTACAATTCCATTGCCTTCTTCGCGCCAGAGCCGCGTTACCTGAGGACGCCGTTCGCGAACGAATTCAAGGAAATGGTCAACCAGTTCCATGCCCATGGCATCGAGGTCGTCCTCGACGTCGTCTACAATCACACGGCGGAAGGCAACGAACTCGGCCCGACCTTGTCGTTCAAGGGGATCGACAACGCCAGCTATTACCGCCTGCTGCCGGACCAGAAGCGCTACTACATCAATGATACCGGCACCGGAAATACGGTGAACCTCTCCCACCCAGGGGTGCTGCAACTGGTTGCGGATTCCCTGCGCTATTGGGCGACGGAGATGCGGGTCGACGGTTTCCGCTTCGACCTGGCCACCATCCTCGCACGCGAGCCCTATGGCTTCGACGAAGGCGGTGGCTTCCTCGACGCCTGCCGTCAGGATCCGGTGCTGTCCAGCGTCAAGCTGATCGCAGAGCCTTGGGACATCGGCCCTGGCGGCTACCAGGTCGGCCAGTTTCCGCCCGGCTGGGCCGAGTGGAATGACAAGTTCAGGGATACCGTGCGCGCCTTCTGGAAGGGTGATGAAGGCACGCTGGCAAACCTTGCCAAACGTGTGTCAGGGTCCGGCGATCTCTTCAACAAGCGGGGGCGGCGGCCATGGGCGAGCGTCAACTTCGTCACCGCGCATGACGGCTTCAACCTCAATGATCTCGTCTCGTACAATGAAAAGCACAACGAGGCGAACGGGGAGAACAATCGCGACGGCCACAGCAACAACCATTCCTGGAATTGCGGCGCCGAAGGAGCCACGGACGATCAAGAGATCACGGCGCTGCGCGAACGCCAGAAGCGGAACATGCTCGCGACGATGCTGCTGTCCCACGGCACGCCAATGCTGCTCGCGGGCGACGAGTTTGGACACACTCAGCGAGGCAACAACAATGCGTATGCCCAGGACAACGAGACCACCTGGCTCGACTGGATGGGTATCTCGGCAAACGGCCGCAATCTTCGTGAATTCACGCGCAAGCTGATTGCGACACGCAAGGCCTTCCCGATCCTCTATCGCAGCCGGTTCCTGATCGGCTCCCACCACGAAGAACTCGACGTCAAGGACGTGACCTGGCTGTCACCGTCCGGCGAAGAGATGACCGACGAGCAATGGCAGGACGGCAACGCCAAGTGCTTTGGCATGCTGCTCGACGGGCGCGCCCAGGAGACCGGCATCAAGCGACGCGGCTCGGACGCGACGATGCTTCTGGTCTACAACGCCCACCATGACATCGTGAACTTCATCTTGCCGGCGGTCACCGACGGGCGCAGCTGGCTCAGCCTGATCGACACCAACCAGCCGGATGCGTCCATGACGGACTTCGAGCTCGGACACGCCTACGGTGTCACCGCGCGCTCGCTGGCAGTGTTTGGACTTGCCAACGATAGCGTCGCGACCCGCCGCCTGCGTCAGGGGCTCGGCGCGTTGCTCGACATCGCCGATACGCCGTTATCGCGCTAGATCTGGGCCGCACGCTCCATCGTTGACTTCGCCCAATAGGGCCACGCGGACGATCACCTTAATCCTGAAAATGCATCAGTCGCGTGCAAAACATCAGGCGGTACCCAGCCGATCTCTTCAGTCGTGCCGCGACTACCGCACTGCTCGAGAGGCTCCTTCAGGCTGCCCCCCGCGATCTATCAGATCTTGACGTTCTCGAGTAGCTCGGCCGCCTTCGCACGCCTGTCGCCTTGGCCACGCCTGCCCCGGAAGTGGAGGCGTGGCTCTCTTTGGAAATCACCAGGAGAAGGGGCGAGCTCTCTCTCAAATCGCGCGTGTGTGCACATTTGCACAGTCAGTTCCGGTTTGTGGAACTAAGGTGAAAGTGCCGATCGTCCTAGAACATTCCGGATAAATGATGCGACCGACTCCGGCGCATAAAGCCGCCACCACGCGTCCGGCCAATAATCTTCTTCGAAATCTCAGCGATGAAGACCTTCTGCTAATCCAGCCCTACCTCGAGATCCGCCAAATCGTTGCCGGCCAGGTTTTAACCCACCCTGGGGATCCCAATGATGCGCTGCATTTTCCCTGCGGCCCAAATTTTGTCAGCTTGGCCGTTCCGGTCGACGAAGATCGCGAAGTTGACTCAACAATCGTGGGCAGTGAAGGAGTAGTAAGCGGATTTATTGTTTCGGCCCTTCCAACCTTCTCTCGGACCACAGTGATTGTTGGAGGGGAAGCCATCCGGTTGCCTGTGCGGAGGTTCGCACCGGCGATGCAGCACTCGGCCACGTTCCGACCCGTGTTTGCGCAATACTCGATCGTGTCCCTAAGCGTGGTGTAACTGGCGGTGGGAGACCGCGTTCGCCGGCAAGAGCCGGACTGGTCAGCTGGCGATAGCCGGGAGGCTGACGGTTGGATCATCGCTCAACAGAGCGATAGTTTCCAGCGTCATGTAGCGGGCGCGCTGGACGGCCCATTCGTCGTTCTGCTCGAGCAGGATCGCGCCGATGAGGCGGACGATGGCGTCCTCATTGGGGAAGATGCCGATCACCTCGGTGCGCCGCTTGATCTCACCGTTGAGCCGCTCGATCGGATTGGTCGAGTGCAGCTTGGTCCGGTGCTGCGGTGGGAACGTCATGTAGGCGAGCACGTCGGTCTCGGCCTCGTCGAGGAAGCCGGCAAGCTTGGGCAGCTTGGGACGGAGCTGGTCGGAGACCTTGCGCCACTGCATTTTAGCGGCCTCGGCATCGTCCTGGGCAAACGCGGTGGCGATGAAGGCGGAGACGACGCGACGGCCGCTCTTGCCGGCATGGGCCAGCGCATTGCGCATGAAGTGGACGCGACAACGCTGCCAAGAGGCGTTGAGCACCTTGGCCACGGTGGCCTTGATGCCCTCGTGGGCGTCGGAGACGACCAGCTTGACGCCGCGCAGGCCGCGGCGGGCGAGCTTGCGCAGGAATGCCGTCCAGAACGTCTCGGCCTCGGAGGGCCCGACGTCCATGCCGAGAACCTCGCGCCGGCCGTCGCTGCTGACGCCGACCGCGACGATCACCGCGACAGATACGATACGCCCCTGCTGGCGCACCTTCACGTAGGTAGCGTCGATCCACAGATACGGCCAGTCGCCCTCGATCGGACGGCCGAGGAATGCCTTTACCTTGTCGTCGATCTCCGCGCACAGCCGCGAGACCTGGCTCTTGGAGATGCCGCTCATTCCCAGGGCCTGAACAAGGTCGTCCACCGAGCGGGTCGAGACGCCTTGCACATAGGCTTCCTGCACCACGGCGGTGAGCGCCTTCTCGGCCATCCGGCGCGGCTCCAGAAAGCCCGGGAAGTAGGAGCCCTTGCGCAGCTTGGGGATACGAAGCTCGACCGTGCCGGCGCGGGTCTCCCAAGTCCGGTCGCGGTAGCCGTTGCGCTGTGCCAGACGCTCCGGGTTCTTCTCGCCGTAGGCGGCCCCGGTCTGGCCTTCCACTTCCAGCTCCATCAATCGCTGGGCAGCAAAGCCGATCATCTCGCGCAGTAGATCCGCATCAGGGGTCTTCTCCACGAGCGTGCGGAGGTTCATCATCTCATCGGTCATCGGTGGTTCCTCGAATCAGGTTGGTGTCAGCAACCCGACCCTACCGGCGAACTGCCGGTGACCACCCCAAAGCCGCCCGCCCGCTACGGCACTATGTGACGGCGCGCGTCCGGGCGGCTTTGCTCTACCGAGCTACACCACCACCGGGGACACGACCGCGCCGACGCCGATCGGCAGGTTCGCGAAGACGGGCCCGGCTCTGGTGCCATCGGGCCTTTGTCCAGCCGTCGAACCCTCGGACTATATTTCTCAAGCGATGAGGGACCTACCCGCCTACGCGGCTTGCCATCTCTTTGCACCAGGTTAGCGCTGATGGCCCAAGCCAACTCCAAGACTACGCGCCTTTTGCCTCAACGAACCCTCTGATCGCTTCATCAGCTTAGAAACTTGGGCCACCGGCCTGCGAGCCTTGGAATGTGCCTTGATTAGCCTGACATCGTCCTTGGTGTACTCTTTGCGCTTGCTCTTGGTCGCTTTTGCCACTTGGTGCTCTCCAACTTGATCGCACGCGGGGTTAAAGTGCTCTTGTGAATCCGTCGAGCCAGGATGATCTTCATGGGGCACTCCGATCGCAATTGATGGTTTGTGCCCCAGGCAGCATGTGAGGACTTCGATTCCCAACGGAGTGTGGTTACATTTCGTGATTGAACCTCTTAACTCTGCCATCGACCAACTTTCTATATTCAAAAAATTATGAGGCGTACGATGTCACCTTCAGAAGAAGAAGACGATCGGCGCGAGTTTTTAGAGGCTTGCGGCAGGTTCACCTCCGTAACACCTCCGGCCATTACAGCGTTGCTTTCGACCTCACTTAGTAGCGGCGCAATTGCGCGCTCCGACGGCCGGCGCGGTGTATCCTTGATCACTGCCGCTGAGAACCGGAGGCCGCGATCAGCATCCTCAGAAGCGGCGCAAGAATCCAGGGTCACCGCTCCCACTCAGGCTGCTCCACAGACTTAGCGAAGGAGGCGCTTGCAAGCTGCTGGACTCCGCTGCTGACTTGCCCCACGCCGCTGTCGCTTTGCGCCCGCCTGCCCGCTCCCGGGGACTCGATCCTCCATCGGCACGAAATCGCGAGAGGTAATTTGGGGCGTTCGGATCATGGCGCGAAGACTCTCGCGCGCTGCCCTACCGCTGCGGCCACATGATCCGGCTATCCCCTGGCCGAGGTCGACCAATGCCCGGACGATGTCCGCCTCTCCGGTTTCGGGCCGAAATTCACCTGCACCACATGCGCGGCGCCGACGCATGGCCAGATTTTGAGGGACCGAGGATCGACGCCGGCGATTGAGGCTGGGACGCTGGGACTGACGGTGGATAAGGCGAACGGGCCGCCGCAACCGGCACGGTGGCTCCTTCCCGCCAGGGCAGGAGTGACAACCGCAGACCCCGCGAGGAAGCTCGTCCATGCGGCGCCGAATAACGCACCGGCGGACCGCGCTGGCGGACTGAGCGGCGGGGTTAAGCGGGCGCACCCGGTGTTTCACTGGCAATGCTCGAGATGAGTCTCATTCTGACGATCGGGGAGCCGTCGTTGGGGTGCGTTAGTGGCGCTCTTCGAGATCTTGCCGTCGATCGCGGCGCCGCGACCTGAGGCGCTTGCCACCAGAGAAATCACTGGAGGCCGCGGCGCGTACCCCCCGAACGACGTCTGAGTAGCGGATTTTTCTGCGGCCGCGATTCTTTCCACTCGGCGGGTTTCGCCGCGCAGCTCCTGACACTGGCCAAGATCTTCCGGTCTTCAACCCAAACGATTTTTGGTCGACTTGGCCGCGGGAGCCCCATAGTCCTCGCCCGCTTTGGGCCAGCTCGCGATATGGCCCGGCTAGTTGAAGCAGCTGAATTTCAACGCTGAATCCGGTTCGCTGATCGCCAGATTTAGCTGGACCGCGCGCTCAAGATAGTCGGTCAGAAACTTCATGAGATGGCCTTTTCGCCGTGCCAGCTGCCTGCCCAAGTGCAGTAGGCGGCGCTACCCCTGGTGCGGCCAACCAGTCATTGATTTGCAAAGCAGCCTCAGCCTGCCTGACGCGCTTCATTAGAAGGTCTCGCTGAGTACCGCCCACAACTGTTCGGCGGCTTCCCGAAACTTGGCAGCTTTCTAAATGAGACGCTGCTTAAACGAGCTAATAACAGGAATTGCCGTTTTGCGAGCGCGTGAGATCGATCCTGCAGGTTGTCCTGAATAGGTCTCCGCGAACTGCCGATCGCCTGGCAAGATTACCGAGACGTTTTGACCGCTACTGATTACTGGGCAACGGCCGAAAATTGGGACGCCACCGCACGCTGAAGGCGTAGCTAAGAGCTGACCAACTCCTTTGGCGTTCTGGACAAGCCTATCTGACGCAATCGTCCGGCGGTCTTTTTCCCGTGAAGCGGTCAGTCATCCAATTTACCGCCGCCATCGCGCTCGCCTGGGCTGCGCGTCCGTGGCCGATACCGGGCAACATCACCATCCTGACCTTGCTGCCGGCTTTGCACAACTTGTCCATGTAGGCCTGCGTGACCGCGGGCTGGATGACCTGGTCGTTGGCCCCCTGCGCAAGAAAGATGGGGATCTCAGGGGAGAGCACCCTGGTGCTGTTCTGTTCGAGAAGCGATCGCCAAGGTTCTGCCTTGCTCGGATCTTGCACGGTCAGGAAATATTGCTCGAGTGGCCGCCCTGTCCTCTGCCTGACGATCAGGTCGAAAGGGCCTTCGATGCATTCTTGCGCCAGCCTGTCGATTGCAGGCATGGCGCGCGGATCGACGACGTTGTCTATGGCGACGCCGTAGACCCGGTGCCACGACCAAAGCGTCATCGCTGTGATGTTCTTGCCGCCGATCGTGTTGATGTCGTCGCTCATCAGCTTCACGAGGTCCGTTGCCGGGGCCGCTGCAGCGACACCGAGAAGCTTCAGCTCAGGAGCGTAGGCGTTTGCGATCATTCCGGCGAAGAGCGCGGCCTGCCCGCCTTGTGAATGCCCCCAAACCGTGAAGTCCTTGCCATCGCCTGCGCGGGGAACGGAGCGTGCCGCGCGCACAATATCAATCACGGCTCGACCTTCGCTCTCACCGACCAGATAAGGATGCGGGCCCGGCGTACCGAGCCCTGGATAATCGGTCGCCGCAACGACGAAGCCACGTGAGATCATCGAGCGAAGTCCCTGGATCTGCTGAAACAGAAAAATGGCGAGCGATGGGGCGCAACGCGGGACGATACCCGAAGTCGGATGTGCCCAAGCAACGATCGGACGTCCGCCGAGCGGGGGCGTGCCTTGCGGAACGATGACGACGCCGGACACAAAGACCGGCCGACCGTTCAGCCCCGTCGAGCGATAGAGCACGCGATAAGTGGAGGCGCCGAGCGGAGCACCGTCCATCGGCTCCTGCCGCACTAAGGTGCCCGGGGCGCCGTTGAGCAACGATTCCGGCCCATCATAAAATGTCGTCTGGCCCGACGCCATTCCCGGAAGGCCAAGCACAGCCGTGGCGATGAGCGCGGTCGACATCCACCTGCGCGGCCAGCCACCAAAGAGATTGCTGGTGAAGTATCGCATGGTCGAGCTCACGTGCTTACAGTCCGTAAACTATCTTCAGACCGCCGCTGGCATGAAGGGCAATCAGGATGCCTTCGCGCAGCAAGTGCACTTTTCCAAGCTTTGCGGAGTCAAGGTGGCCCTCCATGCGAAAGCCGTCCTTCAGCGGGCGCGTCAAGCGTTCGTTCGCGGCCATGAGCAGGTTTTGGTAGGAAATGCCGTAGTCGAGATTAGAGCCATTCTTCAATTGCGCCGCGAGCTGTTGCACGGCAGATCCAATCTGGCTGTCCTCTGACGTCGTCAGATCAATTTCGGAAAGGCCAAAGGTCCTATTGTCGGCATCGACTTTTGGCTGGGCCGAAAGATAGATCCATTGGCCCGCGTTGGGATCGGCGTCGGAGCTCATTGCTATGCGAAGGCCGACCACGAGTTTGCCCGAGGACGGGTAGATCTGAACCTCGCGCACGGACGTGTTCTGCGCCGGAACGGCTGCAATTGCCTGGCTTACCTTTTCCTTGACCGCCTCGTAGTTGATGCGCACGGGAAGAATGACATCGAAGGTGCCCGGCTCAGCCACCGCGGCGCCGAGCGGCGGGAGAGCCGTTGCCGTGACAGCTGGCGGCTGCTGCCCGATTAGAGTTTCGGCGGAGCCGGTAAGTTCAAGCGATCCCAACAACACCTTGCCATCGGCGCGGACACCCGCGAACGCCGCGGTCTGCGGGATCAGCTGCAGCCAGATCGGCGGATCCTCCGAGATATTAATGGGGTTAAACGCGTGCCGCCATGCGGTCTCGGCCTTGCCGTGCAGGTCGAGTGCCCGCGCCGCGGCCAGCGCGCGCGACCGGATGCGGCCCAGCTGGGTTCGAATATTGGGCTCGACATAGGGGGCAAGGTCAAACTCGCGACCCAGCACGTGAAGGTAGGGATGTTCACTCCAGTGGAACGAGTCGCTGATGTTGAGCTGGAGCGATCCATCCCTCCGCAGCTCGGGGCGCGCTTCAACCTCGATCGTCGCGCGTGCCTCGGTCTCGCCCCGGATGCGCGCCGTGAACCGATTAGCTCCCTGACCTTCGGCAGCACCATGTATGGAGACCGCGCCGAAGACGCGATCGCCCCGGCCATACAGCGAGACCGGGCTCGTGCGGTCGACAAATCCCCATACGTCGCAGTTGGCGTTGACCCGGAAGATGAAAACATGACGATGAACGCAGTTGATGCGTTCGTCTATGGTGGCAAGTCGCTTAGGAATGTCCCGCTCGATCGCTGCAGCGAGAGCCGGCAGCCCGAGCTCGACCGTCGCAGAGATGCGTGAAGTCGTTACGAGTGGCGTTGCAGCGTCCGGGCTATATGCCGGCTTCTCAGCGGCGAACGCGATCGACGGGAGCACTAAGACAAGGAGTGCACCTAGGCCGACGATATCCATGTGTGATCTGCTAGCTATCGAAAAGCATTCCGGCGCATATGACCATGATGGAAACATCATTCTAGTGCTCCAGCTTCAAGGAAAACCAGAACCACAGCAGCATTCGGTGGGCGGGCGAGTGCTAACGGTCCCGTCCGTTAGGGGGAACGACGCATGCTGCTTCGGACCCGGCCGACACCGGCAATCAGCCATTATCCCTTCCGTCAGGTGTTAGGCCGATCCCCACGCGCTTGAGAACATCAGAGGCAACTCCAAGATGAGCCCCTTACATCGCGCAAGTCAAATGACGAATGAGGCAAATGCTGCGACCTGGTGGGGTGCTTGTCGGCGATGAATTTCGCGGTTGTCCCAGCGGGAGTGATGCCGTGGCGTGCAGGACAATCAGGTACTGTTCTTCGGGGCCGCTACGGGTCTTGTTTGTGTGCAAACGGATAGGTCGGCACGCGGCCGTGGTCGCCCATCATTGCGGGCGGCCGATGTTGTCGCGTCGGATCGTCCAATGGCGGCCAAAGTGGGTATCACGACGCGGTATTGCGCTTTTGGACGCACTTTCCGGCCTTCAGGAGGCGCGGCTGGCGAGCGTCGAGGTCGCGTAGCTGCCGGCTTCCTCCAGGCTCTTGAGCCCACACCCACGCGCAAGCGCTGACCGTCGGCGTAGACGCCAGAGTTGTCGATGATCGCATCCATGCGGCCGATCGCATTGATCTGCTCCGCCGATGGTTGTGGTCTCGGTGGCGCTACGGAGTTCGCCGACGACCATCCCCGCAGTCCGTGACGCGGGATCGCCCGACGGTCGCGGATTCCTGCGATGCGACGGATTGCGAAGTGCCCTACCCTTCCCCGGCCTCTCTCAGCGGCCGACAAACTGTAGCTTGCCACCGCAGCTACTCACGCGGCCGTCGGCTCCCTGCCGAAAGCTGAAGAGTACGCTGCCCGGCTAGAACCAGCCGCAGTACTGATACGGTTCCCAGTCGACAACTCACTCCCTTTGCGACCAAAGCTCATGAGTGAGCCAAACTACCATCGGCGCGAGCCTCGCGAGGCGATGGTCTTCTCGGAGGGGCATGCATTGAGGACGGATTACCGCACGCCGTAGCGCGCGAACTCGTCGGCGATATCGCCCCGGACAGCTTTCGCGGCCGCAACGTCGGCTTCTCCTGAAGCGGTCTCGCCGCGGCGGATCTTCGCCCGGCCCCGGCCGTACAGCGCGGCGGCGAGCGTGGGGTCGATGCGCAACGCGGCGTCGTAGTCGGCTATGGCCGCATCGATTCGTCCAGCCTTGAGGTGGGCGAGCGCGCGGGAATCGTAGGTCGCGGCCGTATGCGCGCCCGACCTGATCGCCTTGTCGCAGGCTTCCACCGCGCCCTGCGGGTCGCCCGTGCTCGCCCGGGTCCAGCAAAGGCCGCTCCAAGCCCCCTCCATGTCGGCATTCAGGCGAGTCGCCGCGGCATAGTCTCTTTCGGCGCGTACGAGATCGCCCTTCTTTAGCCAGGCCTCAGCGCGGTTGACGAAGGCACCGGGGTAGGTCGGCTGGAGGGCGATGGCCCGGTCGAAATCCTCCATCGCCGCGTCGTAGTCGCCCGTCCTCAGTCTTGCCGCGCCGCGGTTGTTGACAGGCTTGGCGAAGGTCGGATCGATGCGGATGGCCGCGTCGAAGTCGGCGATGGCGCGGTCGTAGTCGGCCTTGGCCGCGTAGCCGATGCCGCGGTTGTTGTGGGCGACGGCCATGGCCTGCGGCCCGCCACGGCCGGCCGCGATGAAGGCCGAGCAGGCCTCGATCCTCCGGTCCGGCGACGAGGTGGCGTTGCACAGCTCGACGTTCCGGAATTGACTCTCCGGCTTCTGCGCCGACGCGGGGACGGCCAGCAGCAGGATCATAACTGGCGCCGTCCGGACGACCTTCAGCATCCCCGGCAGACGCCGAGAGCGCGGTCGACCCTGCGCTGCCGGGGAGGCGCAACGGCCGGACCCGGCCTTCCGCTTCATGACGGCGTCCTTACCGTCCTCGATCAAAGTGGCGAACTTGACCGTGCCGTCCTCGGAGAGCTCGATATGGGGCGTGGTGCCCCGGATCCCCAACGTCGCCACCGGGGTGTCCACCTTCATGCTGACGGTCTTGGCGACGCTGCCAGCAACGAAGGTGAAGGTGCCTCTGGTCAAGCTGATCAGGGTCGAATTGTGGTTGCCGTCCGGATCGTAGACGAACTCGTTCATTTCCATGCTGGCGTTGCTCGACAGCCTGAAGGAGCTGCCGTCGGCGAAATTGATACCGAGGCCGCCGTCGGCGCCGGTCCTGACGACGTCGCCTCGATAGACTGGATCGCCGAGCTTCGCTCCGGCCCTGTCATCGGACAGTCTCGCCTGCACGACCGCGGCATCGATATGCTCGATCGTTGCCTTGCCGGCGACGGTCACGACCTTGCCGATCGGCTTGACCTCCTGCGCCCAAATCCGCGCAGGCGGACACGCCACCGCCACGAGCAAAAGGCCGAGGAGTCCTGCAACCGTCCTTTGTCCGCGCATGCGTCCGCTCCCGTCCGTGAAGAGCCCGCTTTCACCCCTGCGGAATAATGGCAGAGCCGCGCCCGGCGCACCACATCGCACGTTGCGACTATCGTTTTCAGTCGTGGGGGACGGCGGTCCTGACCGCTCCGGACCAACAAAAGAGCGCATTTGCGCACACCGAGTCAACAATTTGTGAAGGGGCCTCGGGACGACAAAGCGTAGGCTGGCGTCGAACCGGAAACCTCGGCGGGTGGCGACTTACACTCGGTCGATCGGTCCGGCCGCGTCGGCGGAAGCGGCAGCATGCGAGGCGTTCAGGATGTCGCTCGCACGTGTCTTCAGCGGTCTTTGGCCGGCGCCGGACCAACGCAGTCCGGCGTCCGTCCGCGGCCAGCGTGCAAGGGAGTCGGCGGTCGTCGCGGGACTCGGATGGGCCGGAGGGCTGTCCTTCCTCACGTTGATCCTGTCGGCGCTGAAGGAGGCGTGGGCCGCCGATCCCGATCTCGCCTTGTTCGACGACGCCTCCATCACTTACAAGGGGTTCGAGCATGGCACGTTCGAACTCGTCACGAAGGAGGCGGTGCCGCGGCATATCATCGTGGACGATCCCGGGCAGACGGTCATCCTCAGCAGGACCGGATCTTCCGTCGGCTTCGCGCAGGTCGCCAACAACGCTTCGCGAATGGAGGACCTGCAGAACCAGCAGCAGGACGTGCTCGCCAATTACTCGAAAGACCATGGCCCGGGCGGATCCGGCACGCCTCCGGGCGAAGCGGTCGATCAGTCGCCGCAGCCGATCGACTTCCAGCCGCCGGACGGGCCCATTCCACAACATGCCCTTCCCGGGCTGGTGGTGCCGGCCAGTTTCGCGCCGGATGCGCCCTTGATCCATTCGCCACCCACACTGACACTCGGGTCGGGCCCCGTCGAGGTCGACACGGTCGCGTTCGACGAGTTCTCGGCGAGCAGCGGCAGCTTCTCGGCCGCGAGCTTCGGCTCCGGCGCGACGCCGATCTTTGGCATCGCGGGCGGCGCGGTCGGCCCCTCCACCTTCGCGGGCGCAAGCTACGACGTCGAGAAGGCCGGCTCCTTCGGAATCCTGTACTTGAACAGCGCGACCGGCGCCTACGCCTACGTGCCGAACAACGACGCCATCAACGCGCTGAAGGCGCCGAGCACCGACAGCTTCACGATCATGGCGTCTGACGGCTTCGCCTCAGCGAGCCAGACCTTCACGGTCGAGATCGCCGGCACCGACGACGCGGCGGCGATAAGCGGCGAGACGGGTGGATCCGTCGCAGCGGGTGCCATGACCGCCGCCGCAATCGTGGCGGCGTCCATGGCACCCGACGTCCCGACCGCGACCGGCACGCTCACCGATACCGACGTCGACGATCCGGCCAACACGTTCACGGCGGTGAACTCTCCGCATACCAGCGACAAAGGTTGCGGTAGCTACACGATAACGGCCGACGGGCACTGGACGTACGCGCTGGATCCCGCCAACGCCGCGGTGCTGGCGCTTGCGGCGTGCCAGAACCTGACCGACACGTTCACGGTGACCACCATCGGCGGCACGCCGCAGGTCATGACGATGACCATCCGGGGCGCCGACGATCCGGCCGTCATTTCCGGGGACACCCAGGGTCGCGTGGTTGAAGCGGGCGGGGTCCACAATTCGGCGCAGGGCGTCCCGACCGCGTGCGGCCTTCTGACCGCCACCGACGTCGACGGTCCGTCGAACGCGTTCGACCCCATCAGATGTCCGGAGCCGAGCGACCACGGCTACGGCAGCTTCACCATGACCGCGGACGGGCACTGGACCTTCGCGCTCGACAACGGCAATTGCGCGGTGCAGGCGCTTAACGCAGGTCAGGCGCTGACGGATGATTTCACCGTGAGGGCAGCGGACGGTACGGCACAGACGGTGACCGTCACGATCGAGGGCAGCAACGACGCCGCGGTCGTCTGCGGCGATACTTGCGGACGCGTGACCGAGCCGAGCAATTCCTGCGACCCTCCGCCACGCGCCAGCGGCACCTTGTCCGACAGGGACGTCGACAATCCCGACGACACCTTCACAGCGACAACATGTCCGCAGGCAAGCGACAACGGCTACGGCAGCTTCACGATGACCACCTGCGGCACGTGGACGTATGTGCTCGCGCTCGACAACCCCGCCGTCCAGGCCTTGAGGCCTTGCGACGCGCTGACCGACACTTTCACCGTGACCACGATCGACGGCACGCCCCAAGTCGTGACCGTGGTCATCCAAAGCGTCGGGGACCAAGGCTTACGCGAGCAGGCCGAGTCCGCGTTCCATTTCGAGGCGGGTGCGGAACAGCAGCATGCGAGCCTGACGGCGCCGGTGGTGGTTTCCTCGGCCCCTGTCGCCGCGCTCGATCCGGAGGACGATTCCGCCGCGACCGCATGGCCCCATCCGGCCGATGCAGCGGCGGATGCTTGGCGTTTCGGCGAGCAGGAGGTTGCTGGCCAGGGCCTACACCTGCGCTTCCAACAAGATCTGATCGTCTGAGGCTCGCCGATGCCTTCGTTGCCTCCGGGCGGCTTTGCGGATGAAGAGGTGCGCAGCAAATCAACTCCACGACGCGCCTAATCGAATACTGTATGCGTACAGCGGGCCAAGCAATGGTCACAAAGATTCAGCGAATGCTCAAACGTTTGCCGACGTATGTAGCCGACATCAAGGAAAATCCCCGATGGCTGCCGATGTTTGCACTGGGGCGCGTGATGCTGTTCCGCAAACTCGCATGGAAGTTTACCGCTCCGCCGGAACACATCGATCTCACGAACACGCTTTTCCCGGAACTTAGCGCCGAGCATGTGACGGAGCAGTTGCGGCGAGACGGGCTATTTCAGGGCGTCAGCCTTCCGGCAAACATTACGTCGCAGATCTCTTCCTTTGCCCGACGCACGCCCTGTTTCGGCAATTTCGACCGCAAAATTGAGCTGGTCGCCGAGGAACATCGCCCGATCGAGCTTGCGACCGGGAAGGCCATTGTCACAGGCCACTTCTTCGAACGCGTGCTGGATTGCGAAGCGGCCTGCCGCGTCCAGCAGGATCCGCTATTGTTGCAGATCGCCCAGAACTATCTGGGAGGCGAGGCGCGCGTCACCGCGACGCGGCTCTGGTGGAGCTTTCCGAGCAAGAACGCGAAAGACTACGACCTCCATCTAGCCTCACAGGACCGGTTTCATTTTGATCTCGATGATTGGAGGATGATCAAGTCCTTCTTCTACATCGAAGCGGTAGACGAAAATTCGGGCCCGCATGTCTATGTCGTGGGCAGCCACAGGCAGCGCCTTCTGCGACACCAGTTCACCCTCATGGTCGGCCACCCCTCCGAGGAAATCGAGCGGACCTATGGTCGCGAAGCAATCGTGAAACTGACGGGGCCTGAAGGCTTCGGCTTTGTCGAGGATCCCTTCGGATTCCATATGGGTTCGCTGGCCAAACGCGCGCCGCGCCTCATCTTGGAAATCAGCTTCGGCGTCAGCGAAAAGCTGCACCGCCGTTTCTATGGTGAGCCAGTGATTCATTAGCTCCCAGTTGGCGGTTACGATGTGCGCCGACCCGGCGACGGCGATTAAGCAGTTCCTTCGGCTACGGACGACCGAGTTTCACCGCGCGGGCAACGCGCGGTGGGGTGCCCCAGCTCGATCATAGACCGAGAGGGGCCGCCCCCAGAGGTTGGACCTTCAAGCCTTGAAGAAGGTCGCAAGATAGAACACGGCAGCCAAGACGATGGTGATACCGATGACTGTAAAGGCGGCCTGTCTGGTTGAAACGTCGCGCATATCAACGCCTCCTTCAGTTGGACACGCCTAGCACCGTCAAGGACCGCTTGTTGTTGCCCGGCGTTTGAAATTCGATGGCTTGGCCAACCGACAGGCCGATCAACGCAGCTCCAACCGGCGTGAGAACCGAGACGCGCTTCAGCGTTATGTCCGCTTCGTGGGGATAAACCAATATCACGTCCCGGACTTCACGGTCTTGTCATCGCAGTACCGGACCTGCGAGCCCATGCGGACTACGCCGCGCAGATCGGAATTGTCCGCCACCACGCTTGCACGCTCTATCTCCTGTGCAAGGAAATGGGCCACGCGCGGGAAGAGCACCGCGCTCGAACTGGCCAGAGCGTTGAGACGCCTCGCCTCATCCTCTATCACAGCGATGGGCGGCAACACGATTTCAGGTTTGCCTTTGCGATTAGTCTTGCTCATTACCTTCTCTCCTTTCCTAAGCGGGCGATGGTCCCGGATCATTGTCATCAAAGAGCTTCTTGCCCTTGACCTCCGGATTGCTAAACAGAACCCTGACAACATCATTCGGATCACCTCGGCTGACGCGTTCGATCTTGACGACGTTGGTGCGCCCAGCGGTGAAGAAGGGAATTTCGCTTCCGACCTTCAGCCCGACCAATGCTGCACCCAACGGCGACATCACGGGGATTTGGGTTCGCTCGGACGTGTAGTCTTCGGAGTACACCAGTTGCCTTGTCTCGCGGGGGAAGCCCCAAGTGATCCAGAACGTCACCCCCGAACCCATGGTAACGATGCTGTCCAATCTGGCTGCGCGATCAGGGACGACTTCCGCACGGTTGATCTCACGCAACAGAAAACGTGCGTCCACGTCGCCTTGATCCGCGCCAGCCTGCGCGAGCCGTTCCAAGCGGCGATGGTCAGACGCCGGAAGAGTCACGTTCGGGAAAAAGGGGTTGTTCACGACATGCCTCCTTGTTTGGGCTTCTCCTCGCGGAAGAGCCACACACCAAATCTGTTTGATGAAGGAAGGGGATAATCCGGACGGCACCAACTACCGTCCGGCTAAGCTCCTGCTTGGAGCCGTCCGGCGTGCAGGCAACGCCGCGCATTGCGCGGATCGATGTCGAGGACGTGGATCATGTCGCGGCCACCATAGGACCTTCCGCTGTCCATGTAACGCGACTAAAGAGCACACACGTCGGGAGAGAGTTGTAAGGATTAGTGATGTCCGTTTGGATCACATGCTGGAGTGAAGAGACTTCACGGCCCTAATCCGCTCTCCACCTGAAAGCAGACGGTCGTTGGATGGTCGGGCGAGGCAGCTACGGATGACGCTCGGCGCATAATCTCCGCCACAGAGTAGTTCCGACCTACCCAAAAAATCACCCCAAATTGATGACGCTGTTCCGTTGTATGCTGCTCTGCACGCTCGGGAACGCCGCTTGTTAAAAATCATTGATTCTTTGTTTTCTTGTCAGCGAGTGGAGTTGATCATGCGTCTTCTGTTTGCAAGAATCGCGATCGCGTCCTTATCTGCTTGCTTGCAGTCTCCGTATGCTTCAGCACAAAACTTCGACGACAGATGGTCTATTATTCCGAAGGCGCATGCTGAACCTGCTCCTGAAGAGAAGGAGCAAAAACAAAGTCCTCCTGAGCATATTCAGGCAGGGCCACTATGGACGCGGACGCCAGACAATCTCCGGCCTTCCAAATCATTCAATAAAGCCTTCACCGGAAAAGCGTCCTTCTATTCTTATACAAAAGGTAAAACAGCTAGCGGGTCGCTCTACCATCGCGATGAAATGACGGCGGCCCATCGAAGTCTTCCCTTTGGAACTCGGGTTCGCGTCACCGACATTGCGAGTAGCAGGTCGGTCATAGTTCGTATCGCAGACCGCGGACCGTGGATTCGCGACCGCGTGCTGGACCTCTCCCTTGGCGCCGCACGCGGCTTAGCGATTACCGATCGAGGTGTGGCACAAGTTCGGGTAGAGGTCCTTTAGGTAAGCGCCGCGCTCTATGTGGCAACTCATGTGCGCTGGCAGTGGGCGATTCGCCTCGGCAGCTGACGCGGGCAGAACGCTGTGCTGACAGCATAGGGCGCCTTTGCCGACAGCCACTTCGTGCTGAGGCGCGAGCACTGTGGCCGCTTCGTGCTGAAACGGCTGCAGTTGTTAACCGCGTTGGTTGCGTGAGCTTCGAACACGATCGCCTTAAAGCCGATCGTCATTGAAGGCGTGACGCTTCAGGATGTCGGCGAACGCCCACAGTCTTTCTTCGTCGAATGTCTCTTTTGGGGTCATTGGCGTCAATCAGGTTTGACCGTGACTACGGCCGGTTTACCCCAAAGAGCCGACGCAAAAACGGAGATGGGATGTCCGACGCTAGGGGCCCTTGGTAACATCACTGGCTTCCGAACTGAGGCTCCATCAATAGGATTACAACTGCCCGACCTGTTCGCGCAAATGGGTGAGGTTCCGGGTAAGCGCCGCCAGCTTGTGCTCGAAATCATCCTTGATCGGTCCGCCCGGGAGTCGGTCGCGAATTTTGTCGGCGCTCTTCACGGCTGCCTCGAGATGGCCAACGGCGGTCCGCAGCCTCGCTTTCGTGAGTCTGTCCAGTTCCTCCGCAAGAGCGCGCTCACCGTCATGGATCTCGAACGGCAATAGCGGCCGACCAGCTTGCTTGAGATGAACGACCGTCCCCATGGCTATCTCCAGATCTATTTTTGGATCGCTGGCGTGATTGTTGAATATGCGGCGCTGAAAGTGACTTGAAGTTGTGTGCACGTCATCCAGTAAATTTTTTGGAAAGGTTTAGTTGAAGTATTCGGGACCGCAATTGCGGATTGCATATTTTTTGCTCAGCGCGCCTAAGCTTCGAGCTGTTTGGATGTCCCTGGAGTCTGCATCCAGCAACGACCGCATCGGGCCATCACCGGTAAGCTCGGAAGGAGCATCTCATTTCTGCTTCGCTTCCAAGCCCCGACATTGCTCGCGCTAGCGCGGGGCCGTTTGTTGAAAACTCGCTGCCGGAATTAGGTAAGATTAACCCGAGCTTTACGGAATGCAATCATTGATGATGGCCAGGACGGGCCACAACCCGTCCGCCCATCATGGCCGCTTGACCGACGGCAAGCTGCTATCAACTGTTTTTGCTCTGAGCAATGACTTCCGGTTAGGGTCACGAGCGTCGATAGGCCACGACGGCAAACACGTCCGGTCTACCCCAAAGAGCCGACGCCAAGGCGAGGATTGAGGTTCGACGCTAAGGGCCAGAAGCGGTCTTCTTACTCAACCAGGATGTACGACACGCTGTTGCCGGCCACTATCCCCGCCACCAGCACAGCGGCGCTGGCGACCCAAAGCAAATAGCCAATTCCGTAAGAGATGATTGGACGCATCTCGAAATCAGCGACATTCACGCCTTCGGGTCCAGGACCTAGAACGGACTTGACCCAGACAAAGCACAATGTGAGGCCGAGCGCTGTCACGGCCGAAATTAGCCCCGCGCGCCGGAGGTCGCGAAGATAGAATATCCACGCGACCGCCAGTATCGGGTTTGCAAGCCAAACAAGCAGGCTTGGAACATCGCCAAGCACGCTAAGCCCGCCAAGGATTAATAGCTCCCAGCCGTAAGAAGGAAGTCGTTCCAGGCCTCTATCGGACCCGTCAACTACAATGGCGGTCTGGGTCAAGGAAGCCACGAAAGTAGTCGCGCTCGCAAGTACGACAAGCGCGCGAAACGTCGTCGAATTCCATGGAGTACGCATGGTTGTGCTCTTAGAGCATTTCGCTTCCAAAAGAAACACCAAGCCCACTGCGGACGTCCGCTTCGGGTCAATCGCGACGGTTTGGCCCGGTTTAAGTTAGGTCCGCTCTACCCCTGACAGCCGACATATCCTCGGCCGTGGCATGCGGCAGCGATGGACCAACAGGAGACATCATCGCTTCCCTCGCCTCCGGACTGAACTTACTCCGCTGCCGCATTCTGAAGTTCGCCCAGATGGCGGGCCGCGAAGGCTTCGATGGAGAAAGCATTCTTGAGCCAGAGCATGTTGATCGCTCCCACCGCGCGGGAGCCGTCGCGCAGGGGAACAGAAATTGAAAACAGGCCGTCGGAGTGTGGTGGTCCGCCATAGTAGCCGCCGGTGTGCATGGAATTGCGTATGCCGTAGCCTCGGGCCCGGACCTCGTTGAAACAATGTTCAACCGTGCAGGTTCGCGCGCCAGCCGGTCTTCCGGGCGATTGGATGCGCGCAGCAAACTAATGACGCGCTGACGTTCTTTCGCCGGACAGTACGCAAGATAGGCTGTCCCCACCGCAGACCACAGCCAGTTGACCGGCAATCCAATACGCTCCTGCTGCAACAGGAACGGGCTTCGCGCTCGGGTCGTCTCGCAAATCTCCAGTGATCGCCGGCGGGCACCATCAAATCCGATGGCCAAGACGCGCGCTCGCATAAGCGGTCTAGAATCGGAGCCGCAGCTTCCGCAATTCTGTCGCGACGTTCACGGCGCGAGGGCGCATGCGAAAGCGTCGCGCCGATGCGATAACGGCCGTCGCCAAGCCTGCGGGTGACAAGGCCAGAGCGGGCGAAGGTATGCAGGATGCGCAACAGGCTCGGCTTCTAAATATCGGTTAGAGCGTAAAGCTCTTGCAGCGAAGAGTCCGGCTGCATTTGCAGCGCCTGCAAGACCTGCATCCCTCGCTCTAGGCTCTTGATTGTTTTAGGTCCCGTCACCTGAGACGTTCTCATTCGTACATTCCACATTGTGGAACATATCATTTCACAGTGTGGAACGCACGCCGATTTTTCTGGCCAATCACGTCGTCAAGTTCAAAGTTGGCCCCCTTCTGGTTGCGACTCGAGAATTTCATCGTTGGTTTCATCGCTTGGTGGAGACTTCTATGACACCTCATCGATTTCGCCGATCCACTGCATTGCGGATCGCAGTGATGGCCCTTCTGACGGCTTCAACCCTGCCGATTTCAGCGCAATCCTTCCCATCCGGGACCATTCGGTTCGTGGCGCCCAACTCGCCCAGCACGCCGCCCGACATCATCAGCCGCATCATTTCCAGGGAATTGACGGAATCCGAAGGCTGGCGCGTGATCGTCGAGAACCGGCCCGGCGGAGTCACCACCATCGCGGCGAGCGACGTACTTACCCAGCCGGCGGACGGCGCCAGCCTCTATGCGATGTCGGTACCATCGGTTGCGGCGCCGTCGCTGGTGCCAAACATCGCATTCAAGCTCGACAGGGATTTCGACCCCGTTATCAAGGCGACCGTCTCCTACAACGTATTGGTGGTGAACCCCTCAGTTCCGGCCAAGACGGTCCCCGAGCTGGTGACGCTGCTGAAGAGCCAGCCTGACAGGCTGACCTTCTCGTCCGGGGGCTTCGGTACGCCCGCGCATCTGATAGGCGAACAGTTCAAACAGCAGACCGGTACGCGCGCCCAGCACGTTTTCAACGGCACGAACACTTTCCAGGTCATCACCATATTGCCCGTGGTCGACCTGATTAAGACGGGCAAGCTGCGCGCCCTGGCGGTGACCGGCCCGAAGCGGGTCCCCGCCCTTCCCGACGTGCCAACCATCGTCGAAGCGGGCTATCCGTCTCTGGTGGTCGAGGATTGGACCGGTTTCTCGGTCAAGCACGGCACGCCCAAGGAAACGGTCGCGCGGCTCAACGCCGCGATTAACAAAGCGCTGAACAAGCCATCGGTGCAGGAAGCGCTGGCAAGGATCGGTGCCGAAGCGGCAGGCGGCACGCCCGAGCAATTTGGCCGCATGGTCGGCGATCAGGTCGCGCACTGGCATCAAGTCATCTCCGACGCCGGCATAAAGGTCCAGTAGCAGTGACCGCGAATTTCCGGGTGACGCTGCTCGGGACGGGGGTACCGATTCCCCTCCCCGATCGGTTCGGGCCGAGCACGCTGATCGAGGCCGGCGACCACACACTCCTTATGGACGCCGGCCGCGGCGCCACTATACGGCTGTTTCAGCTCGGCGTTCTCATCGGCAGCATCGACGCGCTGTTGCTTACGCATTTTCATTCCGACCACACAGTGGGCATTCCCGACCTCTGGCTTACAGGCTGGCTGAGCTCTTATTTCGGCAACCGCCGGCGGCCTTTCAATGTGATCGGGCCGCTCGGCACGGCCAAACTTATGCATCATATCGAGGCGGCCTATTCGCAGGACATCGAGATCAGGGTCGCGGACGAGAAGCTCGCGCGCGAGCATGCCTCTATCGCCGTGAAGGAATTTTCCGGGGACAGCGTCGTTTGTCAGGCCAACGATCTCAGGGTTGCTGCCTTCACGGTCGACCATGGCGAGGCCATTAAGCCGGCTTACGGTTATCGGATCGAGTACCAGGGTCGGGTCGCCGTAATCGGAGACCCGCTATAACGCCAACGTGCTACGCTACGGCGCGGGCGCCGACCTGCTGGTGCACGAGGTCGCGATGGCGCGGCCGGAACTTCTGGGCGAAGTTTACATCCAGCGCATCCTCAATCATCACACCTCGCCTCAGGAGGCTGGACACGTGTTTGCGACGACAAGACCCAAGCTCGCTGCCTTTACTCATCTCGTTCTGCTTGCGAACAAAACCGTCGCGGCACCTACTATAGAGGAATTGATTGCGGCGACCCGCGAAACCTATTCCGGGCCGCTCGTCGTCGGCGAAGACTGGTAAGCTTCGACATAGGCACGACAGTGAGACATTCAAAATTGGAGAGCTGAAAATGTCGGCTTCGGGGTCACAAGCGACCGATCACGCTCGGGCCGAGCCATGTCCGTTCATCCCGGCGAGCCGACCTAGGGATGGATCATGCGGTCCTCGGCAACGGGCCAGCAGCGGAAGTGCGACATTGCTGAATGGCTATTCCACCTTACCGTTCTCAACGTGCCTTGCGCGCGAACAATTCCACAGGCGCGATCACCCCCTTCGAGATGCTTGCGATCATGTTTTTGATCTGATCCTGCCGTCTGTCGCCCATCAGCGTGTGAAGGCCCAGGGGCGCGGGATCGGTGGCCGGCGAGGCGCGTGATCTCAGGCCCTCAAAGTATGCGAGCGCAAAGTCCCTTCGATTGCGTTCTGATAGGATTTCAAATCCTGTATGCTCCAGCGCCCGCCTGTAGCATTGCGGCGAGCCCAACGCACTGGATTCTCGCGTGGTCGCCCATGGAAGCGGGTAAGACACTTCGCCATCGGCCATTCGCATGACGTCATACACTGCAAACAGGGCGCCAGGCCGCAGAACTCGCGCGACTTCGAGGCAGAGGCGCTCCTTGTCTTCGATGTTCATACCGACATGGAGCATATAGGCTGCGCTGAAATTCCATTGTTGGAATGGCAACGAAAGAGCTGTCGACTGGTAAAGCTTGACGCGATCGTTCAGCCCAACCCATTCGCACAAGCGATTGCCCGTCGCGACATAATCCAATGTCAGATCGACGCCGCTAACCCGGCACTGGTAGCGGTCGGCTACAAATCGCGCCGGCCCACCCAGTCCGCAACCGACATCGAGTACGTGATCGCTTGCGTCGATGCCAAGCTGTTCCATAAGCTCTTCAGTTGCCCTGCGGCCGCCAATATGGAACTCGTCCACTGCTGCAAGATCGTCGATGGTGACAGTATCGATCGCTTTTCCCATTCGAACGACACCGTTCTCGATCGCATCAATCAGGCCGCTTCGCGCGTAGTGATCGGAAAGGTTCGATCGATCTGAGGTCTTGTCCACTGCGGTCGACTCCGGCGGATTGAACGTCATGATGCCTTAATGCCCGCCTCTCGAATGACTTTACCCCATTTTTCATATTCAGCGGCCATGCGCGCGGCACATTCATCTGGCGTATTCGCCACCGGCTCATATCCGGACGAAGCAAGCCGGTCCTTTACGTCCGGTTGCGCCATCAGCTTCGCGATCTCGCGCTGAAGCAAGCTGGTCAACTCTTTCGGCGTCCCGGCCGGAGCGAGGAGAGCCGTCCAGATGTCGGCCGCGATGTCCGGGTAACCGGCCTCCGCGATACTCGGGATTTCCGGCAGCGCCTGTGATCTGGTCGTGCTGGTAAGGGCAAGGGCACGCAGCTTGCCGTCCTTGACGTGTTGTATGGCAGGCGGAAGCGCGCCAAACGAGACAGGGGTGTGACCGGCGAGCGTCGCTCCGATCGCAGCGCCGCCGCTGTTGAACGGGACGTGCACGATATCGAGCTGGAGGGAAAGCCGAAACAGTTCACCCAACAGATGCGGTGGAGTGCCTGTTCCGGGAGAGGCATAGCTAAATTTGCCCGGGCTGCTCCTGATCAGTGTAATTAACTCCTTGACCGTCGTCGCCTGAACTGACGGGTGGACCGTCAGCACTGTAGGCGCGGTTGCCACGAGCGTCACGGCATCAAAGCTCTTCTGGACATCATAAGGAACGCTCGTGAAAAGCGTTGGGTTCACGACATAGCTGGGTGAAGCCACGAAAATCGTATAGCCGTCGGCCGCCGCTTTCGCGGCCTGTCCTGCTCCAATGTTCCCTCCAGCACCACCGATATTCTCGACGTAGAACTGCTTACCGAGTTGATCGGACAATCCTTGCGCGATAATGCGCGCCGCCAAGTCATTTGGACCTCCCGCGGCAAAAGGGACGATGATGCGTACAGGCCGGGCCGGATATTGCTGTGAGAACGCCGTGCGCGGCAAGGCTGCGAGCCCAACGGCTGAACAGGAGGCGGTCAGAAAACGGCGGCGGTTCAATCTCATGTGAGGACCCCACTTATGCTGTCTTCGCTCCCCCTGAAGACTAGGCTTCCCTGCCAGTCCGAGCCATAATATGCAGCTGACGAAATCTATATCTAATGGATATGACAATGGAATTGAGACATTTGCGATACTTCATCGCCGTGGCCGAGGAATTGCACATCACGCGGGCTGCTGAGCGTCTCGGCATGCAGCAACCGCCCCTGAGCCAGCAGATCAAGGCAATCGAGCTGGAGCTGGACGTGCAACTATTTCTTCGGAGGGCCCGAGGAGTCGAATTGACTGATGCTGGGCGCGCATTCCTGGAAGAAGCGCGTGCCACACTCAAACATCTGGATCGAGCGTTCGAGACCACCCGGCGAGCGTCCAGGGGTGAACAGGGCCGTCTCTGCGTGGGGGTCACATCCACGACGCCTTTTCATCCATTGGTACCACGCGCCATTCGAGCGTTCAGGGCGGCGTGTCCAATGGTGTCCCTCACATTGGAGGAATGTCTCAGCAACGCGTCCGTGGACCGTTTGCGGAACGAACAAATGGATGTCGCATTCATACGTGCCAATTCAGGCGATGGGCACGGTCTTGTCGTAACCTTTCTGCTGGAGGAGCTCATGGTCGTTGCGTTGCCCAGCGCGCACGTCCTTGCTCAAAGCAAACCCGAAACAACAATTTCTGTCGAACGATTGGCCAGCGAGACATTCATTCTCTACGGACCTCCGGGGACCGGAATGTACGATTCCACGATTGCCGCGTGCCAGGCCGCGGGGTTCAGTCCGCGCATCGGCAATCTTGGTGCATCCACCCAGTTGGCCCCTCGCATCACTTCCACGCTAAGTCTGGTCGGGGCGGGTCTCGGCATTACGTTTGTTCCGTCGTCGCTTCAACGCATGAACATGGAGGGCGTAGTGTATCGCGCGATTAAAGGTCCCATTCGGCCAAAGGCAACGCTCAAGCTCGCTTCGCGCCGGGGTGACCAGTCTGCAGTCGTCAAGCAGTTCATCAACTTTGTCCGGAAGGAAGCGAAGGACTTGGCCGCCCGAATTAGTTGATGTCGTGGGCCTAAACACTCTGCGCCTACGAAGGTCCGCTTCGGGTCTTGGTCGTGTCAAAACGCTGTTGCATGACGCGGACCGGCGCGGTCGAATTCAAGCTGCCTCACTCCGATCAATCTGGGCAAATTTTAGGGCCACTCAGATGAGGCGTTGTCTTGGATAGCCCGCGTGTCAGAAAAGAGCCGGTGATCGACCCGCCGACCGTCAAACCAGGTTTGCTGAATAAATTGAAGATACGACCTGCGTCCAGCTTGAGCAGCGTTGCTAGCTATCTGCTAGCTCGCCCAGATGTTCTCACTACTAACCAGGGTGCAAGTATTTGACATCGCTGGCGCACCCGACACGATTCGAACGTGTGACCTTTGCCTGCGGAGGGCATCGCACCTGAAGAGGTCGACCCACTGCTCCGGCAGGGACGCTGGGCGCCCGAAACCTGCGTTCCGCATTCGCTCCTGCACCACCGGGAGCCGTCCCAAGCCCCTGCAAGTGGGTTACTGTGGAACCATCTGTCAGGTGAGGCGTTAGAACTGGTTCGGCGGGCCAACGGGGCGTCCGCCCATACATATACATTTTCGAAATTGCCCTGCCGCAGGGCCGTCGCTCCTCTCGCCGCGAGAGTTTACTTGATGACCAATATTGAAGAATTTCCACTCTCCCCTCGCCGCGAACCGACGGAGTTCGAGGCGCTGGTCGCGGCGGGTCACGCCGCACTCGACGCCATTCCTGGGGCAGTCTACCTCTGCGACGCGGAGGGATTGCTCGTCGCTTACAACACCGAGGCAGTGGGATTGTGGGGCCGAACCCCTGATCTTGCCAGGAAGGAGCGCTTTTGCGGTTCGCACCAACTCTACCTGCTCGATGGTACTCCGCTCGCCCACAGCGACTGTCCCATGGCCACCGCGGTTTGTGCGGGCACGCCGACGCGCAACGCCGAAGTCATCATGGCCCGACCGGACGGCTCTCGCTTTACAGCCTTGGTCAACATCCGCGCGTTGCGCGACCACTCCGGCCATATTCAAGGCGCCATTAATTGCTTTCAGGACATCACGGGACGCAAGCAGATCGAGGAGGAAGTCCGCCGGAAACGGCAGGATTTGGAGGACTTCTTCGAGAACGGCGCCGTTGGCCTTCATATTGTCAGCGGCGAGGGAATTATCCTTCGCGCCAACAAAGCCGAATTGGATCTGCTCGGGTACAGACCCGAGGAGTATATTGGCCGCCACGTTGCGGAGTTTCATGCCGACGCCCCGGTGATCGGCGATATCCTTCAACGCCTTTCATGCGGCGAGCCGCTCGATCGCTATCCTGCGCGGCTGCGGGCGCGTGACGGCTCCGTCAAGCATGTGCTGATTACATCGAACAGTCGCTTTGAGGATGGCAAGTTCGTCAATACGCGCTGCTTCACCATCGACGTATCGAAATTGCATGCTGCTGAAGAGGCACGGCAAGCCAGTGAAGCGCGACTCGCTGCGACATATGAGGCGGCCAGCGTAGGCATCTCGGAGACCGACGCGAAGGGGCGCTTCTTGCGGGTGAATGATTCCCTCTGCCGGATCACGGGACGCTCGCGCGACGAGCTGCTCGGAATGACTTTCTTCGACTACACCGATCCCGATGACGAGGTGGAGGATGCCGAGCTATACGCCCAGCAGGTGCGTGGTGACATCGCGAACTACACCACTCGCAAGCGGGTACTACGGCCCGACGGGTCCGTCCGACATCTTGATATTTTCAGCTCGTCGGTTCGCGATTCGGAAGGTCACTTTCTTTACGGCGTGCGTGTCGCTCAGGATGTCACGGCCACCAAACAGCTGGAGGATCGTCTGCGCGAAGGGGAGCAGCGCATGCGCGATCTCCTTGAGGCGTTGCCCGCCGCGATCTATACCACCGATGCTAATGGCCGCATCAATTTCTTCAATCGGGCCGCGGTCGAGATGGCGGGTAGAACGCCGCAGCCCGGCGATGAATGGTGCGTCACGTGGAAACTGTATTGGCCCGACGGCTCGCCTCTGCCGCACAATGAATGTCCGATGGCCGTCGCACTGCGCGAGAACCGCGCGGTGCGCGGTGCCGAGGCGGTTGCCGAGCGTCCGGACGGCAGACGTGTGCCGTTTATTCCCTATCCGACGCCGCTGCGCGACGCGGCGGGAAACTTGGTCGGCGCCATCAACATGCTCGTCGACATCAGTGAGCGCAAGCAGGCCGAGAATGCCCAAAAGGTTCTCATCGACGAGCTGAATCATCGTGTGAAAAACACGCTCGCCACGGTGCAGTCGCTCGCGAGCCAGACGGCTCGCCATGCTGCCGACATGAAAGAGTTTCTGCCGACGTTTACGGGCAGGCTGCTGGCGCTTGCCCGTGCGCATGACCTGCTCACGACGCGAAACTGGCAAGATGCCCCTTTCGAAAAGCTGGTCCACGACATCGTCACGCCGGTGTCAGGCGGACGAGTCGTAACGGGCGGGCCGCACGTCAATCTGGACGCGCGCACGGCGCTGAGTGTCACCATGGTGCTCAACGAGCTTTTGACCAATGCCGCGAAATATGGCGCTCTCTCCACGCCGCATGGATCCGTGTCGCTCACCTGGAGGATCGCCGAAGGCGAGCGGTCGCGAGGCACGCTCGAATGCGAATGGCGCGAACACGGGGGACCCCCGGTGAGGCCGCCCAAGCGGCGAGGATTCGGCACACGACTGATGGAGCGTTGCGTGGAACACGACCTTGCGGGGGAATTCGATCTGGTCTTCGAGCCGGAGGGCACACGCTGCGCCCTGACATTTCCCGTTATGCTTCCGGCGCCCAATGACTAAAATGTCCGGTGTCCGGGTTCTCCTCGTCGAAGACGAAGGGTTGGTGGCCCTCATGATCGAAGACATGCTCGAGGAATTGGGATTGAAGGTAGTCGCCTCGGCCGCCCAGGTGAAAAAGGCTTGCGAACTTGCGACCACGGCATCCTTCGATTTGGCGCTGCTCGACGTGAACCTGGCTGGAGAGTTTGTTTTCCCGGTAGCTCGCATCTTGCGCGGCCGAAGGATTCCCTTCCTCTTTAGCACGGGCTATGGCGGACCTCCCCTGGAGGAGGAGTTCAGGAATGCGCCCGCGATCGGTAAGCCCTTCTCGGCCGACCAATTGAACGAGAAATTGCGCACGCTTCTGTCGCCCCCTAAGCCTCTGAAGCATTGTTGAGACCGCAAGCGTACACCCTTCTCAATCGGTTGTGGGAAATCAAGCCTTGTGGCCCCGCAAAGCTTCGAGGCGACCCATCAAAACGGTGAACTTCTTCTTGTTGGCAGCTGTCGATCACTCTGGTTTTTCAGCGTTGATGTGCAGGATGAAAAGAGTGTTTCGGAACTCGTCTGTAACTTCCATCCGCCATTCCCGTCCGGGCAGCAGCTTTCCGTCAATGCCCTGCAATGTCTGACCGGCCATCACAGTCGCTTCCTTCCAAGCGGCCTGCTTATCCGGCAACTCCTCGCCCACCCGATCAATTTCCGTGTGGTCGTGAGTAACGTTGAAATAGTAGCGCGGCATCACGAAGACCTGCGTGTAAAGGTATTTTCGTAACGCCTTTGCAACTTCCCCGTTCCGCCTTCAGGCGCCATCCAACAGCTTGGCTATACAGAGTTCGAGCTGATCTATTTGAAAAGGCTTTGTGAGAAGCGGGCGCTCCTGAAATCCGGCAGGCACTCCGCCGGGCCGTAACCGCTCGCGAAAGCGAACGGGATGTTGCGTTGTGCGAGGACCTTTGCCACCGGCTCACTACTGATGCGGCCAAGCAAGACGTCCAGCACAGCGAAATCAAAATTGGTGTTGTTGGCATGCTCTAGGGCGGAGGCTAGATCACCGGCTTCGGCCGCAACCGTGTGACCCAGCTCTGCGAGCATGTCGGATATCATCATCTGCATGAGTGCTTCATCCTCTACCAGCAACACCGAAGCCACGAACCACCCGCCTCATTGCCGCGTGATTTCTGCTGCACTTGCGAATGCACGCAGCGCAACAGCCCGTAGTTCGTTCAATGTGCCGTGTCCAGCTTCGGCGGCTTGAAGAGCTGCTCGGCGATAATCTTGCGGCTCTCATGATCACCGCCATTCGGAAGCTCCCAGCACGTCTCCTCCAGCACCACTTCCAGGTTTGATTTCAGGCGGCCCGACAGCGTCATTTAGCTCTCTCAGGCAAACCGCAAGATTTTGGAACTATGGAACTGAAGACCCGGCGGCGTCAACGGAGGCTTGTGCGGTTTTAGCGGGAGCGCCCCCGGCCCTCGAATGCCCCTCCGGGAAATCAACGGCCCCAAGTCAGATCGCCGCCATCTGGGACGGGATGGAGCGGCAGTCTACTATCGTGCGGCCGCTCGTTGGAGTCCTAACAACTTGAGGCCAGTCATCCTTGGCCCTCGGGTCCGCCGTCACGTGTCGGTCTACCCGGCCCGAATTACAGCGGGCTCGTCTGGAAACATTGAATGATCAGCTGACTTGGTAGGCGGTTCCGGCGGACTGGGCGGCGGAAGCCCGTATTCCCTTGCCCGCCTGGCGGCGAGCTTGCGATATGAGCCGGCTTGTTGAAGCAACTGCGATTTGAACGCGGAATCCGATTCGCTGGCCGCAAGATTTTCAAGCTGGACCGCGCGCTCAAGATATTCGGTCAGCAACTTCATGAGATGTCACCCCTTATCGCCACCAGCTGCTCGAGTGCAGCAGGCGGCGCTGCGCCCGGTGCCGCCAACCGGTTATTGATCTGCACGGCAGCCTCAGCCTGCCTGACGCGCCTCATCAAAAGCTCTCGCTGAGTACCGGGCGGCAACTGTTCGGCGGCTTCCCGAAACCTGGCAGCCTCCTCAATGAGGCGCTGCTTAAACGAGGTTGTGTGCTTTATGCGGCGACGCTCACTCATGCGTGGATACCCCGGAACGCATCTCGGCCCGTACTCTGAGCCTTCGACTCCTAAACTTCTAGATTCTTCTCAGGTTCCTCTCCCCGGAACGGTACACCAGTGGGACTAGCTGCCCGGCCGGCGCTCGCTTGCTGGGTGTGTTGGACCTTAAGAGACCCTGTCGTTTGCTGCATCGCGCGAGCTAATTCCTGTTCATCGTTTCCTAATGATGCGATAGGCGTCCCGCCTTCGCTCGCGGCCAATGGCAATGACCTCTCCCGTGGAAAACGGCTTCTAGTCTTTAGACGTTCCGGTGCAATGACGGCCACACTTCGCCATGCTGCTAGGTTTGCCGCGAAGTCACGCACGATCGCCGGAAGCTAGGGGCTTGCCGGTCGGAGAACCTTTGCGAGGAGCTGCGTGTTAGGCTGCGTGACGTTTCCAGGCCGGTGCGGCTGCAAACGGACTGCGAGACCCGTTCGCACCTCCCAAGCGCGCGTGTCCCACCTCCCGGCGCCCTCGGACAAGAGGACTGACGTCGCAACTGGACGATTACCGGAATGCCGCAGCTGTCGTAGCGGATACAAAAAGGATGGCCCCAGCTAATGGCTGCGGTTGGCCGTCGGACGCTCCGGCACGCACGGGGTTACGGAAAGCGACAAACCCGCACACGCGCGCTTGTTCCAGACGGCTCGAAGGGGCCACAAAAGCAAACTCCTCTATTCCGACGGCAACAAAGCGCAAATGCACTACGTTGAGCGGCGTGAGCAAAACGCCGGGTTGACAACATCGATCATCGACGCGGGGCTTAGAACTATTTAGTGAAGGCTCAGCTCCGAGCCACGATTGGGGACGCCCACCAACTTGTAGCAAGTGGCCGTAGTAATTCATGCCGAGGTTCAGACACTCAGCTGAAATCTATGCAGCTCTCGCTACTTGCATTTCAGAGTGTAGAGGAGTCGATATCCTCTGAGTTGATATTTTGGGACTAGGGAACATACTCGGCCTCCGCGAACATCCACCTTTCGAGGCTCATTCCCGCACCCCGCTCCTGCCTACACTTCAGACCCCGCGTTGCCGCGACGCCCGCAAGACTGGTCCCGGCTTGCCTGCTGCGGCTTTGGCCGGATGGGCCATGCGAGATCACATGCAGGTCGAACTCGCATCCGCGGCACTGGCGATGGCCATCCAGCAGCGACGGCCGCAGGCCGGATTGATCCACCACTCCGATCGCGCCCAATATGCCTCCCACGCCTAGCGCAATGCTCTCACCGGTGCCGGCATCACCGCATCGATGAGCCGCAAGGCAATTTGCTGCGGCGACGTCCTGATGGAGAGCTTCTTCCACACCCTGCACCTACGACATCCGTGGATGCCTGTGGATCAGCTGAAGAACATCCTACCCCAAGTGTTCGGTGCCAGGTGGCGCTGAGTTCTGATATTCGGACCTTTTTCTGATGCTCTTTACGGTTGCAATGCAGCTGACCCTCTGTTCGTGTCAACGTGGCCTCAGGTTACCGCATTTGTAGCTCGTCACCGTAGCTAATCACACGGGCATCCGGGCGATTGTCGGAAACTTCAGCCACTTCAACGTCCTGGATAGCGTGCTATGGAGGAGCCCCGTTCCGCGATCTCCTCTGGATCGGGTCCCTAACCTAATCAGCGGGCCTCCACATCTGCCCTCCAGGCTCTGATTCCTCGCCGGCAGAGCGTCAGGATCAGGAGCTTGACGATCTTTCCGTACTCGATGCCGGCGGTCCCTTCCAGACCGCGATCAGGTCGTAATTCGGCTTCTCGCCGTCCATCTGAATCAGGGACCGCAAGAACGCTTATTCGAACGCTAACGAAGTACGCCAGCCCCCTGCTCCCGTCATCGCGCCGGAGGACATCCCGCGGAGGAGCGCCAACCCCGCAGCTCAGAAGATCGGTACGTCCCGCTCTTTGGTTTTGACTCCGTTCGATTTGAGGGTCCCCCGATGTGCGGAGACAACACAATACACTTCCGCAGTATCGTCCCCCCACCATTCGCAATCGTTCAGTGTCTGGGCGTTTACGAGAACCCCTGTATTAAAACAATGCGGATTAGTGTCGTGAATTGCGAGCTGGAAGCTCTCATCGGTCTTCAACTTGTCGTCCGAAAACCAGTCAGCATCTAGCACATCGACCTTTATGGTCAGGAGCTGCTCGCCAAGCAGCCGAAGCGCTTCTGTATTCAACTGAATAGTTCCGCCCACAGTCAGATTAAGATCCTCGTTTTTGGTTCTGTTAGGGTTATTGACGACCATCCAACCCGCTAACATCGTTGTCTTCGGTGCCATCGCGGCCTCCCCTTCTGCTTGCAAAATTCACATCTTCATCCCTGTAATTCCCTCGCAGCGTTCTTCCGCTGCCTACCTACGATAAGCTTAGACCCCGGGTGCTCGTGAGAGACAATTCACAGTTTCCAGCCGATTTGCGTTCAGATGAATACGAACTCGTAAATCAGTTGGTTAGGAAATGAATCGAAGGAAATGGAAATTGCCGCGCCGATGCCAGACGCCTTATCGAGCGTCGCCGGCTGTCCGGAGCTTCCCGCCGTGGTTTACGTACGGCCGTTGTACTCCAGTCTAAGATCTGGCTCAGATTCATCGACTTCGGAGTTGGAGGACCCCGTTCCGCCGATTGCCCCCGGATTGATGATGAGACAGATTGCCGGCGCATTTCACCAGTATGAGCAGGCTAGGCTGGTCGCAAAGTTGCAGGCGGCTCGCCAGCGCAAACGGTCGTCGGCAAGGTCGAGGGTCGCAAGTCATGGGCTGAGGTTAATCCCCAGTTGGTGAAGGAGGCTCCGCGGCTCAGACGCCGATCGCCGAACGGAGGCCAGCGTTCTTTGCGTGCTATTGCTAAGGAGCTTGCCAAGCTCGGCTATGTGAACGAACGCGGAGTGCCGTTCTCACCCTCATCGGTGCAATCAATGTTGTCCTAGCGCGCGAACGCCATCGTTGATGTCTGCTATGCCCTTAGCAGCGGTCCGAAGGCGGACAGCGCCGGAGGTCCGAGTCGGGCCAACAGCGGAAGTACACGTGGCTGGAAGGAGTCGCCAACCTGAGGCCCTAGTTCAGCTTACGACACAGCTTCTGGTGATCCTCCGCAGGTCGGCGCCGTACTCTTCGATGATGCGCCGCGCCTGGTCCAACCAAGACGGCTTGGCTTTCTTACAGGCTCTTTGTCGCGGTCGGGCATGGCCCGATGGTGTGGCGTAGATGCCCGGTTGCTTGAGCTAGATGAACTGGTCTGCGCGAGCTGTGGCGGCCTCCTCGCAGTGCCGCTCTATGGCCTCAAGGGCTGGCCGAAACCGCCGATATTGGTTGAAGTGCCCGGCGTTGTGACAGACGCGCCCTCCCGAGTGGCTTAGGTCAAGACAGAGGAGCCAGACCGATCCAGCATTTCGCGAACTTTGAGAGCCAACTTCGCTTGGGTAACCGGCTTTTCCAGAAGATCAACGCCTTCATCGAGCCGCCCTTGGTAGACGACCGCATTTCGAGAATAACCCGTCATGTAAAGTATTTTAAGCTCTGGTCTTATCTGTCGGGCTCATCGGCCCAATTCACGGCCGTTTATGCCGGGCATCACGACGTCTGTGAGGAGCAGATTCACCTGCTCATCTTGTTGTAAAAGGATGGTCAGCGCAGCTTGCGCCGTACCGGCCGATAAAACGCGGTAGTTGAGATCCCGCAATACGTCTGCGACGTAAGTCCTGAGGTCAGGGTCGTCCTCAACGACGAGGATCGTCTCCATCAACTCGACTGAATGAAACAGAGGGTGCCGACGGGGCACACAGAAGATGAGGGAGATGCATGAGCAGTTGAAGAAGCTCCGCAACGATGCCGCCGACTGCAAATCGATCAGCGATGTCATAGACCTGCAAAAAAGAGAATTGTTCGCGAGGCTTGCCGATCACCTGAGCGTGTTGGCTTCAGAGGTCGAGCGCGCCATTGCTGCGGCAGTCTCTAGCGCCCAACCCGAGCTATAAAGGTGCGCTGGCATCCATGATCGAGGATGCCATGGTCAGTAAAGCGCGACTTCGCGACGGCGGGCTACCTGGCATCAAGTAATCTCGTTCGCGTCGCCTATTCCTGTATGCGGTGCCGAGCGGTCTCCTTGCGGCGCTCCGCGCGACGGGGCACGATGTTATCGAGACCTAGATCGAGGTGTCGAAAGACGAACGTACGCGCCCATTGTGCTGCACAATCTGTCCTGGTCAGGTGTAAGGGAGCATCTCCTGCAGCAAGCGATCCGCGGCGGTTAGCTGATCAAGCCGAAGCACGAGCAGCTCGTTCAGCCGCGCCACCCGAGATTGAGATTCCTCACGTATCGACCTGTCATCCACACCTTCAAGCAGGCCATTGAGAGCTCTAAGGCACTCGATAACGACATTGACGTTCCGTCGCAGCAATTCGCAGTCCGTTCTGGTCTGGACAATCAGGTACCGCTCTCGACTGAATGGCAGCGGGACGATGTTGGCAGCCGCCCACTCGGAGGCCCCATCACGGATTGTGGCTGCGACCACGCCAGCGTAACTCGCTGATGTTGAGGTGCTTGTCATAGAGGCACCTCAAGCTGCGCGTACGGTGGTCAGGAACTTCTCGACCTCTGTCTTTAACCTCGCGCTGTCGTTTGACAACGTTTGCGCCGAAGCGAGCACCTGACATGAGGCTGAACCGGTTTCCGTGGCTCCCTGCTGCACCTCCGTGATATTGGAGGCGACCTCATGGGTACCTTGCGCAGCCTGCTGGATGTTGCGCGATATCTCTTGCGTGGCCGCGCCCTGTTCCTCGACCGCGGATGCGATTGCGGAGGAAATTTCCGAGATCCGGCCGATCGTGCCGCTGATTTCCTTGATCGCGACGACGGAATCCGGGGTGGCCGCCTGTATATCGGTGATCTGATGACTGATCTCCCCAGTCGCCTTCGCGGTCTGTTCGGCGAGCGCCTTGACTTCGGAAGCAACGACAGCGAAGCCGCGTCCGGCCTCGCCGGCCCGCGCCGCTTCGATCGTCGCGTTCAGCGCCAAAAGGTTAGTCTGTCCTGCGATCGTATTGATCAGTTCGACCACGTCGCCAATGCGGGTTGCCGCCTGTGACAGCTTGTTGACACGATCGTTGGTTTTCTGTGCCTGGTCCACTGCCGCGCCGGCAATCCTGGCTGCGTCCTGCACCTGGCGGCTGATTTCAGTGACTGATGAACTCATCTCTTCGGTCGCGGAAGCAACCGATTGAACGTTGGTCGAGGCTTCCTCTGAAGCCGCGACGACCATGCCGGAGCGCTGCTGGGTGCTCTCGGCCGTCCTGCTCAGAGTCTTGGCGGCCGCCTCGAGTTCGGTCGAGGATGACGACAGCGTCTCGATGATCTCTCCGACCGCATCCTCGAACCGGCCAGCGAGTTGTTGCATGTCAGTCTTGCGCTGGGCGGCGGCACGAGCCTCCGATTGCGCCTGTACGGCACGCAGCCGGTCGGTTTGTCATTCGGCCTGCAATATTGACCCCCTAAGCAGGGGGATCGGCGTCCAAAATTGACCCCCTACAGATTGGTCTGTTGCGCTGCCTGCTTTGGAACGAAGCAGGTGGTGGGGGATGCTGATCGTGGAGACGATTGCCCGGATTAGGCGCGAGCACTTCATCAAGGGCAAGACGATCAAGGAGATTGCCCGTGACCTGAAGGTGTCGCGGAACACGGTTCGGAAGGTGCTGAGGTCGGGAGAGACCTCCTTCGAGTACGAGCGGCAGGTGCAGCCGCGGCCAAACGGCAAGGACGGCTCGCCGAGCATCTGACCCGGATGGACTTCATCGTGCTGGATGAACTCGGCTATTTGCCCTTCGCCCAGTCCGGTGGCCAGCTTCTCTTCCACCTCGTCAGCCGGCTCTATGAGCGCGCCTCCGTCATCGTGACCACCAATCTCGCTTTCGGCGAATGGCCGAGCGTGTTCGGCGACGCCAAAATGACCACCGCGCTGCTCGACCGATTGACCCATCACTGCGACATCGTCGAGACCGGCAACGATAGCTGGCGGTTCAAGAGCCGAGACGACGATCACGCCACCCGCGCTCGTCTCGCCTCCGCTATCCCGGCCAGCTCCGACGAGACGAGCGCTACCAGCAAAACCCGCCGCGCGAAGGGGTCAAAATTGGACGCCGATGAGGGGTCAAAGTTGGAAGCCGATTGACAAGCTAGGTCGGCATCCTGCTCCAGACCCGCCAGGAAGAATGATAGAGCCAAGGTCATCTTGTCCCCGGCACTGAGGGTATTCTTGAAGCTCGGTTGCGTTTCCGGGGTACGGCTGCCGCCAACGTCAACGGGGGTGCCGTTGATGACGAGCTGATACGATGTGCTCGCGATACCGCCTGGATAACTGTGGGTGGTTTGCGCGATTCTGAATCCGGCGTTGAACAGGTCGAGAAGGTCGTTGATGCGGTTCTGGTAAGGCGCAACGACAGTTCTTGTATGTTCGTTGAGTTCAGCCCGGATCGCACCTCGTTCTTCATCAATGGCCGTCTTTTCTGCCACCAACCTGTTGTGTTCGTCGCACAGTGTCAAAATGGTCGGCGTATGGCGGGCCTTCACGGCCTCAAGGTGGCTTAAACGCCGCTTCGCCCCTTCAAGATCAGCCGTGCCAAGCTCCTGTTTCTTGGCGACGATCGCAGCGTTTGCCCGCGCGACTCTTGCATTAAGTTCGGCCAGATCTTCAAAAACCTTGCGATAGGATTCAACGGCAGCTTCGCAAGTGGGAGGAATGTCAACCACCTCCAAGGGAGCGCGCGCCTTACGATCAAGCAGGTCAAGCAGTGCTTGGCGAAGGTTTCGGACCGCGTCCTCAAATGCCGGCGGCAGCTTGAGGCTGTCCCACTCAAACGCAAGGTACTCCTTCCAGAATTCGCCGCCGGAACTGTTGCGCTCAGCCTTTGCGGCCTGGGTCGCGATGAAGCCTCCCCCGAAATCCGACGCAGTACGCTCTCGCAGAGCCGATACGTCCTTGTGCAGCCGAGCGTATTCGTCGCTGAAAACGGCGCGGAAAGCTTTTACAAGCGGTAGCCCGGCGATCCCCTGCCCGCAAAAAGGACAGTCATCATTGGCGAAATTCAAGCCGGTCGACACCCAGTTGCCGCCACCGTTCTTCATGTTGTGAGCGGCGAAGTGCTTTTCGATCATCCGCTCCGCATCATCGGCAATTCCATCAAGCGTTCGGCGCAGCGTTTCCTGTATTCCCGATGGCATCATATGAAGGTCGAACGTCGACAATTCCGGGCGCGCAAGGATCGTGTCGATCTGAGAGAGGGCTGCCACTTCGACTTCTTGCCTGTCAATTTCGGCGTCGATGTCCGCCTGAGCCTCCAGATTCAGGAATGTCTCAAGTGACATTCCCGTGCCGAGATGCGGCTGTAAGCTCCTTGTTGAAGCAGAAATCTCGGTGGTCCTGGCGCGACTGTCTGCGGCAAGCTCGGAGTCGCGTTCGGCCAGCCCGACCCCGGCGCTTCCTACGATGATCCGGTAGAGGTTCCGCTTCTGGGCAACATCAACGACTTCACCGGCGTGAACGTTCTCTGCGACAAAGAGGCCATCAAAGATGCCGAAGGAGGGCTTGGCTTCGCTCCAGCGCCCCCCATCGAACCGGATGACCCCCGTATCAAACAGAAGTTCGACCTTGCTGGCCTCCGTGGTCCCGAGCGATTTTCGGCCGATGAGTTGATCGGACTGCCCGGTGTGAAGGGAGCGCAGGACGGCACACAGCGTGCTTTTGCCAAACCCGTTGGCGCCCGAAATGAACGTATGCTTAAACAATTGCGGATTTGGAGAACCGGCGGAATTGCGAAACCGCCCGATATTCTTGATGGAAATAAACTTCGTCAGCATTCATGCCCCCTTGAATGCCCGTGACTCTAGGTTGTAGCCGGGCGTAAATAAAGCCGGGCTGTAACCTACTCAACAATTTCCTTGATGGGACGAAAGGCTAAGGCGCTGCAGATGGCGAGCGGCTGCGCTCAGAATCTGCTGAACCATGTTTACAGCGAGCTCGCCTCGTAAGCCCGTATTGCTGCAATCTCCTCCTCGACCAGCTTCTGAAATGCACGAAGGCGAGATAACATTGGTCGCGCTCCTTTTCGAGGAGGTCAGCCATCTCAGCCAGATCGAGCGGCTCATTGCCTCCGAACGTGTACCTGATGCTACCAGCCGCCCCCTCGGTTCTGCTAACCGTTCCTGTCAGTCCGATCATAAACCGGGACGAGAATCCATGGTTGTAGTTGTGTCGGAAATTATCTGACTCCTCGTTGAACGCTCTGCCTGCGATCAGTTCGACGCGGAGCTTAAAGCGGCGGTATTTCTTCCACCCTTTGCAATACGGTTCGATGTCGTTGAGGTAGAGGTTTTTTAGCGGGAAATTGTCTTCCCAGGTCGCTGGGCTCTTGGCTCGGTTTGCTTGGTGACAGAGGTGCCCTGCCGCATACGCAAAACGCGACTTGATTGCATAGGGGTGGCCAAGTGCGACTGTGCCCAGCATACCAATAAATTCATGCGCAACTTCAAGCTTCTCGTCGTCCGATAAAGGAGCTGTGACCGTGGCCCCCGCAGCCGGTGCACGTGATGGGCCAGGTCGTTGATGATGTTCGCGAGCTCCGATGCATACTCCTGCAACATCAGGCTGTACGCCAACCAGGCAACCGGCAACGGATCAGGAAGGGTCCACCAAGAGTAGGGCATGAAGCAACCGCCTACCGCGCTGGAATCCAGCTCTTGGCGAAATCGAGCGTAAAGCTCGGTGAGACGCTTCGAACGTTGAAACGTGAATTCATCTGGCATGGACTTGCATCCTGAAAATGGCGCGAGGTCGGGTTACGTTTGTACAGTCCTTCAGGACAGCGCCAAACGAATTTAAACGCTCTTTTTCCCGTGCAGATCGACATTAACGGCCAACTCGCCGCCCTGCTCAGGATTTCCGAGAGGGCGGCTGAACCCTAGAGTCTAGGGAAGCGTTGGTTGCAGGGACAGGATTTGCACCTATGACCTTCAGGCTATGCCCCTGACGAATCGTCGCGAAGCTGCCCTCGCTTGATCGGCTTTTGTTGGATTCTTTTAGCTGAGGTCTGTCGTAGCTCCTCGACGTCCAGATTCGGCAGGTGCTTGTAGTCGTATTTAACTTCGGCTTTCAGGACGGTCGTGTTTTGCTCGGCAGCCGCAATGATCGTGGCGAAAGTGATGCCGCACATTTGCATCAGCACGGCGTGCCGCTCGTCAAACTCTTGAGCGAACAGGGAGGGTAGGCTTGCTCGATTGTGAAGGCGCTAGTATTCGTCCGCCCTCTGGAGCGATGTAGCCTTGAACTGAAAGCAGGTTGCGACGCGCTCAGCCGTTCCCCGCCCTAATATTCCGCACCTGATCCATAATGGCCTCCGTCGCGTGGTCACCCGGAAGCTCTCGCCGAACCGGCCGTTCTGCCGCCGCGTCAGACGGCGCGCATCAGGTTTGCGGGATTGAGTGCAAGGATCTTGCACTTGCTTGCGCATGGAACTTTGATCAGTCGCAGTTTCGTTCAGCGTGAAATATCGCGGAGGGCAGAACGTTCGAAGGGCGGCAATGATCCGTGCCGCCGCGGTGTGATAAAACTGCAATTGTCGTCAAGCAACACTGGGGCGACGCAGCACCATCATCTGGCGCGGCCACTCTGGGAACGGGAATACGCTTGGGGCCAATACGGATTGTTCAAGCACATGGCGGGCAGTCCCGCCGCCGCTGCTTTACACTGATCCCAAGACGTAAATTTGCACTCGAAATATGTGCTGCCACCCCAGACCCACCTTTGCAAGCAAACCGGATACTTGGGATCGTAGGTTTGCGCTGTTGCAGGTACAATCGTCGACAATGCCGTACCGCCGAACAACAACCAACGTAGCATTTTGCGCATGGCCCGCCTCATTGCCAATCGACCATCTGAGAACCTAATAGGCGCACCAACGGGCAAGTCGGTCAAGTCAGGCCAGCTTGTGAATCGCCGGCAACGTCCCGCCAGAACAAGTGGACATCTCCCGACAACCTTCGTCCACGATCTAGCGAGCAGGCTCCGCTGCAGCAAGTGCGCCAAGGCCAATCGCCGGCCTGCCGCCACACTGCTACAGTTGGCGCAGCGCCCTCGCCAGGCCGCTGCGGAGACCTGACGAATGTGCAATTTGTACTCGATCACGACCAACCAAGCTGCCATCTCGGCGCTGTTCCGCGTCGTCAACCAGTACGTCGGCAACCTCGCCCCGATGCCCGGCGTGTTTCCGGATTACAAGGCGCTGATCATCCGGACCGGAGCCGACGGCCGGGAGCTCGCGCTTGCCCGCTGGGGTATGCCGTCGTCGTCGAAAGCGCTCATAGACGCGACGAAGAAGCGCACCGAGAAGCTACAGGCCAAGGGCAAGACGGTGGATTTCAAGGAATTGCTCCGGCTGGAGCCCGACGGCGGCACGACTAACATCCGGAACGTGAAGAGCAAACACTGGACGCGCTGGCTGGGGGCCGAGCACCGCTGCGTGGTGCCGTTCAACTCCTTCAGCGAGTTCAACAAGGCCGAAGGAGGAGACGTCTGGTTCGCGCTCGACGAGACCCGCCCGCTCGCTTGCTTCGCCGGAATCTGGACCGAGTGGACGTCCGTCCGGAAGGTCAAGGAAGGCGAGACGACCAACGACCTTTATGCGTCCCTGACGACCGAGGCGAATGCCGAGGTCTTCGCCATCCACCCGAAGGCCATGCCCGTGATCCTGACCACGCCCGAAGAGGTGGAGACCTGGATGACCGCGCCGGCGGAAGAAGCGCTGAAGCTTCAGCGGCCGCTGCCGGACGGGACGCTCCGGATCGTCGCCCGCGGCGTCAAGGAAGATCCCGCGCCGGCGACGTAGCGTTCTGCACAGGCGCTGCGGAACACGTGGACAAGCCTTTGCTCTGCCGATTGCGAATCCCTGCTGCGTGCTAACCGCCCGGAACGAAAGGCGGGACACAAGGATTCGTCCCGGCAGGAGCGATGTCGATGCTGATGATGAAGGAACAACGGCCGGCGATCCGGACACTGCGCGGCTGGGCGATCTTTGTGCTGCAGGAGGCCGGCGCCATCCGCGAATGCGACGAGCACGGGTGGATGCAGGAGCGGGCCGATCCGCACGCCCGCGAGCGGGCCAGCCACATCGCCCGCCTGAATCCGCCGGAAGGCATCTCTCCGGATGAAGCCGCCGCCGAAGTTCGCGATGTCCTGGAATCGATCGGGGACACCTGCCCCGAATGCCCGGAGCAAACGGACTAGACCAGCGGCTGCTCGGACGCGCCGTGGGTGCCGGGACGAATGCGGGCGATCTCGAGCCAAGCTTGCGCAATCTGGATCCAGCGCTGCCGCTCGAAGCCGTCCGCGCGCACGGCTTCCTTCATCGCCGCTTCCGCTTGCGACCGAGGATCGTAATCTCTGCCCATGACACGGAATATCGTAGCCGACCGCGGTTAACCGCAAGTGGCGTCCGGTCCGTAGGAATGCGGACCACGAGGCCGGTGCGCGCCGCCCATCGCCACTCCGGCGCGGCGCTCTCGCGATGCGGCTGTCCCCATCGCCCCCGGGAACGACCACCAGCTTGGGCCGTTCGACATTGCGTAGCAAATGCCATCGTGATGAGCGACCAGTGAGCGTGCTTCTCGTTGAGGACGATCCTCTCATCCGCGAATTCGTCGTCGAAGCCCTGCGCGACGCCGGCTATCACGTCATCCATGCGAGCACGGGCGAGGAGGCGCTGGCCTGGTGCAAGCGGCACGCGGCGGACGTTCTCGTCACGGACATCCGGCTGCCGGGGGACGTCGACGGATGGCAGATCGCGGAGCGTTGCCGCGAACACGACCCGGACTTGCCGGTCATCTACGCCACCGGCTTCTCCCCCACTACACCGCGCCCCGTGCCGGGCAGCCGCACCTTGAGGAAGCCCTTCCATCCGGACGAGATCGTGCGGATGGTGAAAGAGCTCGGCGGCGGAAATCGGACGTCACCGCACTAGCGGAATCCTCCGACGCCAACCGCCTCGCTTCAACGTCACTGCTGATCCGGCTTCTTGGCCGGCGGGCCGCTCTTGTTGCCAGGCAGCCCCTTGATGTTGGACGTGTCCTGCTGCTGCACCGTGGGATTCTGCTGGTTGAGTGTCGAGCCGGAGCCGACGGTCTCTCCCGCCTTTGCCGCCGGACCATTCTTGTTGCCCGCCTGGCCGGCTATGCCGGCACCCGAGTTCTGCGCACTCGGAGCGCCGGAGACGTCCGGCTTCGTGGTCTGGGCAAGTGCGACGGGGGCGGAAAGCGCCAGAGCAAAGACCAGCGCGCTCGCAATGGACCTCATGGTGAATCCTCCTCTGAAGCAATTCGGAAGCGCGGATTGCGGCTACCTTCGACTCGAGCTTCGCGTTGCCTCGCGCGTTCCTGCCGTGGCGGCGAGGCCGCTTCTTTGCGCTGGGCTATTAGCCGTCAGCATCGTTCTGGGATCTGAGTGGGCGGCGTCTGCCTGAGCTTCTTCTCTCCGCCCCCACCGCCTTGGCGCGCTCCTGGCAGCGGGTGCTGCAACTCCTCCAATTCGTCGGCCGAGAGATGCTCGATGCCGACGAAGGAATTTTGGACGCTACCGGTCCGGATGAGCTCGTCCAACTTGACCTGGATCGCAGCGCTGTCCCGGTTTTGGGAGTTCTGTATCGAAGACCATCAGAAAGGTCACGATGGTCGTGCCTGTGTTGATGACGAGCTGCCAAGTGTCCGAGAAGTGGAAGAGAGGTCCAGTGATTGCCCAAATCACAACTACCGCGCAGGCCAGAACAAAGGTCGATGCACGGCCGGCCGCCTCGGAGGCCTTGTTTGCGATGGACGCGAACCACCGCCGCGGGTGCCGCTCGCTTTTCCTGGTGGCGCATGCAATCCTCCTTCTATCGAGCCGTAGCCGGACGTGCTGAACAGCGCCGCTCACCGGGCGAGCGGAGACGCGGGCGTACCGAGGTGTTCGGCGGCGACCTGCGGGACGATACTGGCGAGCTTCTGGTAGTGCCGCACATATGCGCGTGCCATCCGTTCCGACGTGAAGCGTTCCTCGAACCGCTCTCGCACGGTTCGCCGGTCGATGCGGGCCAGGTTCTTCACGGCCCTGACCGCGTCCTCCTCGCTTTCGACGATGAAGCCCGTGACGCCTTCATCCATGACCTCCGGCACCGATCCGGCCCGATACGCGATCACCGGCGTGCCGCAGGCCATCGCCTCGATCATGACCAGGCCGAAGGGCTCAGGCCACTTGATCGGAAACAGCAGGGCCGCAGCGCCCGACAGAAACGGCTGCTTTCCGCGCTCGTCGACCTCGCCGACGAGCTGGACCTCGGCTCCATCGATCTGAGGCTCGATATTCTTCTTGAAATAGGCCGCCTCTCCTCCCGGGACCTTCGCCGCGATCCGCAAAGGCATCCCGGCGGCGCGGGCGATCCGGATGGCGTCCTCCGGTCCCTTCTCGGCCGTGAGCCGTCCGAGAAATGCCAGATAGGATCCCCGTTCGTATGACGGACGGAACTGGCCCGCCGGCAGACCGTGATAGACGGTGCCGCACCAATTCGCGCTTCGGATCGGGGTGCGCTGGTGATCGGAGATCGAGACGAAGCACGCGTCCGGAAATTCACGAAGCGCCTCGGGAATGCCGGGCAGATCCAGGCGTCCGTGCATGGTGGTGACGAACGGAATTCCACGGCTCGTCAGCACCGGCAGGTGCAGCCAATCGATATGCGAATGGATGACGTCGAACTCCCGGGCACGCCGGGAGATCGCCTCCAACAGAAGCGCAGCGGCCAGATTCGGGTCGACGCGGGGACGGCCCAGGCGCAGCGCGCGAGGCCAGACCGGATGAAGTTCTGCGCGCGTGGTGGAGTCCCCGCTCGCAAACAGGGTCACGTCATGGCCGAGCTCGACGAGCTCGTCCACGAGCCAGGCGACGACCCTTTCAGTGCCGCCATAGAGCTTCGGGGGAACGCTCTCCGCGAGCGGCGCGATCTGGGCGATTCGCATCGGAGCGGCCTCAGTCCGCCGCGGCGCTGCGCGACGTGAGGCACAACAGAGCCAGCGCGGCGCACACCATCGCCAGGAAGGTCCCGGCCGAGATTTCCACGGGTGCTCGCGAACGCCGGCGCGCGATGGCTGCTTTCATTGGCAACCTCAATCGATCGCCACCAACCGCCGCACCGGGGGAACGTTCCGCTGCTCCGCTCCGGGCAGGTGATCCCATGCCCGCCGCGTTGGACCAGCCAATGCGCACGCCGCCTCGGGGCATCGTTGCCGAAATCTCCCGGAACGACCACCCTCAGTCAGGCGGGGCCCTTGGCATGCGCCTGCGGGCCACTCCGATCGCCGAGCAGCTTGCCTGATGTCGTGTTGACCACATGAAGTGAGCCGCAGGCAGGGCAGCATACAGAGACGTGCATCTTCGCTGCCAAGGACGTCGAACGGTCGTGCACCTCGTGCTGCACGTTCATTTAAAGAGGGCCGGCTGCGTCATGCCCAGACTATGCGGCAGCAGGCGTCTCCGCGAAATTCCGGATGTTCACTTAGGGGCTACCTCGATCGACGGGTCTAACCGTCCTTGAGCGCGTTCTTGACCTCACGCGCGGGCCAGCTTTCGCCTTCAGGAACGACGCGCACCCTGCCCCCGCCGCCGATCAGCACATGCGAGGCGCGATCGTCTTCGGCCGGAGCGACGACGATGGCCGTCTCCGGCTTCCAGTTCAGCGTCAGATCGAGATCGCCCGGAAAGATCTGCCAGCGCGAGCCGTCGTCGAGCTCGACGATGTGACTCTCCGAATGCGCCCGGATCTTCATGGCGGCGGCTCGCCATTTCGGGCGCTACTTCTGAGGCGCCGGCGCCTGGGCGTTCGAGTTGTTCGGATTGGTCTGCTTGTTGGCCTCGTGATGGCCGATGGCGCAGCCGGCGGCAGCTCCGAGCTTGCCGTGTCCGGCCATGTGGCCCGCGACGCCGCCGACGATGGCGCCCTTGATGCAGCCCTTGGCTTCCGCCGGCGAAATGGAGGCGAGCGCAAGGACGCACGCCGCGGCCAGAATTGCTTTCATGATCGATCTCCGAACAGAAATGGTCCGGTGGATCAAGTCCCCGGACGGCCTGCCGTTCCCCCGGCGGCGGCCCTGCCGTACCGGCTACCACGTCAAGTTCGAGGGCCGTCAGCCGGCCAGCCCTGCGCGGGAGGCGGGGAACGGCCGGATTGGCGCAGCGTTGGCCGGAGAGCAGGTGCTGGAGGTTGGCATGGCCCGCGTAGTCCTCGTCGTCGACGACGAGCCGTCGGTACTCGATGTGACGACCCTGATGCTGGAGGATCTCGGGTGCGACGTGGTGTCTGCCGGCAGCGGCGGCGAAGCGCTGGCACTCCTGTCCGAAAACCGAGAGATCGAGGTCCTCATCACCGACCTCAACATGCCTGGAATGAACGGCTACGAACTGGCGGACAAGGCGGCGGATCTGCGGCCGGACCTCCTAATCCTGCTGTTGTCGGGGCGAGAGGGCGATGGCCACGGCCATCCAATCCTTTGCAAGCCTTTCCTAGAAGAGGATCTCGCGCGGACGATGAGGCAGACCACGGGGCTCTGCTAGAGCCGGACTCCCGCCGGACTACTTGGCGGGAGGCCCAATGGACTGTCGGCCCGCTTGCGGTGCAGCAGGTCGACGTCGCAAACCGCGCAGACGTGGTGTCGCCCGCGCGGCCGCACGTGCGTCATCCGTCCTTCAGCGCCGGCTCAGGCGGCATCGCGACCGCCAGGAGCCGAAACCGGCGAGAGGACCCCGCGACGGAACCGCCCGCTTTCCTCGCTGCCGCACTTCGGACATTTGAAGGCGATCTCGCGCTGCGCGGACATATCCTTCCCGGAGCTGACGGCCATCGGCCACGCGCCGCAACGAGGACAGTTCACCAGCAGGTCATTCGTTTCCAACATCGCGATGGCTCCTGAACCTGCGCCCACAGCCGCCAACGAGCCGACAGTGACGCCGTTCCTCGCAGGGCGCGCAGGACTGCCATCACCTCAGCCATCCCCGAGCTCCATCACATGCACTGGGGCGTCGAGATGGCCCGCAAGGGCGGCGTCTCTCCGCACCGGGTCCTGAACGCGATGGCTCTCCGGAGATCACGCGCTACCTGCCGGAGAAGCGGCGTCCGTTCGCCCGGGCGGCGCGGTGCAGCAGGCGCACGCGGTCTCGCTGGAGGGCCTCGCGGTCGCCGACAACGGCTGCAAACAAGGTAATGCCGCTGCGGAGGTCGGCGACTACCAAGCCCTAAGAGGAGTCTAACCGCGCTCTTTTAGAGAGGGCAGATCTATCCTTCGTGAGTAACAGGCCTCCAGTTGTGGAGGCCTCTCGTCAGGAAGTCGCGACGAGGGGTCTTCTGCTTGGATCTAATCTTTTTGTTTCTCTTCTGCGGTTTTTCCATCCGAGCTTTTAGAGCGTTCTTCGAAACGATCAGCGCCCCTAGCTAGATCGTCCCCCATCTTGCTCTCGTTTTTCGCTTCTTCCTTGGAAGCTGCTTCGCGCAAGCCCTGAGCGGCCCGTTCCCCCGCTTTTGATGATTTTCGTTCCTCACCCATCTGCGGCTCCTTGCTCTAAAGACAATCCCCGGAAACTTCCCAGCCCTCGCTTCGCCATCAATTCGCGAGCTGCCTAAAAGCCGGCATCAAAGCATTCCGCGGCGCATGTTCAACTCCTAACTCCACGGGCAGTAGCGCGTGAGAGGGCCCACCGGCCCCTCCCTCACAACTGCTTCTGCTTGCTCTTTTCCTTGGCAGCGTGAGCGGCATCAGTTCCCGCCTGCTTCATGCGATCGACCGCTTCTGCTCCGATGTCACTCGCTTCGGCTGCGATCGTATCAGCAGCTTCGCGCAGCGCTTTCGATACAGCGGTACCGCGTCTGCTCAGGTCATTCTTCACTTCGTCGCTGACCCCGCCGATGTAGTCGTCTTCAGTCTGGGTCGTTCTGAACGCGCCTGCGAGAGCAGCACCGATCGCCAAACCGATCGCGCCGATGACCAGCGGCTGGCGCTCCATCAGGTCGCCGAGCGACGACTGCACTTTCGTTAAGGTATCTCCCCCTGGCAGAGGATTGCCCATCTTAGCAAACTGTTCGCGGGCGTAAGCAACGCCCTCGTCAAACCGGTCGCGTACTCCGTCTACTGCTTCAGACATCGACTCGGTTGGCGTTTGCGCTGCCTCGCGTGAATTCCCGGCCACGCCCCCTTCATGATCCATCTCAGGTGCGGTCGGCGGCGCCGCGGTCCGCTGCAATCCCGAGGCTGCGGCCCTCAAATTGCTGGCGCCGCTATCGACCACACCGGATGCGACGTTGGCGGCGGATTGCGCAGCGCCCTTCAGTTTCTCGTCGCCGACAAGCAGCCAGAGTGCTCCGCCTCCGATAAGCGCCGCGGAAAGCGGGTTCTCTCTAGCGGCAGCGAGTAGACTGTCAAAAAAACCGGTTTGCGCACTGCTCATCGCACCATTCCCTTCACGGTATCTTTGTCCTTTTCGAGCTGGCGGATTGTTTCCCGCGGCGTGAGGGTGCGTGCGTCCAACCGCTTCATGCCGACGGCAAACAGAGTGCCCGATATGGCGGCGGCGACGATCGCCGATGTCAGGTAAGCCAATGCTGGTGACCAACCGGCACTTATCAACGCTGATGACAACGCGAACAGCGCCATCACGATGGCGGGGATGACCAGAACCGCGCCACCGACCAGAAGTCCCAACGCTCCGCCGAGCTTTTGCACCTTTTCGGCAAGTTCGGCCTTCGCCAGATCGACCTCATTCTGAAAAAGCTTCGCGACCTGAGCCATAGCGTCGCCGACGAGGCCCGAGACGTTGTAAAGATCGCTTTTCCCGGTTTCGATGTCGCGCTTGATGCTCATGATGCACCGCCCCCGCCCGAAGTAGGATTCTGCCGCTGTCCCGTGGTGTATCCAGCAGAGGCTTGCGAACCGAAGCCGCCTGCATACGCCGTGCGGGCTCCGGAGCCGCCGGCTTTCTCGCCTGTCCCCGAGTTCGACTGCGGCGAGCTCGACGACCCGCCAGACGCCTTCAGGAACCGCACAGCCGCGAAGCCCGCCAAGACAGATAAGCCGAGAAATGCCGCCGGTTGCCGCTTCGCAAAATCGGTCGCACCATCGACGAGTTCCCGGAAGCTGCCATCGCGGACCTTCGCAGCTGCTTCTTCCACATAGTCCGCCGCTGAATTGATTCCCCGTGCGGCGAATGGCACGTCAGTTTCGAATGCGCCGGCAGCCTGGCGGAAGTTACCCGCCAAGCGCTCGATGAAATCGGCACCGGTCTGTTGCTGCTCCCGGGCCCGTTCCTGAACTTGGTCGACGGTGCCGCTCGCTACATTCTTGGCTGCATCGGCGGCTTCGCCGAACTTGTCCCGAGCCATGTCCGCCGATGCCTGCAGGGCCTCCCCTGCTCGCTGCTTCATCTCGGCCCCTGCGTCGCTGATCTGGTCCTTCAGACCCGTGGAGGAGCTGCTCTTGCCTTTGTTGAAGTTGGTCGGTTTGACCACATCTGAATCGCTCATGCTTTGCCTCTCAAGTGCTCGATTTTGGGGAAGGGCTGAATGCTGCGTCAACAACCTCGGCGGCCGCTTCCTTGAGGTTGTCCGCCAGGTTACGGGTCATTCGACTTGCATGCCGCCCAAGGTCAGCGTCACTCACGCTTCTTGTCGCGGCATCGGCCGCAGACAACGTGGCATCCTTTGCTGCCTCGAATCCCGACTGAGCGGCCTCGCCTGCAGCGCGCTTTAGGCTGTCGCTCGCCGGCCCTGCGGCCCGGTCTTCGAACTTCGTTTGGGGAAGGGCGGCCGCGATAATGGCGCCAATGGCGATACCGAGTCCTCCGATCAGCGCGGCGTTGTCACTGATGATCTGACGTGCCTGTTCCGGAGCGGCGGAGGCCGAATCCTTGATGGAGTCCATCCCGTCCGTGATCTTGTCACCGATCGTCCCTGCGGTCTCCGTCGCTCGGGTCTTGAGGTCTTGGGCGGCTGTCTTGGCCGAATTTATCGCATCGTTGACTGCGCCAGCGGCACGTCCTTGGGACTCGGAGATTTTCGCCTGCGCCCCACTTCTCACTTCCTGAACTCTGTCGGCAGTCTGGTCGATGACCCGACCGGCACCATCCATCACGGGCGATATCGCTCCAGCAGCCCGGTCGCGCACTGTCTTGGAGGTAAGAGCGAGGCCTGCAGCAATCATGAGCAGCGGCAGAGGCACGCCTTTTGCCAGTCGCAGCAGCGGCACAGCTATGGCGGTACCGGCAGCGACCGCGCGCATCGGGTTATCCATCGCCTGCTGTTTAAGCCCCTCGACCCAGCCTTGGGCCTTGTCGCTCACGTAGCCCGACATTTCCGATTTAACGTGTTGAGGCGAGACCATGTGACCCAGATCCCGCGTCGTGTCCGATATCCCCTGCTTGAGACGTTCCACCGTAGCCGCCAATTCCGCCCGGTTACGTTCGGACTCCCGTCGTAGCTCCTCCACCGATCGCGTCATCTCACCCTCTTGTCTTCTTGGATTGTGCTTCGAGGACGAACTCCCCCTTTATTGGATGGTTCCTAGTAGCCTTTGAGCACCTTCCGCCGCTTCGCCGCGCGCCGACGCGGCCGGTGCGTTCTCCCGCCGGCTGCCGCAGAACCGACTGCGGGGCGGTCTCAACGGCCGCGCTGGTGCTTCTTCAGCAAGTCGTTGAAGGCCTCAATTGCGAGAGCCACCAGAGTGGTGTCTTTCTCTGCTCGCGGGCGGCGAGGGCCTGCGCGCGCTGCCGCTGGAGATGCGCAAGACCAATTTGCGCGGCCGGCACGGCCACGCGGGCGCCGACGTCAGGCCGGATTTCGCGAGCGGCAGGCCGCCGCAACTCGCGATCTCGAGTCCGCTTGAAGCAGCCAAGTGAGGCGGATCGTTTAACGCCGCCGCCCTTCGTCTCTCGTGAGTGCTGCTAGTCTATCCAACTGGGTGGCTAAGCCGGCGAAGCTCCTCGCGATGTTCTTCAAAAGGGACATTCGAGCCGCGGAAATACCCGGTACTCTGGAAAGTGCTTTGTAATGCTCTGCTGCTTCTTGGCAGGCTGCGGGGGTAATCATTTTCCGGCTCCGTGGCCAAAAACAACCAAAGGTGAGAATGGCTGCCATACTATCGCGGGCCGCGGAGACTCCCAAATCACGGCAGCGGCAACGGGGCAGTAGCCCACAAAAAAGCGGCCTCAGCAGCTGGGCGCAGCCGAGGCCGCTAGGGTCTGCTCCGGAGCTCTTGGGCACACCGGAGCAGAGACCCCAATTGCCGAAATTGCCACTTGTTCCCGACTCGTAAAAAGCTCCGAACTTCCTTATCTTTCGCCCATGCGTATGGCGTACGAGCTCTGCCTGGCGACCGCCGGCAAGCAGGTCCCGTCAGCGCCCGACTGGCTCCATGAAGTAAAGCACGATGGCTACCGAATGCTGGTCATTCGGGAGGACAAGCGCGTGCGTCTGCTGTCTCGCAATGGGACCGACTGGACCAAGCGCTATCCCTGGATCGCTGAGGCCGCGCTGAAGAACCAGGAGACGCACTTCGTCGTCGATGGTGAAGCCGTGATCCTAGGCGTCGACGGCATCTCTGATTTCAACGGCCTGCACTCTCGCAAGCACGATAATGAAGTCCAGCTCTATGCTTTTGACGTGCTGGCTCTTGGTGGCGACGACCTGCGCGATTTGCCGCTGCACCTGCGGAAGACAAAACTGGAGAGGCTACTGGCGCGACGACCGGACGGCATCACCGTGGCTCCTTTCGAGCGCGGCGAGATCGGACCTGACTTGTACCGCGCGGCGTGCCGTATGGGCCTTGAGGGCTTGGTTTCGAAGCACCGCGAGCGGCCGTATCGTGGCGGCCGGCAGAAGCACTGGATCAAGGTGAAGAACCGGACGCACCCAGCAATGGGAAGGGAGCTATGAACTCCCTCTGATCGGGATAAGCCCGCAGAACTCGCACGGTCGAATTTAATCTGGTTGCATATCATTTGAGACGCCGCCTCTACGTGTTGAGGGCGACGATATTCAGCGGCGCGCCGCGTACGTGGTGGTGCGTCGGGCGGCCCTGGTGCGTCCGCAGGCCAGCCCCCGGATGCCCGGGGTCGTTCCTAGCAAAATGTCATGGGATTCACATTTGATGGTGCGGGAACATCGACCGCAATTGACCATCCCTTCACCGGGGCTGGCGCCTTTCATCCCGAATTTTATTATAACCCGGTAGGGCCGCTGTTCCAGAGCAGCGGCCCTTGCTTTTGACCCCGCTAGCCGTGACCCCCACCCGAGGGGCGGGGTACTGTCCGTATTTAACCCCTAGTGTCCCAAGTGGGGAGTGTCCTAGTTTCACTCACGGAACCGAATTTTGGCAACGTCGTTTTGGAGTCATCTTCAATGTTCATGGGAGGCGCGCCGTGACCGAGCGTCGCCGCAGAATAAAGCAGACCCGCTCCCTTGAAGAACGGATGGCCGAACAGGCCGCCAAGCTCAAGGAGCGTGCCAGCCAATTACCCGCAGGTAGAGAACGCGAGGGATTGTTGAAGCGAGCCAGGATTGCAGAGACCGGTGCCCATCTTAGCAACTGGATTAATTCCCCCGGCTTGCAGCCACCCAAATAACCTTCTGTGCTAGGCTCCAAAAGGCGCTAAAATCACAGACAAGGAACCGCCAAAGAAGCCCGCCGCCAGCGAGAAGCTGCCTCCGGACGAGGAAATGCGTCAGATGGTTCGCGAGGACATCGAGGAGCAGCGGAAGCTAATCGAAAAGCTCCACCGCAAGATGAATCGAGGCCGCCTCAGTGGGCGGCCTCTCCCATTATGTCCCATCATGGCTTTGACTCTGGCCCGTCTGAGGAAGGCGCGGCAAGCTCAACCATCAGCTCAAGCCATGCCTTCAACGCGGCATGGCTCTTTCCCGACATCCCCTTGGAATTTCGAGTGCGACCGTTCCCTCAGGAATTGGAAGGGTTGCGCGAGGGGCGTTACCTTTTCAGGCGTCTACGATCCATCGCTGCCTTGATCTCGAATGCGGCGATGATCGCCGCGCACACCGTTATGCCGCCAGTTGCCAGTATGAGGATCATTTCGACCATACTAGACTAACACTGAGGCGGGGCGCTTAATCCAGCCCGCCACCGTGAACCATGACAGGCCATAGAGGCGGCCTTACTTCTTGGCGCGGGCAGGGATACCGACTTTCTTGACCTTGCGTGCCACTATCAGATGATCCTCAGAAGGTAATTCAGCACAATCGTTGGCTGCACGTTGTTGTGCGCGCCGCCCCCAGTGTTGTTGGAGGTTGCGGAACCGCTCATCGAGCCGCTAACAGAAACGCCAATGTTCTGGTTTGTCAATCGGCGTTCGACTGGGACCCCCTATCGGCATCCAAAAGGGACCCCTTTGATCGGCGTGCTCTGCTGGGAGCGCTCGGGTCGTCGGAGCTGGTC